>NZ_JBEPPU010000005.1:0-242765 GCF_040547465.1 Frigoribacterium sp. PvP054
TACCCCGTCCCCCCCCCCTCTCCGCGCCCCCGGCCTGTACCCTTGCCCCCCGCCCGGCCAACTGCCCCCTGCGCCCCGCCGCCGGGGCCCCCCCCCCCCCCCCCGGGGGGGGCCCCCCGTCCAGTCGGCGGTGCGATGCGGCAGAGGGGCGACGGGTAGGAGGCGCGGGTCGCGTCAGGGGCGCGAGTAGCGGTGCTCGGGGCGGCCGGTGGTGCCGTAGCTGAGCTTCATCGTGACGAGGCCGTCGGCGGCGAGCGCCGCGAGGTAGCGCTGGGCCGTCGCACGAGAGACCCCGACCCGCGCGGCGACGTCGGCCGCCGAGAGCTCGAGCGGCTCGACCTCGGCCCCTCCGGCGGCACCGGCACCGGCCTCCGCGCCGAACTGCTCGAGCACCGCCTGCTCGGTCGCCGACCGCGACGGCGAGGCCGCCTTCGCCGCGTCGCCGGAATGGAGGATGCGCAGGGCCCGTTCGAGCGCCTCCTGGTCCACGGTCGTCCGCTCGTCGAGGACGTTGCGGTACCGCTGGTACGCGCGCAACCGGTCGACGAGCGTGCCCGACGCGAACGGCTTGATGAGGTAGCCCAACGCCCCGCGCCGCAGGGCCCGACGCACGGTCGTGGCGTCCGACGCGGCGCTGAGCACGAACGCGTCGACGTCGACCTCGCGCAGCAGGTCGAGGCCGCTGCCGTCGGGCAGGTGCACGTCGAGCAGCAGCAGGTCGACGGGTTGCTCCACGAGGACGCGGCGCACCTCGGCGACCGTCCCGACGGCCGGCAGCGCGCGCAGGCCGGGCAACTGCTCGACCTGGCGACGGTGCAGGTCGGCGACGTAGAAGTCGTCGTCGACCACGAGCACGGTGAGTTCGGTCGTCACGGGGTGGTCCTCTCGGGATCGCGGGGGTCGCCGCCGGTGTGCGGCTCGTGCCGGTCGTCTGACGCATCGCTGGACGAGGAGGCGCGGGCCGGCCCGGACCCGCCCGTCGCCACCGCCTCGCCCGAGACCGCGCCCACGAGCCTCGCGCAGAACACGGCGCCGTGCCCGTCGCCACCCGGCGAACCCAGCCACACGTCGCCACCCCGGCGTCTGGCGATGTCGCGCGACAGCGGCAGCCCGAAGCCCAGGCCGTGCACGCGTGCGGGGTCGAGGTCGTCGGCCGGGTCGCCGTCGGGGTCGTGCGGCCCGCGGTCGAAGAGCAGCCCGGCGTCGGCGACGCCATCACCCGAGTCCATCACCGACAGGTGCAGGTCGGTGCCGTCGTCGAGCACCTCCACCTCGATCCAGGCCGGGGTGACCCGCCCGGCGACCGCGGCCCGCACCGCGTTGTCGACCAGGTTGCCGAGCACCGTCGTCACGTCGCCGGGCTCGACGACCGACCCCGTGACGAAGGTCTCGGGCCCGAGCTTCAGCAGCACGCCGCGCTCGGCGGCCTCGACGCCCTTCGCTCCGAGGAACGCCTGCAGGTACGGCTCGGTCAGCCGGTCGGCGTGGGCGACGGGGTAGCGCAGGGGCCCGTGGTCGAGCACGTCGGCCAGGTAGGCGCGGGCCTGCTCGGCCCGACCGAGCTCGAGCATCCCCGACAGGGCGTGCAACCGGTTGGCGAACTCGTGTCGCTGCGCGCGGAGGGCCGTGGTCATCGCCCCGACCGCGTCGAGCCGACGGGTGAGCGCCTCGACGGCCGTGCGGTCGCGCACCACCGCGACCCGGCCGAGGTCGACCCCGTCGCGCGAGACCGGGCGCACGTCGACCAGCAGCACGTGGTGGGCGACCACGAGCGTCGTGTCGGTCGTGGTGCCGGCCGGGGCCTCGTCGACGTCGTCGCGCCGACCGCTCGAGCCGAGCAGCGCGACGAGCCGCTCGGGCAGGTCGAGCCCGGCGAGCGGCTGCCCCACCACGGCACCCGCATCGAGCCCGAGCAGTCGGGCGGCCTGGTCGTTGCACACCGTCACCACGCCGTCGCCGGACACCGCGAGCACCCCCTCGCCGACCCCGCCGAGCACGGCCTGCTGGTTCTGGACCAGGGTCGTCAGCTCCTCGGGTTGCAGCCCGAGGGTCGCCCGGTCGAGCCGGCGGCGGATCAGCACCGACGCGACGACGCCGAGCGCGAGGGCGAGCACGGCGACCCCGACGACGGGCAGGGCGTCCCGGACGAGGGTGTCGTAGACCCGCGCCGGAGCGTAACCGACGCTGACCTCGCCGACGACGTCCGACGCGCCTCCGACGGAGGCCCCGGGCGCGTACACCGGCACCTTCGCACGGGCCGAGTCGCCGAGCGTGCCGCGCTCCCAGGCGACGACCTCCTCCCCGCGCAGGGCGGCGTCGGGGCTGGTGCTGACGCGCTCGCCGATGCGCGAGGGGTCGGGGTGGGCCAACCGCACCCCGCGGTCGTCGGTCACGACGACGAAGAGCGCCCCGGTGCGCTGCCGGGCCGCGACCGCGGTGCGCTGCAGGGCTCCCCCGGCCAGCGCCTCCTGGTCGATCTCGGTGCCGTCCACGCTCAGCCGGGCGACCTCGTCGCGGACGTCGGCGTCGCTCGCGACGCTCTGCGCCACCGCGAGCGCCGTCGCCTCGGCCTCGCGCGCCAGCCGCTGCACGGCGATGGCCGCGAACACGGCACTGGTCAACAGCACGATGGCGGTGACGACGGCGAGCTGCAGCAGCAGCACCTCGGTGGCGAACCGTCGCTTACGGAGGCGCGGTGCCGCTCCCGTCCCCGCCTCGCGCCCCGCACCCGTCCGACGCCGCGCGGCCGTGCGGCGTCGCCGGGGTGAGCTGTCGTCGGTCACGCCCGCCAGGGTACCGGGCGCGACGGACCCGACCCGCGCCTCCTCGGGTCCGCGTTCGCCCGCCGGCCGCGCGCCGACCGACCCGATCCGCCGCCACCGCGCCGCCTTTCGTGCACCGCACCCCGACTAGACGGGGTGCGGTGCACGGAACGCGGTGCCGTGGGCGCATCGGCCGGACGCTGCCTAGGCTCGGGCCATGCCGACCGAGCCGCAGCCGCAGCCGCAGCCGCAGCCGCACCAGACCCGGGGCGGCCGGGTGAGACGTGTCGTCCCGCTGCGCACGGTGTTCCCGTGGTGGTTCCTGGCCGGGACGCTCGTCACGCTGGGCGTGGCGATCGTGCTCGAGACCGGCAGCAGCGGGGCGATCATGTGGGGGCCCGTCATCGGCCTCGAGATCCGGGATCGGTGGCAGCTCGCCGCCCGCCGACAGGACGACGGCCTCCCGGTCGAGCGGCGTGACCTCGTCGGCCAGACCTGGTCGGAGCCGGTCATGGCCGTCGTCTTCACCATCGTCGCGGTCGGGCTCGGTCTGACACTCGCCCGGATCGTCTCGGGAGGCGCCCCGTGGATGCTCGTGGTCGGCCTGACGCTGCTGGCGCTCGGCGCGGCCGCGTTCGGGGCCTGTGCCCTCGTGGTGCGGAAGCGGGCCCGCCGGGCCGCAGGGCCGCCCGCCGGGTGACGTCCCGCCACCACTGCACCGCCTTTCGTGCACCGCACCCCGACTAGACGGGGTGCGGTGCACGAAACGCGGTGTCGTGCCGGGGCCAGGTGCGTGTGGGCGGGTCTGGTCGGCAGGCGACGGATGAGGAGGCGCGGCTCCCCCGAGCAGAACGCGCAGAACGCCCCGAACGCGCGATAGTCGGCCAATGCGCACAAGCGCGACGGGGGCCCGGAGGCGCCGCTAGCGTGCCCGGACACACGAACTGGACGAAGGAGTCCTGATGCTCGTCATCCTCGGCTATCTGATGATCGCCACCTTCATGGTGCTGATCATGACCAAGCGGCTCTCGCCGATGCTCGCCCTGATCATGGTGCCGACCATCTTCGGCCTGTTCGCAGGGGCCGGGCTCGGCATCGGCGACATGGTGATCGAGGCGATCGGCGACCTGGCCCCGACCGCGGCGCTGCTGATGTTCGCGATCATGTACTTCGGCCTGATGATCGACGTCGGCCTCTTCGACCCGCTCGTGCGGTTCATCCTGCGCGTCACGGGCAACGACCCCGCGAAGATCGTGCTCGGCACGGCGCTGCTGGCCGGGGCGGTCTCGCTCGACGGCGACGGGTCGACCACGTTCATCGTGACGACCGCCGCGATGCTGCCGATCTACCTCAAGCTCGGCATGAGCCCGGTCGTGCTGACCTGCGTCGCCGGCCTCGCCAACGGCACGCTCAACATCGTGCCCTGGGGTGGGCCGACCGTCCGCGCCGCGGCCGCGCTCAACGTGGCGCCGTCCGACATCTTCGTGCCGCTCGTGCCGTCGCTGGTCGTCGGCCTCGTGATCGTGTTCGCCTTCGCCTGGCTGATGGGCCTGCGCGAGCGCCGCCGCCTCGGCACCGTCGAGCTCGGCGGCTCGGTGCTCGCCGCGGCAGCCGAGAAGATGTCGCCCCTGTCGCGCGAACTGGCCACGGCCGCCCGCGGCGGCGGCCCGGGCAAGGCCGGCGTCGGCGTCTCGATGTTCACCAGCCCCACGGTCGCGCTCGGCCTCCGCGGCGGTCGCGCCGACGGCAGCCGGGCCGACGCCCCCGGCGAGCGCGCGGTCGACAACCCCGTCACCGGCACCAGCGCGAACGGCACCCCCACGACCGGCACGATGGCCGACACCATGCTCGACCCGACGCGCGAGACGCTGCGGCCGAAGCTGATCTGGTTCAACTTCGCGCTGACCGTCGTCGTCATGGTGCTGCTCGTGCTCGACCTCTTCCCGCTCGCCTACGTGTTCATGGTCGGCGTCGCGGTCGCCCTGCTGGTCAACTTCCCGAAGGTGAAGCAGCAGTCCGCCGAGATCGTGGCCCACGCGCCGAGCATCGTCGGCGTCGTCTCGATGGTCTTCGCCGCAGGCGTCCTCATCGGCGTGCTCAACGGCACGGGCATGGTGGACGCGATGGCGCAGTGGCTCGTGCAAGTGATCCCGAACGAGATGGGCCCGTACCTGGCCGTCATCACCGGCCTGCTCAGCCTGCCGCTCACCTTCTTCATGAGCAACGACGCCTTCTACTTCGGCATCCTGCCCGTGCTCGCCCAGAGCGCCTCGGCGTTCGGCATCGACCCGGTCGAGATGGCCCGCGCCTCGGTGATCGGCCAGCCGGTGCACCTGCAGAGCCCGCTCGTGCCGGCGATCCTGCTGCTCGTGAGCCTGGCGAACGTCAACCTCGGCGACCACCACAAGAAGGTGCTCTGGCGGGCGGCCGTCGTCTCGGTCGTGATGCTCGTGGTGGCGGTGCTCGTCGGGGTCATCCCCTTCGGCTGAAGCCGGTGCCGGTGCCGGTGCCGGTCGCGGTGCCGGGGCCAGGGCCGGGTGCCGGTGCCGGCCGGTCCGCGCTCGGTCTCAGCCGGTCGCGTCGAGGTAGACCGGGCGCGAGGGCTCGTGCGACGCCTCGACCGAGCGCACGGCACCGAGGTGTTGCAGCACGGCGGCGCGGGCGGCCTCGAGTCGGTCGAGCACGCGGCCCTGGCGTTCCGCCAACGAGGAGGCGCGGGTCGCGAGCTCCTGCGGCAACGGACCCAGCCCGGTCGGGGGCGTCCAGCGAGGTGTCGACGTCGACGTCGGCCCGGCTGCCGTCGCGGGGCCGCCTGCGGAGGGCGACACGTCCGCCTCGGCGACCAGCGCCTCCAGCTCGTCCAGGGCGGCACGCCACGCGGCGTGCGTGTGCTCGGTCCTAGGCGACACCGAGGGCTCCGGTCGGGGCGACCGTCGTGGTCTGCAACGAGGCACCCGCCTCGTGCCACGCCTGGCGGAGCGGCTCGAGCAGGCCGGCGACCTCGCGCGTGAGCGCCACGTCGCGGTGGACGTTCGCGTTGACCAGGGCGGTCGACGCGTAGCCGTAGAGCGCCAGCAGGCCCTCGCCGCCGTCCCAGACGTCGATCTTGAGCGACGACGACAGCTCGGCGACGATCGCCTGCGCGTGCACGAGCTGCTCGCCGGCGACGAGCCACGAACCCGCGACCTGGGCGGCCTCGGCGCGCGAGAGGTCGAGCATGAGACGGTCGTAGAGCATCGTGACGAGCTGCACCGGCGTGGCCGAGAGCACGGCGTCCGAGGTGTACTGCGCCCGCTGGCGCTGGGCGGTGGCGGCGGAGCCGCTCGCCGCGGCGAAGGCGGCGAATCCTTGTGCGTTCATGGTCAGCTGCTCGTCGATGCGGTCAGGGAGGTGATCTGGCTGCTGAGCCAGGTCGACTGCGCCTGCAACGACTGCAGCTTGACCTCGAGGTTGTTGTAGGTGGTCTGGAGTGTCGCCCGCCTCGCGGTGAGGCGCAGGTCCCAGTCGGCGATGCGGACGCCGAGGTCCTTCACGACCGACTGCTGGCCGGTGATCACCTGGGTCAGGGTGCCGGTCGTCTTGTCGGAGGCGCTCGTCGCGGCGGCCGCGATCCGGTCGGCGAGGGTGCTCATCATCGACTGCGTGCCGACCGGGTCGGCGGCCAGGGCGGCCTGGAACTTGTCGGCGTCGTAGGCGAAGGTGCCGTCCCGCGAGATGCTGATGCCGATCGACGAGGGCGACCGGCCGTCGATCGGGGCCGAGGCCGCCGACTGCAGTGCCGTCTGCGCGGCCCGCACCGACGACTCGCCGGTGTACGCACCGCCCTTGACCGTCGTGGCACCGGTCGCGCTCGTGCTGGTCGTCGTCGCCTGCCCGCTCGAGATGGCCGAGAGCACCGCGTTGAGGCTCGACACGAGCCCCGAGGCGACCTTGCCGGAGGTCGCCGTGTCGCGCGCCACCGTGACGGTCACCGGGGTCGCCGTCGCCGCGGCGGCCGAGACGGTCACCGAGACGCCGGGCAGGAGGTCGGCGAAGGTGTTGGACGAGCTGGTCACGACCTGCTCGGCGGTGGTGCCGGCGTAGAGGGTGAGCGAGGCGTCGCGGGCGGTCTTGACGACGGCGGCACCCGGCTCGGTCAGCAGGTCGGGAGCGGTCCCGGCGGCGACCTCGGCGGCCGTGCCGCGGTGCACCGAGAAGTCGCCGGTCGCTCCGGTCGCGGTCGAGGTGAGCTGGAGCCGGTACTGCACGGCGCCCGAGGCGTCCTTGCCCGAGGCGACCTTCAGGGCGGTGACGCCGGCGGCCGAGGCGTTGACGGCGCTGACGACGTCGTCGAGCGAGCCGGACGCGGCGGTGACCTCGACGGCCTTGCCGGCGGCCGAGGTGAAGGTGAGGACGGCGGGTTCGGAGGGCCAGGCGGTCATCGCGGCGGTGACCGCGGTCTTCGCCTGGGCGGTGGTGCCGACGACGAACTCGATCGAGCCGGCGGCGGCCGTGGCCCCGGCCGACGCCGTGACGGAGGTGGCACTGCTCGTCGCGGTGAAGGCCTGCAGCGAGGCGGGCTTGGCCGCGGTCTTGGCGGTGTCGGCGAGGGCCGAGACCTGGGCGTTCAGCGTCTGCATCGACGTGATGAAGGCACTCGCGGCCGAGACCTTGTTCTTCAGGAGGGTCTGGGGCGTCGCCTCGATCGAGATCAGGTTGTTGATCAGGGTCGTGGTGTCGAGCCCGCTCGCGAGGCCGTCGATGCCGAGGGTGGCCATGTCGTGCTCCTGTCGCGGGTCGGGTGTCGAGGGACGGCGGGGACGAGCGACGCGGCCGGCACGCGGCGAGCGAGAGGATCAGCTCTCGACTCGCCGCGTGCCGGTCACGCGTCAGGCCCGGGTGTCGCCCGGCGACCGCTGGGAGCGGTCGCCGGGACGCTCTCCGACTAGCGGAGGAGCGACAGGACGCCCTGGGTGCTCTGGTTCGCCTGGGCGAGCATCGCGGTGCCGGCCTGGCTGAGGATGTTCGAGCGGGTGTACTTGACCATCTCCTCCGCCATGTCGGTGTCGCGGATGCGCGACTCGGCCGCCGTCAGGTTCTCCTTCGCCACGTTCGTCACGTTGATGGCGTGCTCGAAGCGGTTCTGGACGGCACCCAGCTCGGACCGGGCGGTCGAGACCGTCTGGATCTGAGCGTCGAGCAGCTTGATCGACGCCTGGGCGTTCTCGGCGGTGTCGAACTTCAGGCCACCGGTGACGGTGGCACCGGCGGCACCCGCGACGACACCCGTTCCGGCGTCGTCGGCGACGCTGACCGCGCCTCCGTTGTTGGCGGTGACGACGATGCCGGTGCCGGCACCGTTGGCGTCCTTGGTCACCGAGACCGAGAAGTTGGCCGAGAAGTCGGCGTCCTTCGTCAGCGCGTCGGCGAAGCCCTGCACGCTGTCGAACGTCCCGGCGGCACCGAGGTCGGCCGTCGTGATCGTCTTGGTCTCGTTGCCGTTGGTGACGCTGAAGGTCTGCTTGCCGGCGACGGCCGCGATGTCGGCGATGTCGAACGACGAGCCGGTCTTGGCGAGGTCGCCACCCGACAGGTTGTTCGCGATGGCCGAGACGTTGGCCTTCGACAGGTCGACGCTGATCTGGCTGTCGGTGCCGCTGTTGGCGCCGACCTGGAACTTCAGCGAGCTCTTGCTGCCGTCGAGCAGGTTCGTGCCGTTGAAGTTCGTCGACGCCGAGATGCGCGTCAGTTCCTTCTGGAGGGCCGAGACCTCGGTGGTGATGGCCTTGCGCGAGTCGGCGTTGTTCGAGTCGTTGCCGGCCTGCACGGCGAGGTCACGCATGCGCTGGAGGATCGAGTGGGTCTCGGTGAGGCCACCTTCAGCGGTCTGCACGACCGAGATGCCGTCCTGGGCGTTGCGCGCGGCCACCGTCAGTCCGCCGACCTGCGAGCGCAGGCCCTCGGAGATCGAGAGGCCGGCCGCGTCGTCAGCGGCACGGTTGATGCGGAGGCCCGACGAGAGCTTCTCGAGGCTCTTCGACAGGTCGTTCTGCGTGGCGTTCAGGTTGCGGTACGTGTTGTTGGCCGCGAGGTTGGTGTTGATCTGCATACCCATGGTGTTCTCCTCCGTGACTGGGTGGTGTTCGTCTGCCCGTCCGTGGGCTGACACCGGCTACTGTCGGCCGGCCGACCGCGGCTGTTAGTCAGCCGCAGAAGTTTTTTCGGCGGTCTCAGACCGCGGTGGCGACCGTGGTCGCCTCGGGCTCGCGCATGGCCCGGGCGATGCCGACGGCGGCGTTGGTCGCGACGCGCGACAGGTACGCGCTGCGACGGGCGGGAGCCGTCTTCGAGACCGGGGTGAACTCGACGTCGGGGTCGTCGGCGTAGTGCGCCTCGAGGGCGTCGCGCAGCAGGCGGACGGCCTCGGTGCGCTGCTGCGACACGGCCGAGTGGGTGATGCCGAGCTCGTCGGCGATCTCGGTGACGGTCCGGTCGCCGAAGTAGACGCCCTCGACGATGAGGCGCATGCGCTCGGGCAGGGCCTGGACGGCGGCGGCCACGTAGCGGCTGCGCTCCGAGACGAGCAGGTTCTCCTCGGGCAGGGGCAGGTCGGCGGCCAGGTGGTCGGCGACGGTGTCGTCGAGGGCCGAGACGGTGCGGGCCGCGTCGGTGAGCGCGTCCGCCGCGGTCTGGCGGTCGACGCCGAGGGCGCCGGCGACCTCGTCGACGCTGGGGGTGCGCCCGAGCGAGGCGGTCAGCGCCTCCTGCACGGCGAGCGTCTCCTTGATGCGCTTGCGGGTGCCACGGCTGGCCCAGTCGCCCGAACGCATGTCGTCGGCGAAGGCGCCGACGATGCGGGTGCGGGCGTAGGCGCCGAACGGGATGCCGAGGGTGGGGTCGAAGGCGTCCGCGGCCTGGACGAGGGCGACGGCACCGACCGACGCGAGGTCGTCACGCGACAGGTGGGTGGCGCGGGCGCAGACCTCGGAGACGAGGTAGCCGACCAGCGGCAGGTTCTCCACCACCATGGCGTTTCGTTCGGTGCGGTTCATCGCGACTCCCAGTGCGAAGGGGACCTCTCGGGTCCGGTGATCGTGACTCCGGGCGCGACGAAGTGCCCTCTGATCAGGGCACGTCGACAGGGTTCGCCGAGGAGGCGCGGGTCGCCGTGCGTAGGAGACGGCGGGACCGCGGGTGGTGCTGCCGCGGCGGCCCGTCGGGGGCCCGTCGCTGCTCTGCAACGCTATCGATGAGCAGGGGGGCAGCGGCAGGTCGGGGGTGCCCCCAGTGCGGGGGAACGGCCGTCATCCCTTCGGGGGGCACGTCCCGCACCTCCACCCCCGTACTGGGTCGGAACGCCCCTTCCTTCGAGCGGTGGTTCAGGCTAGGCGCCGCCGTGAGGACGCTCGGGTCGGCCCCTAACGCCCACCGCGCCTCCGCCGATAGTCACCGGTGCAGAGGACGTCAGGCACTCCTCGCCGACGACCTGCCGTACACCGACCACCCGATGCCCCGACCGAGGAGGCCCCCATGGGCGCGAACGAACTCTCCGCGCTGCTCTGGCGAGAGCGCGAGCTGCTCGAGCTGCTGACCTTCAAGCTCGAGGAGGAGCAGCTGCTGCTCACCGCGGGCCGCAGCCGCTGGGTCGACCACGCCACCCGCGAGGTCGAACAGGTGCTCGGTCGCCTGCGCTCGGCAGGTCTCGAGCGCAGCGTCGAGGTGTCGGCCGTCGCCCGCGAGTGGGGAACCGACGAGGACGCCCCGCTGCGCGAGATCGTCTCGGCCGCCCCGGCCGGCCCGTGGGGCGACATCTTCAGCGCCCACCTGCGGGCCATGACCGAGCTGACCGGACGCATCGCCCAGCTGCGCGACGAGAACGAGCGGTTCCTCCGAGCCGCCGCCCGGGCCACCCAGGAGACCCTGGCCACCGCGTCGACCGGCCCCGCGACCGCCACGTACGACGCGACCGGCCGGACCGGCCACGTGGACTCGGCCCGCGCCTCCGGCGGTCACCTCTTCGACGGGCGGCTCTGACGTGGGCAGCACGTTCGGCGGCCTCAACACGGCGTACCGAGGGCTGACGGCCGCCCGCACCGGCCTCGACGTGGTCGGGCAGAACATCGCCAACGTCAACACCGACGGTTACACACGGCAGCGCGTCACGCAGTCCTCCGTCGAGGCCGCCGCACGGGTCGGCCTCTTCTCGACCGGGGTCCAGCCCGGCCAGGGCGCGTCGGTCGACGGCATCGCCCGCATCGGCGACCGGTTCGCCGACGCCCAGGTGCGGGGCGCCGCCGGTGCTGCCGGCTACCAGGGCGTGCGGGCCTCGGTCACGGCCGCCCTCGAGTCGTCACTGAACGAGCCGAGCACGACGGGGCTCGCGACGCAGCTGACGAAGTTCTGGTCGGCCTGGCAGGACGTCTCGAACAACCCGTCCGCCGCCGCCCCCGCCGCCGTGCTGCTCGGGCAGGCGCAGACCATCGCGGGCACGCTCGCGAGCGGCTACAAGGCGGTGGACGACCAGTGGACGGCCCAACGGCAGCAGCTCGACGGCCTCGCCTCACAGCTCAACTCCGCCGCGACCCAGGTCGCCGACCTGAACGTGCGCATCCGCACCGCCCAGCAGCAGGGCGTCAGCACCAACGAGCTGGTGGACGCCCGCTCGGTGCTGACCGAGAAGATCGCCACGCTCGCCGGAGGCACGGTGCGCGACAACGCGGACGGCACGCTCGACGTCGTCGTCGGGGGCAACGCCCTGGTGTCGGGCGACTCGGCCCGCCAGGTGCGCGTGACGGGCGACTACACCCTGAGCACCGCCACGGCGGGGGTGTCGCTCGAGTGGACCCACCGTCCCGGCGACGCCGTCTCGCTCGACGGCGGCAGCATCGCGGGATCGCTGTCGGTGCTCGCCCCGGCCGAGCCCGGCGGCGCCGGCGGCGTCCTCGCCGAGGCGGCCGCCAGCTACGACGCCCTCGCGACCCAGCTCGCGACCCAGGTCAACGCGGTGCACGCCACCGGCACCACGGCCGACGGCACCACCGGTCACGCGTTCTTCGCGTTCACGGCCGGCGTCCCCGCGGCCCGCGGACTGACCGTCGTGCCGACGGGTGCCGCGACGATCGCCTCGGGCAACGGCACGGGCGGCGCCCTCGACGGCTCGGTCGCCCGCGCCGTCGGCCAGATCGGCCTCTCGACCGGCTCGCCCGACCGCGCCTGGGGTGCGATCGTCAGCACCGTCGGGGCCGTCGCGCAGACCGAGTCCGACCGCTCGACGCTCACCGACCTCTCGGCCACGTCGGCGAAGAACCGGCAGCTCTCGACGGCCGGGGTCAGCCTCGACGAGGAGAACGTCAACCTGCTCACCTATCAGCACGCCTACCAGGGCGCCGCCCGCGTCATGACCGCGATCGACGAGATGCTCGACACGTTGATCAACGGCATGGGACGGGTCGGGAGGTAACCGATGATCACGCGCACGACCAACCAGATGGCCGTCCTGGACGCCCAACGGCACCTGACCGTCAGCAAGGCCCGGGTGTCCGAGGCCCAGGAACGCGCCTCGACCCTCGACCGCATCTCGAAGCCGTCCGACGACCCGACCGGCACCGCCGAGGCCCTGCGGGTCAAGGCGGACCAGGCGGCGAACGTGCAGTGGAGCCGCAACGCCGGCGACGCCAACGCGTGGCTCTCGACGGCCGACTCGGCGCTGTCGGCCGCCGACGACGTGCTGAAGCGCGTCCGCGACCTCACGGTGCAGGGCGCCAACACGGGTGCCCAGTCGCAGGCGTCCCTCGACGCCATCGCCACCGAGATCGACGGCCTGAGGTCCGACCTGCTCACCCGCGCCAACGCGACCTACGCCGGACGCAGCGTCTTCGCCGGCACCTCGGACGCGGGCGTGGCCTTCCGGGCCGACGCCAGCTTCACCGGCACCCCCGGGTCAGCCGTCACCCGGCAGGTCGGCAGCGAGACGAGCGTCCGGGTCGACGCCGACGGCGCCGCGGCCTTCGGGACCGGCGACGACTCGGTGTTCAGCCTGCTCGACCGCATCACCACCGACCTCCGCGCCGGCGTCGACGTGGGCCCACGGCTCACCGAGGTCGACGCCCGGCTGACGTCCCTGCGCGGCGTACAGTCCGACATCGGGGCACGACAGTCCCAGATCCTGAGAGCCGAGGACACCCTCTTGGACACCAAGACCACGCTCGAGGCGCACCGCGCCGGCATCATGGACATCGATCTCGGCCAGGCCGTGCTCGACCTGCAGATGCAGAACACGTCGTACCAGGCGGCCCTCGCGGTCACCGCCAAGGTGCTGCAGCCCTCGCTGATGGACTTCCTCCGATGAGCGCGCAGGCAGCACGCGAGGTCAGCGGCTCCGTCGTCTCGTTCACCGCGCCTCCGTTCGGCCTCGAACCGCTCGTCGACTTCTCCCTCGAGCGCATCGAGGGTGCGACCGGCCTGTTCGCCCTCCGCGCCGCCGACTCGGAGACGCGACTCTTCGTGCTCGACGCGTCGGTGCACCTGCCCGACTACTCGCCGGTCGTGACCGACGAGCAGACCGACGCCCTCGACCTGCACGACCCCGCCGAGGCCCTGCTGCTCGTCGTGGCGACGCCCGCGGCGACCGGCATGACGGTCAACCTGCTGGCCCCGATCGTCGTCAACTCGCGGACCGGAGCCGGTGGGCAACTGATCCTCGAGGGCCAGGACTGGCCGCTGCGCGCCGAGCTCAGCGCCCGACCGTAGGCGAGGCGCCGCGCCGCGCCGACGGCCGGACCGCGCCGACGGCCGGACCGCGCCGGCGGCCGGCCTGGGCACGGGCTGCGAAGCCGGTCACGGTGTGGTGACGACGGGTGCGGTCGGCGTGAACGTCCGCTTGCCTTGACGGCAGGAGGCGCGACCATGACCACGACACCCCGCACCACTCGGCACCGGCTCGCCGTCGGCGCGATGACGGCGGTCACCGCCGTCCTGCTCGTCGGCTGCACCGCCGGGGCCGACGCCCCGGTCTCGGGCGGCCAGGCCGCCACCCGCCCGGCGTCCGAGACCCCGACCGACCCGGCCGCCGTCGCGGGCCCCGGCCCGGTCGCCGCCGGCACCGACACGGGGGGCGTGACCGTCGCGGCCGACGCCGAGCCCACCGACGTCGCCACCGGGCTGGCCGCCCCGTGGTCCGTCGTCCGACTCGACACCGGGTCGTCGTTCGTCAGCCTGCGCGACACCGGCACGGTGCTCGAGCTGCTCGCCGACGGCGGCACGCGCGAGGTCGGCTCGATCGACGGGGTCGTGCACGAGGGCGAGGGCGGCCTGCTCGGCCTCGCCGTCCTGGCCGGGTCGCCGTCGTACCTCTACGCCTACGCCACGACCGCGGACGACAACCGCGTGGTGCGGGCACCGATCACGGGCGAGGCCGGCTCGTACGGGCTCGGCGAGCAGCAGGCCGTGATCACGGGCATCCCCGCGGCGCGCAACCACGACGGGGGCCGCATCGCCTTCGGCCCCGACGGCCTGCTCTACGTGACGACGGGTGACGCGAACCAGCGACCGAACGCCCAGGACCCCGGCTCGCTCGGCGGCAAGATCCTGCGCGCGACGCCGGTCGGCGGCGTGCCCGACGACAACCCCACCCCCGGGTCGTTGGTCTACACGCTCGGTCACCGCAACCCGCAGGGCATCGCCTGGGACGCGACCGGCGCCGGTTGGGCCGCGGAGTTCGGCCAGGACACCTACGACGAACTGAACGCCCTCGAGCCCGGAGCGGACTACGGCTGGCCCGAGGTCGAGGGCCGGGGCGAGGTCGAGGGCTTCTCGAACCCCGTGCTGCAGTGGTCGACCGACGACGCGAGCCCCAGCGGCCTGACCGCCGTCGGCACCACCCTCTACCTGGCCGGGCTCGGCGGCGAGAAGCTCTTCGAGATCCAGGTCGCCCCCGGCTCCGAGGCGCAGCCGACCGAGCTGTTCACCGGAGCCGACTCGCTCGGCCGCATCCGCGACGTCCTGCCCGGGCCCGACGGCACGCTCTGGCTCGTCACGAACAACACCGACGGGCGCGGAGCCCCGTCCGACGGCGACGACCGCATCGTCAGCGTCCCCCTCACCCCCCTGCCGTAGCGTCCCGCCCCCACCGCGCCGCGCCTCCCGCACCACACCGGCGCCCGACGTCCGGGTGCGGATCGCGACGGTGGGCGCACGACACGCGGGTCGGGTCCGGCACATCGGCCCCGACACTCCCCCACACGCTGCGTGCCGCGCGGCCTGTTCGGGGGCCGGGCGGTTACCCTCGTACTCGATGAGCCAGCACGACCGACCCGACACGACAGCACCCGGCAGCGCCCGCCCCCAGACCGTGCCGCCGGGTCTCGCCGCGCCCGTCGTCCGGGGCATCGGAGGCGCCGGCGGATTCGACCCGATCAGCCTGCGCACGGCCGTCGACGTGCCCGCCGCCGAGGCCCGGCTGGCCGCCCTGGGCCAGAGCCGCAGCACCGACGCACTGGGCGAGCGAGCCGACCTGCTGCGCCTGCTCGGCCGACTCGACGAGGCCCTGGCGATCGCCGAGGAGGCCTTCCGCCTGGCCCACTTCACCGGCGACCGCGCCGACTCGACGGCTGCGCGCATCCGTCGCGCCCACATCTTCCGCGAGCAGGGCAAGCTCGACCGCGCCCTGAACGACCTGCACACCAGTCGCATCACCTCCGCGACCGAAGAATGGCGAGAGCTCGAGGCCGCCGCCGCCGAGCTCGAGGGCTACACGCTCTACGACCTCGGTCGCAACGAAGAAGCCCGCGAGACCCTCGCGAAGGCACTGGAGGCCTACGAGGCGTCCGGTGCCCCGCGTGACCGCACCGACGGGCTGCGGGTCGCGATCGAGGGCGTCATGCGCGCCTACCTGAGCGACACCGGTCCCCAGCCCCGTCTCGAGGCCCCGGCCGTGGGCGACACCAACCCGGTGCCGGTCCGACCGCTCGCCCCGGCGTCCCCGCCTGCCCCGGCCCCCCGTGCGCAGGCCGTCCAGGGCCGCGTCCAGGTCCCCCGCTTCGACGGCATCGCCGGGCTCTACGGGGGCGCGCAGGCCCCGACCGCGGCCGCCGCGTCCGCCGCGTCGTCGGAGCAAGCCGCCGAGTCCGACTCCGCGTCCGCCTCCACCGACGACCACGGTGCGGTGCCGGCCCGTCCGCCCATGGACCCCGCGCGCACGGCCGCGATCAGCTTCGACCCCGAGTCGATGCCCGACGAGGCTGCCGCGTCCCCCGTCGCCGAGGCCGCGGCCGCCCGGGCCGAGAAGGTGGCCGCGACGGCTCCCGCCGCCCCGCGCGACGGCGGGCTCTGGGGCAAGATCAGCCACCTCGCCGAGCGCGCCGCGGGTCACCGCGACCGCGACTCCGACGAGTTCGACGCCGAGCGTCGAGCCGCCCAGCGTCCGACCGACGGCGACGCACGCCCCGGCGGCGACCGACCCCGCACCGGGGGCACCGGGGTGACCGGCGTGGTCGACGGCCTGCCGCGCGACGACGAGCCCACCACCTGGCCGTTCCCGCGTCGCTGACCCGCGCCTCCTGACCTCGACGTGGCCGACCTCGACCGGGTGCGGCGCTGGGCCGCCGCGCTCATCGACCTGCACCTCGACCCCGCCGTCTGGAGCTTCGGCTTCGACAACGCCAAGACCCGCGCGGGCCTGTGCAACTACACGACGAAGCGCATCACGGTCTCGCGGCACCTCGCCGGTCGCTACGACGACGACGAGATCCACCAGGTGCTGCTGCACGAGGTCGCGCACGCACTCGCCGGATCGCGCGCCGGGCACGGGCCGAGGTGGAAGGCCGTGGCGACCGACCTCGGCTACGTCGGCTCGCGCCTGCACGACGGCGCCATCGCGAGCGAGCTCGCCCCGTGGGTCGGCGTCTGCCCCGCGGGGCACGAGCACTACCGGTACCGCCAGCCGGCCCGGCCGCTCGCCTGCGGGCGCTGCTCCCGGAGGTACGACCCCGCGCACCTGATCACCTGGACCAAGCGCGCGGTCTGACGCCGCGCCTCCCGGCACGACGTCGCGGCCGGGCCGGTGACGGGCCGTCGGAGACCCCAGGAGGCGCGTAACCGGTTAGGGTGGTCAGGTGCAGACCGGACAGTGGCTCAGATCCGACACCGACACCCGGTGGTTCTTCGACTCGGGAGCACTCAGCCTCGACTTCGCGTACCTCGGCGGGTTCCGGGCCGGGTCCCGTTTCGGCCCCGAGTCGGGCCTCGACCTGCCGGCCGACGGGTCAACCCCGTGGGACGGCCTGCTGCTGCCGGCCGACCTCGACGACTGGACGCGCGAGCGCTTCGACGGCATCGCCGGTTCGGCCGGAGACCGCGAACTCGCCGACGCCAGGGGCCTGCGCGACGCGATCGCTCGACTCGCCGTGGCCGCGACCGACGGCACCTCGAGCGACCCCGACGACGTCGACACGCTCAACCTGTTCGCGGCGTTGCCGGACGTCCCGCCGTCGCTCGAGGGCGGCCGACGCCAGGCCGGGGCCGGGCGCCTTCGGCTCGGGCAGGCGATGGCGTCGGTGGCGCGCGACGCGGTGACCCTCTTCACGACCGTGGGGTTCGGCGGCGGACCGGACTCGCGCCTCCGTCGGTGCTCGAACGAGGCGTGCGGGCTCGTCTTCTACGACGAGTCGCGGGCGGCCAGCCGCCGGTGGTGCTCGATGCAGCGCTGCGGCAACCGGGCGAAGGTGCGGGCGCACCGGGCGCGGGCCGCGCGCGGCTGAGGCCTCCGCCGAGTGGGTCGACGTCACCCCCCGGGCCCGCCCGGCCCTACCCTGCCCTGCCCTGCCCTGCCCTGCGCCACTGCGCCATGAACTGAACATCCCGCCACGAGATGCCGTGGCGGGATGTTCACTTCGTGGCGGCGTGCCGTCCAGCGTCGAGCGTCAGTCGACGACCGAGACGTCCTTCCAGAAGGCGACGTAGCCCGAGTAGTCCTTGCCCACGCGGTCGAACGACGTCGGGATGGGCGTGGGGTAGCTCCAGGCGCGGTCCTGCAGCAGGTCGTCGCCCGACTTCACGCTGAAGTACTGGGTGTCGCCCTTCCACGGGCAGTGGTACTGGGTGGGGCTCTCGGTGAGCAGCTCGGTGTTGACGCTCGCGGGCGGGAAGTACCAGTTGCCCTCGATCGAGATCAGCTCGTCTTTAGGGGCCTCGGCGACGACGGTTCCGTCGGTGAGCACTGCCTTCATGATTCCTCCTGCGGGTCGGGGCGACGTCAGGGTCGCTGTCACTGCAACGCTACGCCGGCAGGGTTGATTCCTCGGGGGAACCGACTCGGGCCACGACGAGGGCGCCCCCACCGGACGAGGAGGCGCGGGCCGACTCGACGACGTCGCCCCGGCCGGTCTCCACCAGCTCGGCCGCCGAGGCCGACGCCGTGAGCAGGTGCGACGACGCCCGGGCCAGGGCGCCGGCCGCGGCGCACGCGACGGCGGCCTCGGGCGACGAGAAGTCGATGCCGGCCGCGGCGAGCGCGTCGACGACCGCACCGGCGGCGAGCTGGTCCTCGACGGCGGGCCGGAACCCGTCGGCCTCGACGGCCCCGGCGGCGACGATCGCGACGAGGGCACGGTCACCTCGACGGGCCTGACGTCCGACCACGTGCCGGGCGACGTCGGGGGCGGCGCCCGCCCCGGTGACGAGCAGCACGTCGGCGTCGACGCCGACCTCGGCCAGGTCGGCGACCGCCCGCACGGTCTCGTCACGGCTGAGCGTGCCGTGGCCGTCGAGGACGTCGACCACGACGACCACGTGAGCCTCGGACGCGACGCGGGCCGCCCCGGCCACGCCGTGGTCGAACCTCACCTGGTACTTCTGCTGGCCGTGCGGACTCATCTGACCAGCCTAGGCAGGCCCACCACCCCGTCGCGAGTGCGTGACGCGCCGTGACGGGACCGGCGTGCCGACCCGCCGCCGGTGGCGTCGACCCGCCTACTGCGTGACGAAGGGAGGCGGTGGCCCCGATCAGGCGGCGGGAGTTGGATCGGGGCATGCACGTGCAGCTCAAGCTCCGCCTCGCCTGTTCCGTCGACGTCGCGACCGACGCCCTGCGCGACCCCCGCGTGATGGTCGCGGTGACGAAGCCGCTCGTGGTCTACCGGTCCGAGTCGCCGTCGGGCTTCCCCGACCGCTGGACCGAGGAGGCGCACCCCGTGTCGGCGAGCATCCTCGGCGTCCTGCCGCTCGGCAGCACGCACGTCGACCTCGACTGGCACGAACGCGACGGGGCGTGGATCCAGCGCGACACCGGACGCGGGACGAGCGGCCAGTTCGCCCGCATGCGCATCAACCACCGGATGGCCGTCGTCCCGGACGGCGCGGGGCACACGCTGTTGCGCGACCGCCTCGAGTTCCACGCCGGCCCGCTGGGCCTGCTGCTCTGGCCGGGGCTCTGGGCGACCTGGCAGTGGAGGGCCCTGCGCATGAAGGCCCTCGCTCCGACCTGGCGCGGCGCCCCCACCCACCCGAAGCACGCCTGACCGTCGGTCGCCGACCACCCCCTCGATCGGCGCCCGACGATCCGCCTAGGCTGGGGGTCGGTGCCGAACGGCAGGGCCACCCACGGCCGCCCCCTCGACACCCCCTCGAGCGGCGTCCGACGCCCCGCCTAGGCAGGGGGTCTGCGCCGAACGACAGGGTCACCCGCGATCGGCCCCTCGTCACCCCCCAAGCGGCGCCGGAACCCGTGCCTAGGCAAGGGGTCCGCGCCGAACGACAGGGTCACCCGCATGTCGACCCGCACGTCGACCCGACGTCAGCCCCAGAAGCCGGCGTGCACCGCTGACGCCTCGTCGAACAGGGCCGGGCCGGACACCGACACCGCGCCTCCGCCCCGGGCGAAGACCTCGCGGCAGGGCAGGTCGAGGGTCGACTCGCCCTCTTGCTCGGTCACCATGCCGAGCAGCTGCTGCTCGGCGAGCGCGTAGACGACCCGGCCGATGCCGGCCCAGTGGATCGCCCCGGCGCACATCGCGCACGGTTCGGTGCTCGTGTAGAGCGTCGCGGCCTTCAGCGTCGGCTTGTCGAAGCGCTGCGCCACGAGCCGGACGAGGTTCGTCTCGGCATGGCCGGTCGGGTCGCCCTCGGTGACGACGGTGTTCTCGGCCTCGACGACGTCGCCACGAGCCGTGAGCAGCAGCGAGCCGAAGGGGTGGTTGCCGTGGTCGCGGGCATCTTGCGCGACCTCGATCGCGCGGTGCAACTGCACCAGGTCTGCCGGGGTGACGGTGGGGTCGGTGGTCGTGGTGTCGGTCGTCATGGGGCGAGCGTAGCCAGGGGTCGCCCACCCCCGGGGCCGGGACGCCAGGCTGTGGACGGGTGCCCGACCTGTGAGGGAGCCACGGGCGCGGCGGTGACCGCCTGCGTACGGTGGCAGGCGTGACCGACCCGACCAGCGCCTCCTCGTCTCCCGCCGACAGCACCGCCGACAGCATCGCCGACACCACGGCCGAGAACACGGTGCCGACGCCCGCCCAGGGCGCCCTCGACATCGCGTCGTGGCGGCGGACGATCCACGGGCTGTACCGCGACGTGCGCGAGGCGACCGACCTGGCGGCGGCTCACGACCTGTGGCGACGAACCCGGGACGAGCTGTTCTCGACGCATCCGTCGACTCCCCTGCTGCCCGAGGACCGCCCCGACTTCACGGGCCTGCCGACGAAGCCCTACGACCCGGCCTGGCGCTTCGAGGTCGCCGTCGAGCCCGCCGAGCCGCGCCGGATGGTCGTCGAGACCGGCACCGACGGCGACGTGCTGTTCGACCTGGTCGGCGTCGTCGACGTGCCCGGCGTCGGCCGCCTCGACGTGTGGAAGCTGGCGCAGTACGCGGGGGGCCTGTTCATCCCGGTCAAGGACGCCCTGGCCGGCAAGCCCGGCGGCACGTACGGTGGCGGGCGCTACCTGATCGACTCGGTCAAGGGCGCCGACCTCGGGGCCGGCGGCGAGCCCGGCACGATCGTGCTCGACTTCAACTTCGCCTACAACCCGAGCTGCGCCTACGACCCCGCCTGGGCGTGCCCGCTCGCGCAGCCGGGCAACACGGTCGCGGTCGAGATCCCCGTCGGCGAACGGTACGGGCGCGCGCACTGAGGCGCACGACGACGCGACGTCACCACGTGTCGACCGCGTCATGACACCCCAGACCGACCGGTCGACCCGCCCGTCGGAGTCGACTAGCGTCGAGTCATGACCTCGACGACGCCACCCGCCACTCCGTCGAGCCCCGAGGTCGTGACGCAGGCCCTCCTCGACCTCGGTTCGCGACCCGAGCATCCGTTCACCACCAGCATCCAGGGTGGACGAATCGTCTTCACCTGGGTCTACGACAAGGCCTCGGGCCCGTTCGGCATCCGGGAGCAGTCGTACTCGCTGCGGATCACCCTCATCCCTGAGACGTCCGAGTACAAACGGTCCGAGGCCGGGATGCAGCGCGAGAGCGGATCGGTCAGCAGCTCGTACCGCTTCAACTCGGCCGAGGTCGTCGGCCCGGTGAAGCGCACCCTCGAGACCCACGGCTGGCACCGGCGGCGGACGGCACTCGGCAAGGCGATCCGCGGCCTGTTCTCCTAGATGACGGACGCCGGGAGGCGCGGAGTCGCACACAGCGCACCCGCGGCCCTGCGGCGTGGCGCGGCTCGGCGTCGGCGAGGCGACCTGAGCGCCCGGCCCGCGCCTCCTCGGCTCGTCCGCGACCCGACGTGACGCGTGCTGCACACCCGTGCAGACCACACCCGTCGCGTTTTCGTGCCACAGCCGCTAGGCTGGGGTCACTTGCGAGCCGGTCCGATCGGCTCCCTGCGTCGTAGCACGCCCCTCACCGCCTCTCCGTCCTGGCACACACCCAGGCAGAACAGCAGGCGCGCGAAGCTCACTCTGCGGCGAAACGATCGTGCACACCTGCACCGTCGCCACACCTCGAGCCCGGCTACGACAGCCGTTCTCCCGGCACTGCCCTGCCCCTCGTGCGAGCACGTCCCCGACGTGACAGCGCACGACCAGGTGGTCAGGCAGCCTCGGCCCGGCTCGACACCGATGCCCCGAAAGGTGCACCACATGTCAACGAACACCCTCGACCAGGCGAACGCCGCCGCCGAGAACACCGACGCCACGACCGTCGACGAGACGGCCGACGCCGTCACCTTCAGCTCGCTGGGCGTGCCCGCCCCGATCGTGAAGTCCCTCGCCGCGGAAGGCAAGACCACCGCGTTCCCGATCCAGGTCGACACGCTGCCCGACACCCTCGGCGGCCGCGACGTCCTCGGCCGCGGCAAGACCGGCTCGGGCAAGACCCTCGCCTTCTCGATCCCGATGGCCGCGCGCCTCGGCGGCAAGCTGGCCGGCGGCAACCGCCGCGCCGGTCGCCCCCTCGGCCTCGTGCTCGCCCCGACCCGCGAGCTCGCCACCCAGATCGACGCCGTGCTCGCCCCGCTCGCCGAGGCCTACGGCATGCGCACCACCACGATCTTCGGCGGCGTCTCGCAGAACCGTCAGGTGCAGGCACTCAAGGCCGGCGTCGACATCATCATCGCGTGCCCCGGCCGCCTCGAAGACCTCATGAAGCAGGGCTTCGTCAAGCTCGACGCCATCGAGATCACCGTGCTCGACGAGGCCGACCACATGGCCGACCTGGGCTTCCTGCCCGGCGTCACGCGCATCCTCAAGGCCACCCCGAACGACGGCCAGCGCCTGCTCTTCAGCGCGACCCTCGACAACGGCGTGGACAAGCTGGTCAAGCAGTTCCTGCACGACGAGGTGCTGCACTCGGTCGACGAGGCCAACTCGCCCGTCGCCAAGATGACCCACCACGTCTTCGAGACGCCCGACGTCGACAGCAAGAACGCGCTGATCCAGAAGCTCGCGAGCGGCCAGGGCCGCCGCATCCTCTTCATGCGCACGAAGCACCACGCGAAGAAGCTCGCCAAGAAGCTGACCGAGTCGGGCATCCCCTCGGTCGACCTGCACGGCAACCTCTCGCAGCCGCAGCGTGACCGCAACCTCGCCGCCTTCCAGGACGGCTCGGCCCGCGTGCTCGTCGCCACCGACGTCGCCGCACGTGGCGTGCACGTCGACGACATCGAGCTGGTCATCCACGTCGACCCGCCGACCGAGCACAAGGCGTACCTGCACCGCTCGGGCCGCACCGCCCGCGCCGGAGCCGAGGGCGACGTCGTCACCCTCGTCATCCCCAGCCAGAAGCGCGACGTCGCCCAGCTGATGAAGAAGGCCGACATCCGCCCGACCATCACCGCCGTGACGCCGAACTCGCCCGAGGTCGACGCCCTCGTCGGCCAGGTCGCCGCCTACGTCAAGCCCTCGCCCAAGGCTGCCGTCCAGCAGCAGCAGGGTGGCGGCGGACGCTCGCAGGGCGCCAACGCCCAGCGCAAGCGCGCCGCCCGTCAGGACAGCACCGGGGCCCCGATCGCCCGCAAGGACCGTTCGGGCCGCCCCGACGCCGGTGGCCGACAGGGCCAGGGAGGCGCGGGTCGCGGCTCAGAGGCCGGTCGCGCCGGTGCCGGTGCCGGTCGCTCGGCGGGCTCGCGTGACGGCGGCCGCCAGGGTGGCCGTGACGGTGCGCGTCGCGACGCCGCCCCGCGCGGTGGCGCCTCGACCTTCTACTCGACCGAGTCCGGCCGTGGTGCCGTGACCCCGGTCCGCGACGACGCCCGGGGCGGCCGCGACGGTGCTCGCGACGAGACCCGGGGCACCCGTCAGACCGGTCGCCGCGCCCAGAGCAGCGGCACCCAGAGCGACGGCGGCCAGAGCCGCACCAACGCGGTCCGCAACGACCAGGCCGAGTTCGCCGCGTCGCTCGGCGGCTCCCGCGACGGCGACCAGCGCGGTGGCGGCCAGCGTTCCGGCGGACGCCGCGCCTCCTCCGAGGGCGGCCGTCCCGGCTCGCTCAAGGTGGGCGGCCTCGTCGGCGGCAAGGCCCGCACCGGCGGCGGCCAGCGCGGCGGCCGCTGAGGCGACCGTGCCGGTGGGGTGGGCCGTCCTGACGGGACGACCCGCGCCTCCTGAGCTCTGACACACGGACCGACCCCGGTCCGGACGACGCACCCGAACGCTCGGGTCGCGGCGCCCGGACCGGGGTCGTTCGTTTCGTGGACAGGTGCAGCCTGCGCACAGACTCGGCCGGTTGGGTGACGATCGGACCGCCGACGGTCCGCGCCATCCTTCGACGAAAGGCCGACCCGTGCCCACCAAGATCACGATCGTCTACGACAACCCGACCGACCCCGCCGCGTTCGAGGCCGACTACCCCGCGTCGCTCGCGCTGGCCCGGAAGCTGCCCGGCCTCGAGCGCGTCGAGTCCGCCAAGGTCTGGCCGAAGGAGGACGGCACCGAGACGCCCGCCTACCGCACGCTCGACCTGTACTTCGCCGACTACGACGCCGCGAGCGCCGCCGTCGCGGGCCCCGAGGCCGCCGAGTTCTTCCCGACCGTCTTCGCCCTCGGCGAGGCCGGCCTGACGGCGCTCTTCTCCGACATCGAGCAGTAGCGGCCCCCGTCAGACCCCACGAAACCGCTGAGACCCCCGTGCGCGCGCGGGGGTCTCAGCCGTTTTCTGGGGTCTCGGCGATCCACGGCCCGTGCGAACAGCGGGCCAGGCCGGCAGCGGACAGCTTGTCGATCATGGGCCGCTGCTTGAGCGCCTCGTCCCACGTCCATCGGGCGAAACCACGGACCCCGGGCACGGCACGGATGCGGTCCTCGCGGAGCTTCTCGTCGACCACGACCTGTTCGGGCGTCCTGCCGCCACGTTCGGTACGGCCGAGGTATTTGACGAGGCCGTCGAACTCTCCGACGACCCCGCAGCACGGCCACCAGTAGTCGACCCGGCCGATGTATCCGTCGCCGTCGTGGAACCTCTTCTGCAGGACCGGTCGGGCGAGTCCGGCCTCGTACATGCCTGCCCGGCTGAGTGATTCACCCGTCGACTCCGAGAGCGGGTCGGCGAGAGCCAGGGCCAGAGCCGCCACGCGCGTCCCTCTGTAGGTCGCGCGGGCCTCGAGGTACGTCCGCGCGTCCGCTCGACGGAACGACCTCGATCGGAGCCCGTGGTCGATCACCACGAGTCCGCCACGGAGGTCGCGGGTCCGCGAGACGTCGAGGGCGGCACGGACGGGGACGAGGGATGGCAGGCCCCATCTGCTCGTCAGGTCCGCGGCGGGGAGGTCGGCGGCGTGACGGACGAGCGTGGACGACGTGAGGGTGCGGGCTCGTCGCCGATCGACGACGTGCACGCGCTCGGGCCACCGCCCGAGCAGGGGGAACCCGTGCAGGGCGAGTGCCGATTCGTGCGAGACGACGACGTCCGACGTGAGCCGGCCGACGACGCCCCGGACCCGCAGGGCATGTCGCTGACGGGGGTCGGCCCCGGCCCAGGTCGACGCGGGGACGAAGGCCCCGGGCGCGACTCGCACGAGTTCGCCGACGCGAGCACGGCGGCGGAGCTCGTGGTCGTCACGACCACCGCGCAGCCAGGTCGTCCGTCGGATGAGGTCGTCGTCGGAGGTGGGCACGGACTCGAGCCTGACCGATCGTCGCGACGCGCGCCTCGCGCAGCCGCCGGCCTGTGGACAACCGCCCGAGACCCCAGGAAGTCGCCGACACCCCGGCTCGCGCACACGGGTCTGAGCGACTTCCTAGGGTCTGAGCGCCTAGTGCAGGGCGCCGACCGAGGCGAGGGCGCTGCGCAGCAGGGAGCCGCGGCCGCCCTCCATCTCGGCGGCGACCTCGTCGGAGGCCGCCTGGTGAGGCGTGAGCCAGGTCAGCTCGAGGGCGTCCTGCCGCGGGTCGCAGGTGCCCGTGACGGGCACCACGTAGGCGAGCGAGACCGCGTGCTGACGCGGGTCGGTGTACACCGACGATCCGGGCAGCGGGAAGTACTCGGCCACCTGGAACGGCACGGGCGACGGCGGCAGCTGCGGGAAGGCCATCGGCCCGAGGTCTTTCTCGAGGTGGCGGAAGAGCGCGGTACGCAGGCTCTCGCCGTACATCACGCGGCCCGAGACGAGCATGCGCGAGATCGACCCCTCGTCGGAGGCGCGGAGCAGCACCCCGACCTCGGTCACGACCCCCATGCCGTCGGTCCGCACGGGCACGGCCTCGACGTAGAGGATCGGCAGGTGCTGCCGCGCGTGGAAGAGCTCGTCCTCCGAGAGCCAGCCGGGATTGGGGTCGGGGTCGGGTGTCCGCACGGAACTCATGCGCCATTCTTACCGGTCCCGCGGGGCGATCGTGGGGCGTGACGCTACGGGCGAACAGCACCGGCCCCGATGTCGGCACCCGTCGCTAGGCTCGGCCCATGGTGCAGATCGACCCGTCCCTCGTCCAGTGGTCCGCCGTCGAGGCCGAGCGCGAGGGGCGACCGCTGCTTGTCCTGCTGCACGGCGTGGGCTCGCACGACGGCGACCTGATCGGCCTCACCCCCTACCTCCCGCAGCAGTTCGTGGCCGCCTCGCTGCGGGCTCCGCTGCCCCACGGCGACGGCTTCTCGTGGTACCCGCTCTCGACGCCCGGCGCACCCGACCCCGGGGCCGTCGACGACGCGGCCGAGGCCGTCCTCGCCTGGCTCGACACCCTGCCCGACGCCCAGCCGAGCGTCAGCCTGCTCGGCTTCTCGCAGGGCGGCTCGCTGTCGCTGCAGCTGCTGCGGCACGCACCCGAACGGTTCGCGTTCGCCGCCGTGCTCGCCGGCTTCGTGGTCCCCGCCGCGGGCGACGACGACGCGCTCGAGCGTGCAGCCACCCGCGACCAGGCCCTGGCCGCCGTGCGCCCCGCGGTGTTCTACGGTCGCGGCGACGTCGACCAGGTGATCCCGGTCGACGCGGTCGAGCGCACCCAGGCCTGGCTCGAGTCGCACGCCGACGCCGAGCAGACGGTCTACCCCGGGCTGGCGCACGGGGTCTCGCAAGAAGAGCTCGACGACCTCAACGCGTTCATCGGCCGGGTCACGGCGGCACCCGTCGTCGAGGCCGGTGCGTCCGTGACGGCGACCGATCCGACCGACTGACCGACCCCGTCGGGTGCGCGTCGGGTCGACTGCCCGCGACCTCTCGCCCGCACCCCCGAACGACCCTGCAGCACCCGTCGAGACGAAGGAGGCGCGCGATGGCGACGCTCTCGGTGTCCGGTTCCGCCACCCACCGCCACCGTGCCGAGCGCGGCGTCGTCCACCTCACCGTGGGCTTCGACGGCGACGACCGTGAGCAGGTCGTCCGCGACACCGCCGCGGTGCACGCACGCCTCAGCGAGCAGGCCACGGCCTGGCGCCGACAGGAGGCCGCGACCTGGTGGAGCGCCCAGAGCGTCACGGTCGCGGTCGTGACCGAGGCGGTGACCGACCGCGGCGACGGGTCCGACGCGACCCGCGCCTCCTCGGTGGTGCGGTTCCGCACCCGGGCGGCCGTCGACGTGCGGTTCAGCGACTTCGACGCCCTGGCGGCCTGGGTCGGCGACGTCGCGGTCGAGCCCGGGGTCACCGTCGAGTGGATCGAGTGGTCGCTCAGCCACGCCCGACGCCCCGAGGTCGAGAAGGCCGTCCGGGTCGCCGCGATCGCGGACGCCGTCGGCCGCGCCGGCGACTACGCCGAGGCGCTCGGGCTCGGGCAACCGACGCTGCAGTCGGTCTTCGAGCCGGGGCTGCGGCCGGGGGCCTCGGGCGGTGGCGGCCCGTTCGGCCTCACCCGCGCCGCCGCGACGTTCTCGACGGGCGGCCCCACCACGTTCGACCTGCACCCCGACGACATCGAGGTCACCGCCGAGGTCAGCGCCGACTTCGTCGCCTGACCCGGCCCGGTCCGGCGGGCGCGGCGTAGAACGGGTCGGTGACCGACCCCTTCGACCTCGACCGGTACGTCCGCGCCCAGGACGCCGGCGGCACGCACGACCGGGCCCTCGGCGAGCTACGCCGGGGACGCAAGTCGTCGCACTGGATGTGGTTCGTCCTGCCCCAGATCACCGGTCTCGGCCACAGCGGCATGGACCGCACCTACGCGATCCGGTCGCTCGACGAGGCACGGGCCTACCTCGGGCATCCCGTGCTCGGAGCCCGACTGCGCGAGGCCGCGGGCGTCGTCCTCGAGGCACCCGCGACGAGTGCGGACGACCTGATGGGCGGCATCGACGCCGTCAAGCTGCGCTCGTCGATGACGTTGTTCGGGCGGGCCGACCCGTCCGAACCGGTGTTCCGCGCCGTGCTGGACCGCTGGTTCGGCGGCGACGAGGACGACCTGACGCTCGCCCGCCTCCGAGCCTGACGGCGGGACGGCCCCGGTCGTCTCGCCCCCACCCCGGGAGGCGCGGCTCACCGCCCACAGGCCCGTCACCTCAGCTGTCGGCGTCGGTGCCCCCGGCTACGCTCGTCGACATGCCTCCGCTCTACCCCGAGATCGAACCGTACGACTCCGGCCTGCTCGACGTCGGCGACGGCCAGCACGTCTGGTGGGAAGAATGCGGCGATCCCGACGGCAAGCCCGTCGTCTTCCTGCACGGCGGGCCCGGCAGCGGCTCGTCGCCGGTCCACCGTCGACTCTTCGACCCGGCGCGGTACCGCATCGTGCTGCTCGACCAGCGCGGGGCGGGCCGCAGCACGCCGCACGCGGGCACGTTCGGCACCGATCTGTCGACGAACACGACGCAGCGCCTCGTCGCCGACCTCGAGATGCTCCGCGAACACCTCGGCATCGACCGCTGGCAGGTGTTCGGCGGCTCGTGGGGGTCGACCCTGGCGCTGGCCTACGCCGAGACGCACCCCGACCGGGTCACCGAGCTCGTGCTGCGCGGCATCTTCACCCTGCGGCAGAGCGAACTCGACTGGTTCTACGAAGGTGCCGCCTCGAACGTGCTGCCCGACCGGTGGCAGGGGTACCTCGCCCCGGTGCCGGTCCGCGAACGCCGTCCCGGCGGGTTGATCGAGGCCTACTCGCGCCTGCTCGCCGACCCCGATCCGGCCGTGCACGGGCCGGCCGCCGTGGCCTGGTCGACATGGGAGGCCTCGGCGATCACGCTGCTGCCCCGACCCGACCTCGTCGAGCGCTACTCCGACCCCGCCTTCGCGCTGGCCTTCGCCCGCATCGAGAACCACTACTTCGTCAACCGGGGCTTCGTCGACGAGGGGCAGCTCATCCGTGACGCGCACCTCGTGGCGCACATCCCCACGGTGATCGTGCAGGGCCGCTACGACCTGTGCACGCCCGCGACCACGGCCTTCGACCTGCACGCCGCGCTGCCCGACGCCGAGTTCGTCCTGGTCGACGACGCCGGGCACGCGTTCGACGAGCCGGGCATCCTCGACGCGCTGATCACGGCGACCGACCGGTTCGCCGGCTTCACCGACGAGGCCACCCGATGACGGTCGTCCTGGCCGGCTGCGGCGACCTCGGCACCGAGGCCGCGCTGCGGTTCGCGTCGCTCGGGCACCGGGTGATCGGGCTCCGTCGGTCCGCCGACCTGCTGCCCGACGCCGTCGAGGGGGTCTCGATCGACCTGAGCACGACCCGGCCCACGCTTCCCTCCGACACCGAGGTCGTCGTCGTCGCCCTCTCGGCGGGGTCGCGTGACGTCGACACCTACCGGGCGTCGTACGTCGACGGTCTGCGGAACGTCCTCGACGCGCTCGACGAGGCGGGTGCCACCGACGCCCGCGTGCTGTTCGTCTCGTCCACCGCCGTGTACGACGTCGACGACGGCAGCGTCGTCGACGAGGCGACCCCGGCGACCGGGGCCTCGCCCACGGCCGAGGTGATCCTCGAGGCCGAGACGTTGCTGCACGAGCGCCGACCCGACGGCATCGTGTTCCGGCTCGGCGGCATCTACGGGCCCGGCCGCGAACGGCTGATCGAGCAGGTGCGAGGGGGCGAGGCCCGGTTGGCCGAGCCGGCCGGCAGCTCGCCGCACACGAACCGCATCCACCGCGACGACGCGGCCGCCGCGATCGTCCACCTCACGACGACCTCGGGCCTGACCGACGACCTGTACGTCGGAGTCGACGACGAGCCGTCGAGACTCGACGACGTGCTGGCGTTCGTGGCCGGCGAACTGGGCGTGCCCGTGCCGCCGAGCGCGCCTCCTCGGGGCCGTCAGGCCGGAGGCGACAAGCGACTGTCGAACGCCCGCCTGCGCGGCACCGGGTTCGCGTTCGCGCACCCGACCTACCGTGAGGGGTACCGCGCCGTGATCGCGGGCGAGGGCGTCCGGCACCCCTGACCCCGCCCTACCGTCCCGGCCCGCCCGGCCCATCCGTGCTGGGCCCGCCCCGCGACCGCCCGGTGGCCTGAGTGCCAGGCCGAGTCCGCTCGGCACGCGGCTGGCCTGGCCAGCGCACGAAGACGCCGCCGAGTGGACACGGCACCGCGGCACACGGCGGCGCGCAGTCCACGCGACGGCGGCGCAATCAGCAGGTCGGCGCAGTCCACACTGCGGCGGCGCAGTCAGCAGATCGACGCACCGGCCCGCCCGGCGGCGTCCTCGAGGTGTGGTGCCGACCTAGTGGATCGGCGTGCCACCCGTGACGGCGATGGTCTCGCCGCTGATGTAGCTCGACTCCTGGCTGGCCAGGAACACGAACGACGGGGCCAGCTCGACGGCCTGGCCGGGGCGACCGTAGGCGGCCTCCGAGCCGAAGCTCTCGATCTTCTCGTTCGGCACGAAGGCCGGCTGCAGGGGCGTCCAGACGGGGCCGGGCGCGACGCCGTTGACACGGATGCCGCGCTCGGCGAGCTGCTGCGCCATGGCACGGGTCCAGTTGGCGATGCCCGCCTTCGACACCGCGTACTCGGCGAGGTCGGGCGACGGCTGGAAACCCTGGATCGACGACGTCGTGATGATCGACGCCCCCGGCTGCAGGTGCGTCGAAGCGGCCTTCGTCAGCCAGAAGAGCGGGTAGATGTTGGCCTTGAGCACGTGGTCGAGGGTCTCGGTCTCGAAGTCGTCGATGCTGCTGACGGTCGGCATGACGCCGGCGATGATCGCGAGGATGTCGAGGCCGCCGAGTTCGGCGACCGTCTTCTCGACGATGTCGACGTTGGTCTGCTCGACCTGCAGGTCGCCCGGCAGCAGGACGGCCGTGCGTCCGGCCTCGCGGACGAGGGCGGCGACCTCTTCGGCCTGCGACTGCTCGTCGGCGAGGTAGCTCAACGCGACGTCGGCGCCTTCACGGGCGAAGGCGATGGCGGTGGCGCGACCGATGCCGCTGTCGGCACCGGTGACGAGGGCCTTGCGGCCGGCGAGGCGGCCGCTGCCGACGTAGCTGGTCTCGCCGTGGTCGGGCTCGGGCTTCATGGCGTGGACGTCGCCGGGCGCGCTCTGCTGCTGGTGCTCGAACGGCGGCTGCGGGTACTGGGTGACGGGGTTCTGGGGGGTGTACATGTTGTCTGCCATGTCCCCGGTGTACGCGGCACCCGTCGCGGACCGGCCAGCTTGTACCCCTCGGCGCGGCCGCGACCTCGTTCGTCGGCCCCGGGGACGCGGGGCGCGGCCCCGAGGAGGCGCGGGCACGGTCCCCGAGGAAAGATACGGTGGACCGGTGCCCCTGCTCCCCTTGCCCTCCGAGACGCCCCGTCAGGTCCTGCCCGCCTGGGTGCTGCGTGCCGACCGTCGGGCCGCGACGCGCATCAACGCCGTCCGCGGCGTGCCCGTCGTCGACCGGAACCTCAGCCGCCTCAGCCACTTCGCCGACCACGGGTTGCTCTGGGCGGCCGTCGCGACGGGTCTCGCCCTCGTCGGTCAGCGCCGGGCCGCCGTCCGCGGAGCACTGTCGCTCGGCTTCGCCAGCGCCATGGCGAACATCGTCGGCAAGCGCATCTTCGGCGGCAACCGTCCGCTGATCGACGACGTCCCGATCGAGCGGCGGCTGCGCAGCCAGCCGCTGTCGGCCTCGTTCCCGTCCGGCCACGCGGCGTGTGCGGCCGGTTTCGTGACGGGCGTCGCGATCGAGTCGCCGGGGGCCGCAGCCGCCCTCGTGCCGCTGGCCGGCGCGGTCTCGTGGTCGCGCCTCCACGTGGGGGCGCACTGGACGTCCGACGTCGTCGGCGGGCTGATCATCGGCTCGGGCGTGGCGTTGCTCGGCCGCCTCGTGGCGACCCCGGGCCCGCGCTGATCCGACCCGTCGCGCGGTGCCCGGCGTCGTGCCGGGGCTACCAGCGGCCGTGCACGGCCTCGCGGAAGTACTGGTCGTAGATGCGGACGACCTCGCTGTCGAGCCCGTCGTCGAGGTCGCCCACGCTGCCCGCCGCGGCGTTCGCGGTCGCCTGGGCGACGTTGCGCGCGCCGGGGATGACCGTGCTGACCCCGGGCTGCTCGACGATCCAGGCGAGGGCCGCCTGCGGCACGGTGACGCCGTCGGGGACGGCCGCGGCGAACTCCTGAGCGGCGGCGACGCCCCTCTCGAAGTCGACGCCGCTGAAGGTCTCGCCCTGGTCGAAGGCCTCGCCGTGACGGTTGTAGGTGCGGTGGTCGTTCTCGGCGAACGTCGTCTCGGTCGTGTACTTGCCCGACAGCAGGCCGCTGGCCAGGGGGACACGGGCGATGATGCCGACACCGGCACCCTGCGCGGCGGGCAGCACCTCGTCGAGGGGCTTGAGCCGGAAGGCATTGAGGATGATCTGCACGGTCGCCAGGTTCGGCCGGGCGATGGCCGTCAGGGCCTGGGCGGTCTCCTCGACGCTGACGCCGTAGGCGCGGATCGCCCCGGCCTCGACCAGCTCGTCGAGGGCGTCGTAGACGGCGTCGCTCTCGAACACGGGAGTCGGCGGACAGTGCAGCTGCACCAGGTCGAGCGTGTCGACGCCGAGGTTGCGACGCGAGCGGTCGGTCCAGGCGACGAAGTTCTCACGGACGTAGTTCGACGGCACCTGGTCGAGGCGGCGACCCATCTTGGTGGCGACGGTCAACGGCAGGTCGGGGTTCGACGCGCGGAAGCGCCCGATGATCTGCTCGCTGCGGCCGTCACCGTAGACGTCGGCCGTGTCGAAGAAGGTCACCCCCGACTCGACGGAGGCGCCCAGCACGTCGAGCGCGTCGCTCTCGGAGACGTCGCCCCAGTCGGCACCGAGCTGCCAGGTGCCGAGGCCGACGACCGAGACGGGTCGGTCGGCGAGGAAGGATGAACGGGTTCCGAGGGTGCGGCTCTGCATGCCTCCGAGCCTAGCGACGACGGTCGCCGCCCCGCCCAGGCTGCCCGTCGGGCCGGCGCCGCCCGTCGGGACGACCTGGCCCGTCGGGCCGGCGCCGGCCGTCGGGACGACTTCGGGACGCGTTCACGCTGCGGACGAGGGCGTACGACACGACGACAGAGACGAAGGCGGCGAACAGGAACGCGGCACCGAACCCGGCCTGCCCCTGCAGCAGCCGGACGAGCCCGATGACGGCGAGCGCGGCCGCCAGCATGCCGAAGACCCGAGCGACGACGGACTTCACGCGACGCACGGCACCGGCCCGACGACCGCCCCGGGCGCGCGACGACACGGTCAACCGAGGCGACGGGCCGAGGCGACCGCCGCCTCGATCGCCTCGCCGAGCTCGCGGACGGCACGCTCGCGCGCCTCGTCGGGCATGGGCAACCGGTCGCTGAGCGTGAGGTTCGTCGTGATGGTCTCGACGCGCATGCCGAGGGTCGCGCCCAGGACGATCTCGAGCACCGGGACGGCGTGGTCCCGGCCGGCCGTCGGGGTGCCGGGGTCGTACGAGCCGCCGCGGCTGGTCACGACGACCGCAGCACGCCCGAGCATCGGCTGCTGGTCGTCGCCGTCGAACGGGGCGGTGACCCCGGGCAGGTGGACGTTGTCGACCCAGGCCTTCAGCGTCGAGGGCAGCGAGTAGTTGTAGAGCGGGGCTCCGATCACCACGACGTCGGCGGCGACGAGCTCGGCGATCAGCGCCTGCTGCAGCGCCTCGTGCGCGGGGTCGGGGGCGTCGCCCGGCTGACGGAGGCGCGGCGGCCAGTGCAGCGAGCTGTCGCTCAGGTGCGGCAGGGGGTCGACGTGCAGGTCGCGACGGGTGACGGTGTGGTCGTCGCCGAGGGCGCGCCAGGCGTCGGCGAACGCCGCGGTGATCGCACGCGAACGGCTCGTCGCGAGGTCGGCGGACGAGTCGAGGTGCAGCAGGTTCGGCATGCGCCCACCGTAGCCGGGGCCGCCGACGCCGTCGGCCGATGGTCGCGCCGCCGGGTGACGAATGACGTTCTCGGCACAGCGATTATGACTTAGTGTTGCAAGTCATAAAACGAACGGACCGGATTCTGACTTGTGAGGTGTCGTGACCGCCATCTGGCCTCCCCTCGACCACGAGCAGGTCGCGTGGGTGCCGTCCGGGCGCCCGACGGCCGGGCTGCGCACCGAGCCGTTCCGCCCGGCCGTGTTCCGTGCGGCGGTGCCCCCGCTGATCGGCGCTCTCGACCCCGCTCCGTCGCCCGAGGTCGCCGCTCTCGCCGAGGACGCCTCTCTCGAACTGACCCGCTTCGATGCCACCCTCGGCGGCGAGGTGGCGGCCTTCGCCCCGCTCCTGCTGCGCAGCGAGGCCGTCGCCTCGTCGCGCATCGAGAACCTGACCGCGAACGCCCGATCCGTGTTCTCGGCCGAACTCGGGGACGAACGCAAGCGCAACGCGACCCTGATCGCGGCGAACACGCGGGCCATGTCGGCGGCGATCGACCTGGCCGACGAGTTGACCCCCGCCTCCGTCCTGACGATGCACGCCACGCTGATGGCGTCGGACGTGCGACACACGCCGGGTGCCCTCCGGAGCGAGCAGGTCTGGATCGGCCGAAGCAGCGCCAGCCCCGTCGGCGCCGAGTTCGTCGCCCCCGTCAGCGAACGGGTCCCGGGCCTGCTCGACGACTGCCTGACCTTCGCACGACGCGACGATCTACCCGTCCTCGTCCAGACCGCCGTGACCCACGCCCAGTTCGAGACGATCCACCCCTTCACGGACGGCAACGGCAGGACGGGGCGATCGTTGACCCAGGCGATGCTGCGCTCCAAAGGGGTCACTCGATCCGTGACGGTGCCGGTCTCGGCCGGCCTGCTGACGGACGTCGACGCGTACCACCGGGCCTTGACCGCCTACCGAGCGGGCGAGCTCGACCCGATCGTGCGGCTGACGGCCGAAGCGTCCCTGCGCGCGGTCGCGAACGCCCGCAGGCTCGTGGACGACCTCCACGAGGTACGGGCGTCGTGGACGACCCGGGTGACGGCACGTCGCGACTCGTCGGTCTGGCGCCTGCTCGACCTGCTCGTCCACCAGCCCGTCCTCGACGCCGCGACCGCGGCCGCGCGTCTGTCGCTCGCCCCGAGCAACGTCTACCCGCTGCTCCGTCGCTTGGTCGAGTCGGGCGTCCTGAAGCAGAAGGCCGAGTACAAGCTGGGGACCATCTGGCGGGCCGACGAGGTCCTCTCGGCCCTCGACGCCTTCGCGGCACGGTCCGGACGCCGGGGCGAGGCCACCGTGCTCAGCTGAACCCCCGGCGGAATGTCGGTGGTGCAGAGCAGGATGGCACCGATGACCGACGTTCTCGACCGCTTCTCCCCCGCGACCCGCGAGTGGTTCCGGGGGGCCTTCGCCGCGCCGACGCGGGCGCAAGAGGGTGCCTGGACGGCCATCAGCCAGGGCGACCACGCCCTCGTCATCGCGCCCACCGGCTCGGGCAAGACGCTCGCGTCGTTCCTCTGGTCGATCGACTCGCTGGCCTCGTCGCCGCCGCCCGACGAGAAGCTGCACCGCACCCGCGTGCTCTACATCTCGCCCCTCAAGGCGCTCGGCGTCGACGTCGAGCGCAACCTCCGCTCGCCGCTCGTGGGCATCACCCAGACCGCCAGGCGGCTGGGCACCGAGGCACCCGACATCACGGTCGGGGTCCGGTCGGGCGACACCAGCTCGAGCGACCGCGGTCGGCTGGCCCGCACTCCGACCGACATCCTCATCACCACGCCCGAGTCCCTCTACCTGATGCTCACGTCCCAGGCGCGCGAGACCCTCAAGGGCGTGCAGACCGTCATCGTCGACGAGGTGCACGCCGTGGCGTCCACCAAGCGCGGCGCCCACCTGGCCCTCTCGCTCGAGCGCCTCGACGCCCTGCTCGAGAAGCCCGCCCAGCGCATCGGGCTCAGCGCCACCGTGCGACCGCCCGAAGAGGTCGCACGATTCCTCGCCGGCCCGGCCCCGGTCACGATCGTCAACCCGCGCGCCGACAAGAAGTTCGACCTGCGGGTCGTCGTCCCCGTCGACGACATGACCGAACTCGGCACGGCCGCGCCGCTCGAGGGCTCGGCGGCCGGCGCGGCGCCGCAGGGCTCGATCTGGCCCCACGTCGAAGAGGGCATCGTCGACCTGATCGCGGCGCACCGGTCGACCATCGTCTTCTCGAACTCGCGCCGCCTGGCCGAACGCCTGACGGCCCGGCTCAACGACATCTGGATCGAACGCCAGGGCGGCGACCTCGAGGCCGCCGTGCGGGCCACCGAGGACGCACGGTCCGGCGCCTCGGCGACCCGCGCCTCCTCGGCGGACGGCGACGCCGGTGACGACGACCAGGAGGCGCGGGGCGAGCTGGTCGCGGCCGGTCGCGTCGGCGACGGCGCGGCCGGTGACACCGTCGACCCGTTCGCCCCGGCCCCCGCATCACAGCGCAACCCGGCCGTGGGCGGTGGCGCCCCCGCCCAGCTGATGGGCGGCTCGGGCCAGACCGCGGGCAGCGAGCCCCTGCTCGCCCGCGCCCACCACGGGTCGGTGTCGAAAGACCAGCGCGCCCTCATCGAGGACGACCTCAAGAGCGGCCGCCTGCGCTGCGTCGTCGCGACCAGCTCGCTCGAGCTCGGCATCGACATGGGTGCGGTCGACCTGGTCATCCAGGTCGAGTCGCCGCCCTCGGTCGCCAGCGGCCTGCAGCGCGTGGGGCGGGCCGGGCACCAGGTCGGCGAGACCTCACGCGGTGTGCTGTTCCCGAAGCACCGGGCCGACCTCATCCACTCCGCCGTCGCCGCCGAACGGATGGTGGCCGGGCTGATCGAAGAGCTCCGCGTGCCGACCAACCCCCTCGACGTGCTGGCGCAGCAGACGGTGGCCGCCGTCGCCCTCGACGAGCTCGACGCCGACGCCTGGTTCGACACCGTCCGGCGCAGCGCACCGTTCGCGACGCTGCCCCGGTCGGCCTTCGACGCCACCCTCGACCTGCTCAGCGGCAAGTACCCGTCCGACGAGTTCGCCGAGTTGCGGCCCCGCATCGTCTGGGACCGCGTGCACGGCACGCTGACCGGTCGACCCGGCGCCCAGCGCCTGGCCGTCACCAGCGGTGGCACGATCCCCGACCGCGGCTTGTTCGGCGTCTTCATGGTCGGCGAGAAGGCCGCCCGCGTCGGAGAGCTCGACGAAGAGATGGTCTACGAGTCGCGGGTCGGCGACGTGTTCGCCCTCGGGGCGACGAGCTGGCGCATCGAGGACATCACCCACGACCGCGTGCTCGTCTCGCCTGCGTACGGCCAGCCGGGGCGCGTCCCCTTCTGGAAGGGCGACGGCATCGGGCGGCCCGCCGAGCTCGGCAAGGCGATCGGCGGCTACGTCCGCGAGCTGTCGAACTCGAACGAGGCCGACGCCACGACCCGCGTCGCGGCCGGGGGCCTCGACGAACGCGCCGCCCGCAACCTGATCGCCTTCCTCGCCGAACAGAAGGCCGCCACCGCGTACGTGCCGACCGACACCACCCTCGTCGTCGAGCGCTTCCGCGACGAGCTCGGCGACTGGCGGCTCATCCTGCACTCGCCCTACGGCATGCAGGTCCACGCCCCGTGGGCGCTGGCCGTCTCGGCGCGCATCCGCGACCAGCTCGGGGTCGACGGCGGCGCGATGGCGGCCGACGACGGCATCGTCGTGCGCATCCCCGACACCGACGCCGAGCCTCCCGGGGCCGAGCTGTTCTCGTTCGAGCTCGACGACCTCGACGAGATCGTCACCGAAGAGGTCGGCGGCTCGGCGCTGTTCTCGTCGCGCTTCCGCGAGTGCGCGGCCCGGGCGCTGCTGCTGCCCCGGTACAACCCCGGCAAGCGCTCCCCGCTCTGGCAGCAGCGCCAACGGTCGTCGCAGCTGCTCGACGTCGCCCGCAAGTACCCGCAGTTCCCGATCGTGCTCGAGGCCGTGCGCGAGGTGCTGCAAGACGTGTACGACCTGCCGGCCCTGATGACCCTCACCCGCGACCTCGCCAGCCGCACCGTCCGCATCGTCGAGACCGAGACCGAGGTGCCGTCGCCCTTCGCCCGGTCGCTGCTGTTCGGCTACGTGGCGGCCTTCATGTACGAGGGCGACTCGCCCCTCGCCGAACGCCGGGCCGCCGCCCTGTCGCTCGACTCGAGCCTGCTGCAAGAGCTGCTGGGCCGTGCCGAGCTGCGCGAGCTGCTCGACGCCGACGTCATCGACCAGCACGAACTCGAGCTGCAGCGACTCGCCCCCGACCGTCGGGCCCGCGACATCGAGGGCGTCGTCGACCTGCTGCGGCTGCTCGGCCCCCTGACCACCGACGAGATCATCGACCGCAGCTGGCTCGCCGCCACCCTCGTGACCGGTGACGTCGCCGCACGCGACGACGCCCACCGGTCGCTCGAGACCGCCCTGACCGACCTCGCGTGGTCGAACCGCGTGCTGCGCTTCACCCACGCCGGCACGGTGCGCTGGGCCGGCATCGAAGACGCCTCGCGCCTCCGCGACGCCCTCGGGGTCGCCCTGCCGATCGGCGTGCCCACCGCGTTCGTCGAACCCGTCGACGACCCGCTGGGCGACCTGATCGGCCGGTTCGCCCGCACCCACGGGCCGTTCACCCCCACGATGGTGGCCGAGCGGCTGGGCCTCGGCACCGCCGTCGTCCTGGACACCCTGCACAAGCTCGCCACCCAGCGCCGTGTCGTCGAGGGCGAGTTCCGGCCGCGTCAGCAGGGCAGCGAGTGGTGCGACTCCGAGGTGCTGCGTCGGCTGCGCGGCAAGTCGCTGGCCGCTCTGCGGCACGAGGTCGAGCCCGTCGCCCCCGAGACCCTCGGTCGCTTCCTGCCCGCGTGGCAGCACGTCGCCACCGGGCTGAAGGGCTCGGGCCTGCGAGGGCTCGACGGCGTCGTGCAGGTCGTCGACCAGCTGAGCGGCGTCTCGCTGCCCGCCTCGGCGTGGGAGTCCCTGATCCTGCCGGCGCGCGTGACCGACTACAACCCCTCGATGCTCGACGAGCTCACCGCGACCGGCGACGTCATCTGGTCGGGCACCGGCACCCTCCCCGGGCACGACGGCTGGGTCAGCCTGCACCTCGCCGACGGCGCCCAGGTGACGCTGCCCGAACCGTCCGGAGCCGAGACCGACGACCTGCAGCGCGAGGTGCTCGCCGCCCTCGCCGGCGGGGGTGCGTACTTCTTCCGGCAGCTCTCCGACGCCGTCGGCAGCACCGACGACGACTCGCTGGTCACGGCCGTCTGGCAACTCGTCTGGGCCGGCCAGATCACGAACGACACGTTCGCGCCGCTGCGCACCCAGGTCGGCGGCGGCCGCACGTCGAAGCCGCGCACGCCCACCCGCTCCCGCTCGTCGTACCGCAGTCGCGGTCGCGTGGCCATGCCCCGCCAGGCCGGTCCCCCGACGGTGGGCGGGCGGTGGTCGCTGCTGCCCCTCGCCGAACCCGACGGCACGGTGCGCGCCGCCGCGACGGCCGAGATCCTGCTCGAGCGGCACGGCGTCGTCACGCGCGGCGCGGTCGTCAACGAAGGCGTCCGCGGAGGCTTCTCGACGGCCTACAAGGTGCTGAGCGGCTTCGAAGAGACCGGCCGGGCGCGCCGCGGCTACTTCGTCGAGGGGCTCGGCGCGGCCCAGTTCGCCACCGGGCCGACCGTCGACCGACTGCGGTCGTTCGTCCGCGACGAGGGCGACCGACGCGACGACGACGCCCTGGTCGCCGCCGGACGCCAACGCGACGTGCCCGTGGTCACGCTGGCCGCGACCGACCCGGCCAACCCCTACGGCGCCGCCCTCCCGTGGCCGGGCCAGACGCTCGACGGCGCACCCGCCGACGAGGCTGCGGCCGTGACGAGCGCGGCGGCACGAGCCGCCACCTCGGCGGCGGCGAGCACGGCGACCGGCGCCGGGACGCGCGACGACGCGGGCTCCGGGGCGGGCTCGACCCGCGCCTCCTCGGGGTCCACCCACGCCGAGACGGCCGACGGGGCCGCGGGCGGCAAGAAGAAGTCCGGGCACCGGCCGGGCCGCAAGGCCGGGTCGCTCGTGGTGCTCGTCGACGGCCGACTCGTCGTCTACGTCGAGCGGGGCGGCAAGACCGTGCTGACCTTCGGCGATCCCGACGACCGAGAGCTCGCCCTCGCGGCCGGGTCGCTGGCCTCGACCGTCCGCAACCGCATCGGCAAGCTCGCCGTCGAGCGGGTCGACGGCGAGTTCGTGCTGGGCACCCCGCTCGGCGACGCGCTGCGCGACGCCGGCTTCGCGCCCACGCCGAGCGGCATCCGGTTGAGGTCCTGACCGATGCCCGAAGGAGACACCGTCTACCGTGCCGCGAAGAACCTCGACGCGGTGCTGCACGGCCAGACGCTCACGGCCAGCGACTTCCGGGTGCCGGCGTTCGCCACGGTCGACCTGACCGGCGAGGTCGTCGACGACGTCGTCGCCCGGGGCAAGCACCTGCTGCACCACATCGGCGACCTGACGCTGCACACGCACCTCAAGATGGAGGGGTCGTGGCACGTCTACCGTCACGGCACGAAGTGGAAGCGCCCGGCCTACCAGGCCCGCGTCGTGCTCGAGACCGCCGACTGGGTGGCCGTCGGCTTCGACCTGGGGATCGTCGAACTGGTGGCCCGTGACGACGACGACAGCGTCGTGTCGTACCTCGGCCCCGACCTGCTCGGCCCCAACTGGGACGCCGGCCGCGCCCTCGCGAACCTCGAGGCCGACCCGACCCGCGAGGTCGGGCTCGCGCTGCTCGACCAGCGGGTGCTCGCCGGGGTCGGCAACGTGTACCGCAACGAACTGTGCTTCTTGCGGGGCGTGTTGCCCACGCGACCCGTCGGCGAGGTCGAGAACCGACCGAAGATGATCGACCTGGCCCACCGGCTCATCCAGGCCAACAAGGACCGCGTCGACCGCACCACCACGGGCAACCTGCGGGGCACGACCGACTGGGTCTACGGCCGGGCGGGCAAGCCCTGCCTGCGGTGCGGCACGAAGATCGTCCGAGGCGAGCTCGGCGAGAGCGAGCTCGAGCTGCGCGACACGTACTGGTGCCCGCACTGCCAGAGCTGATCACCGGCCACCTCCGCCTCGGCGTCCGCGTCGGCGTGTGACGCTGCGTGACGACGCACCGGCTCGGCACCGGGCGACGTGCCTACGATCGTCGGCACCCGACGGCCGTACCCGGCGAGCCCGTCACCGCGAGGGGACGACCATGTCGAACGCCAGCACCCCCACCCCCGACCGCCGCATCGCCGACCAGGTCGCCGAGTTCGACGAGGGCTTCACGGCCCAGATCGGCCCCGACTTCTCGAAGGTGTTCGCCGACGAGCAGAGTGCCCTGCGCGAGGCCGGCGTGCCCGACGGCGCCGTCGCACCCGGCGACACCCTCGTCGAGGCGACCCTGCTGACGCCCCGCGGCGACGAGGTCTCGCTCGCCGAGACGGTCGGCGAGGGGCCCGCCGTACTGGTGTTCTACCGGGGCTCGTGGTGCCCCTACTGCAACCTGACCCTCAAGACCTACCAGGCCGAGTTGCTGCCCCGCCTGCGCGAGCGCGGGGTCGCCCTCGTCGCGATCAGCCCGCAGACGCCCGAGGGGTCCGAGGCGTCGGTGGCGAACGGCGCGCTCGAGTTCCCCGTGCTGTCCGACCCCGGCAACGTGCTGAGCGGTGCCCTCGGCATCCGCACCAAGCCCAGCGCCGACGCCCGGGCCGTGCACACGCAGCTCGGCTTCGACGTCGCCGACAGCAACGCCGACGCGACCGGCGAGATCCCCTTCCCGACCGTGCTCGTGATCGACCGCGACGGCACCGTGGTGTTCGCCGACGTCCACACCGACTACACCACCCGCACCGAGGTCGACGAGATCGTCGCCGCCCTCGACCTGCTGGAGGCGCGCGCGGCCTGAGCGCGTCGGCGCGCGGCCCGAGCGCGTCGGCAGGCGGTCCGCCCGCGTCGGCGCGCGGCCCGAGCGCGTCGGCGCGCGGCCCGAGCGCGTCGGCGCGCGGCCCGAGCGCGTCGGCGCGCGGCCCGAGCGCTCAGCACGCGGCCTGCGCTCGTCGGCACGCGACCTGACCGGCCCGTAACGCGGCCCCGGTCAGGTCGGCGTGCCGTGCGCCGTCGAGACCGGCCAGACGTAGTCGAGGTCGGCGGGTTCGTCGCCGAACGCCTCGGCGTACGACTCCGGGGCCTTCGCGAGCAGCTTCGAGCGGTGCGAGCGGTGGACGTCGTCACGGCCGAACCACGGTGGCAGGTCGTAGTCGCCCGTCCGGAAGGCGGCGGCGTCGGCCGGCACCTCGTCGAGGGTGGCGAGCGTCTTCTCGAGGCAGGTGTCCGCGAACCCGCGGGAGGCCCACGCCGCACAGGTCTCGACCTGGTAGGCCATCAGAGCCGGACGGTAGCCGCGCCACATCGCCGTGACCGGGTGGTTCTGCCAGCCGTAGCCGGGGACGACGAGCGCCCGCATGACCTGCAACGTCTCGACCCGCTGCTTGCCCAGTCGGCGGTCGTCGAGCACCTCGACGCTGGCTCGCAGGTCGGCGTACGGGAGGAACGTCTGCATGCGACCAGCCAACACGCCCGTCCCGGCGCGCGTCCCCCGGTCCACGCCACCGCCGCCGGCCCGGGGACGAATGCGAACGTCACCCGGCCCGGGACGGACGTCACCCCTCGCACCGTCTACGATCGACCCCGGCGACCGGACGTGACCGCACGTCCCCCCTCGCGCCGCACCTCCCGGGGTGCCGCCGCGGACCGGTCGCCCAGGGCACGCACCCGACGAGCCACCGCCCCGCCGAGAGGACCCCATGTCGACCCACGACGCCAGCGCCGCGACCTCCATCGCCGACCAGGTGAGCGAGTTCACCGAGGGCTTCAACGCCCGGATCGGTTCCGACGCCGCGAAGGTGTTCGACGACGAGCAGTCCGGCCTCCGTGATGCGGGCGTCCCGGCCTCGGCCGTCCGGCTCGGCGACACGATCGTCGACGCCACCCTCGTCGACACGTCGGGCGCCGAGGTGTCGCTGTCCGAGACGGTGGGCGAGTCGGTCGCCGTGCTCGTCTTCTACCGCGGCGCCTGGTGCCCGTACTGCAACCTGACCCTCCAGACGTACCAGGCCGAGCTGTTGCCCCGCCTCCGCGAGCGCGGGGTCGCCCTCGTCGCCGTCAGCCCGCAGACGCCGGAGGGGAGCGAACGGTCGGTCGCGAACGGCGGGCTCGAGTTCCCCGTGCTGTCCGACCCGGGCAACGTGCTCGTCCGCGCGCTGGGCATCCAGACCGAGCCGGTCGCGGCCGCCCGCGAGGTGCACAGCGGGCTCGGCTTCGACGTCGCCGACAGCAACGCCGACGCCACCGCCGACGTGCCGTTCCCGACGGTCCTCGTCGTCGACCGTGACGGCAAGGTCGTCTTCGCCGACGTCCACGTCGACTACACCACGCGCACCGAGGTCGACGACGTCGTGGCCGCGGTGGACGCGCTCGACGCGCCCCGCGCCTCCTGACCCTCGCGCCTCGCGACCCCGAGGAGGCGCGCTCGGCCCGGCAGCGCCGGTCACCTCGCTGCGCCGGGCACACCGCGGAGGACCCCGTTCACGACGACGAACCCCGAGTGTGCGGGGTCCGTCGTCGCGAACGGGGTCCGTCGTCGATCGGCCGTGCCGCTCAGCGCGGCGGGCCACCGGCGTCGACGGCCGGCGCAGGCGCCGCGGCGTCCTCGCCGAGCCCGACGCGCGAGTGGCGACGCCCGTAGGCGAGGTACACGACCACGCCGATGACGAGCCAGATCGCGAACCGTGCCCAGGTCAGCGTCGTCAGGTTGAACATGAGCCACACGCAGAGCACGGCCGAGAGGATCGGCAGGACGGGCGACAGCGGCACCCGGAAGGCGCGCGGCAGGTCGGGGCGCGTCCGGCGCAGCACGATGACGCCGACGCTGACCAGCACGAAGGCCGACAGGGTGCCGATGTTGATCATCTCTTCGAGGACGCCGACGTCGGTGAACCCGGCGATCAGGGCCACGAGCACGCCGGCGATGACCTGGACGCGCACGGGCGTCTTGCGGACGGCCGAGGTCTTCGCGAGCCAGCGGGGCAGCAGGCCGTCGCGTGCCATCGAGAAGACGATGCGGGCGAGGCCGAGCAGCAGCACCATGATGACCGTGGTCAGGCCGATCAGGGCGCCGATCGCGATCACCTGGGCGGCCCAGCCCACGCCGACGAGGTCGAACGCGGTCGCCAGCGTCGGGGCCTCGACCGAGGCGAGGTCGCGGTACGACACCATGCCGGTCAGCACGATCGACACGAGCACGTACAGCACCGTGACGATGGCGAGGCCGAGGAAGATGCCGCGCGGCATGGTCTTCTGGGGGTCCTTGACCTCCTCGGCGCTGGTCGCGACGACGTCAAAGCCGATGAAGGCGAAGAAGACGAGCGAGGCGCCGGCGAGCAGCCCGAAGACGCCGTACTGCGCCGGCTCGGCACCCGAGACGAACGAGAAGAGGGACTGCGTCCAGACGTCGCCCTCGCCGGCCGGGCGGGGCTGCGACTCGGGCACGAACGGCGTGTAGTTCGACGCCTTCACGAAGAAGAAGCCGACCACGATGACGAACAGCACGATCGCCACCTTGACGACGGTGAAGACGCTGCCCACGCGTGAGCTGAGCTGCGTGCCGAGCACGAGCAGCACGGTGAAGAAGGCGACGATGACGAACGGAGCCCAGCTGAGCTCGAGGGGCCCGATCGACAGGGTGGCGGGCACGTCGAGCCCGAAGCCCTCGAACACCGTGCTGAGGTAGATGCCCCAGTACTTGGCGAGCACCGCGGCGCCGGTGAGGGTCTCGAGGATGAGGTCCCAGCCGATGATCCAGGCCAGGAACTCGCCGAGGGTGGCGTAGGTGAAGGTGTACGCGCTGCCCGCGACGGGGATCGTCGAGGCGAACTCGGCGTAGCACATGATCGCCAGGCCGCAGGTGACGGCGGCCAGCAGGAACGACAGGGTGACGCCCGGGCCCGCGAAGTTGGCCGCGGCGTTCGCGCCGACCGAGAACATGCCGGCCCCGACCGCGACGGCGATGCCCATGAGCGTCAGGTCGGTGACGCCGAGCGAGCGCTTCAGCCCGTTCTCGGGCCCGGTCGAGTCGGCCAACGACGACTCGACCGACTTGGTGCGCCACAGGGTGCCGAGACCCCGGGCCTTGGGGACGGTGCTCATGCTGCCTCCTGGGTGGTGCGGGCGGGGTGGCGCCCCGGGGTCGTGTGGGCGGGGTCGTGCGGGCGGGGTGAGGCCCCCTCCTCGGGGGACGACGCGCCAGCATACCGGTGGACCGGTCCCGTCTCGTAGCATGGCGACCTGAGGGGGTCGGCATGAGCGGACGGTCGTGGCAGCCGGTGCGTCCCGAGCGCCCGCCGACGGCCTGGGGGGCGCGGGCCGGCTCCCCGACGCTGCCCGCCTCGGTGCCCGGTCACCCCGGCGACCGCGCGGCCGTCCTCGACGGTCACGACCACCACGACGACGACCGCGACGGCGGGGAGACGACCGGAGCGGGCCGGCGTGGACGGCGGTCACCGCGGCAGGCGCCGGGCGGACGGGTGCCGGGCGCGCTGCGCCGGGTCTGGACCCGCGCCTCCCGGGCTCGTCGCCTGGCGCTGACGGTCGGCGCCGTCGCCGCCGTGACCGTGGCCGTCGCGGGAGCGGGCCTCGCGGTCCAGCCGCGGTACGACGAGCCGGCGCGGCCCGCGATGCTGGTCGACGACCTGCGCGGCGAGCCGACCGCGACGGTCTGGAGCACCGACCTGACCGCCGAGCTGACGCCGGGCACGCCCGACGGCTGCGCCTACTACCTGCGGGTCGGCGGGGTCGGTGACGACGCGATCATGGCGGCGCAGTCGGCCGAGCTGTCCGACCGGTGCGGCGGGGCGGGCGGGCGCCTGGCCCGGGTCGACGGCGAGACCGGCGACGTGACCTGGAGCACGAACGTGGCGACGGCCCTCGGCCGGGCGGTGCGCTCGGTGTCGGTGACGCCCGACGGCGACGGCCGGGCGGCCACCCTGACCGTCGACGTCGAGACCGGTTCGACCCTCGCCCGGCTGGACCTGGCCACGGGAGAGGTGACCGACCGGTCCGCGGCCGTCGAGTCGACCGACGCCGACCAGGTCACGCGCGTCGAGGGCGTCTCGTCGTCGAGCATCCTCGTCTCGCACCAGCCGCGCTCGCGCTTCGGGGCCGACGGCACGGGTCCGACGACGGACGACGGCGACCGGACGGAGTTCGAGCTGCGCCCGCTCGACGACCTCGACACGGTGTCGTGGCGGGGGGACGAACCGGCCCAGGCGACCGTCACCCTGTTCGACGACGAGCTGTACGTGCTGACGACGGCGGGCGAGGGGCCGCGGGTGATCGACGCCACGACCGGCGCCGAGCACGCCGTGCCGATCGACGACGACACGTACGGCTGGCCCGAGCAGGCGGGCGACCACGTGCTCGTCGCGTTCGCGGCGATCGACGGACAGCGCCTCGTCGCGTTCTCGCAGGACGACCCCGGCACGATCGACTGGTCGGCCGACCTGCCGGGGGACGCCTCGCTGATCGTGTCGGACCGCTGCGTCACCGTCACGGCCACCGTGGCCAGTGGCGACCCCGTCGTCGAGGGGCCCCGGGGCCCGGGTGACGCCGGCGACGCGGACGACCCCGTCGGCCGGGTCTCGGTCACCTGCCTGTCACCCTCGACCGGCGAGGCCCGCTGGACGACGACCGTCCCGGTCCGCAGCGGTCAGACCGTGCAGTCGGGCTGGAACCCCCTGCCGGACTCGGCGTTCGACCAGGTGCAGGTGTCCGTCTCGCCCTCGAGCAGCTTCGCGGACGAGAGCTCGACCGTCACGACCTTCGACGCCGACGACGGGCACGTGGCCTTCACGGCGACACTGCCGGGGTACTCGGTGCCGCTGGCCCAGGGGCGCACGACCACCTACCACCTCGCGTTCGGCGTCGACGGCCGGACGTCCGTCGTCGCCTTCGACGGGCACAGCCACCGCGAGCTCTGGCGCACCTCCCCCGCCGACGCGATCGACGTCGGTTTCTGGGGTCCGCACCTGGTGGTCACGGGGCAGGACGGCGTCGTCCACCGCCTCGACGACCCGACGGCGGTGGCCGACCGCGGGTGACGGCGCGGCGCGGGCGGGCACGACACCACGAGGTGGGCACGACACCACGACTGGTCGTGGTGCTGTGTCCAGGACGTGGTGCTGTGCGGCGGAGGCACCGCGGCACCGTTCGCGTCCAGGCGGCCGTCTTCGCGTTCCGCTCCGGCTTCGCCCGCACCGGCGGCGACTGAGTCAGAGCACCCGCTCGAACCGCTGCACGGGCCTCTCCAGCAGCGAGTGCTCGAACGGCACGCCCGCGGCCGTCCAGCCCTCGCTCTCGTAGAGCCGGACGGCCCCGACGTCGTCGAGCAGCGCATGCAGCACGACACGCTCGTGCCCACGAGCGGCGAGCTCTCGCGTCGCCGCCCTCAGCAGGGAGCGCCCGAGCCCCCGGGACTGGGCCCCGGGTCTCGTCGCCAGCAGGCCGAGGACCGCTGCGTCGGCGGGGTCGCCGGTCAGACCGCTGCCGGGACGCGTCGCCAGGACGAAGCCGTCGATGCCGTCGGAACCGTCCGAGCCGTCGACGACCAGCCAGACGACGGCCGCGTCGAACTTCGGCCGGGCCCTCTCGGCGACCCCGTCGACGGCGCGTCCGTCGCGGGCGGCACACGCCGCGACCCACACCGCCACGCACGCCTCGACGTCGGCTGCCGCACCGGGACGCATCTCGCCGGTCCCCCTGGTCGGATCCATGTCGGACATGCTCGCAAAGCTAAGGCCTTCGAGCTAGGATCGAAGCAATCGACCCCCTCCCAAGCCTCTCGACGATGCTCAAATGGGAGGGGCCTTTTCGTTCTGGAACACGTCATGAAGCCGAACCTCTCCCTCGAACAGCAGACGGACCTGCTCAGATCGCGCGGCCTGATCGTCGCCGACGAGACAGAATGCCGGTCGTTCCTCTCGACCCACAACTACTACCGCCTGTCCGGTTGGGCGAGGTACTTCCAGACCGCGCCGCACGAGGGTGACGACTCCTTCCGGCCGGGTACCAGCTTCGACGACATCCGACGCGTCTACGAAGCGGACGAAACCCTTCGAGCACGCCTCGTGGCCCCGCTGGCGCGGGCCGAGCTGGTCCTCCGAACGCACGTAGCCAGGGTGATCAGCGACAGGCACGGCCCTCGTGGGTGTTACCTAGAGCAGAGTTTCTACACCGACGTCGGCGATGCCGAACCCACCGTCTCGGCGTGCCTTCGGGATGTCGGTCGCAGCAAGGAGCGGCACATCCTCCACTTCAAGACCGACGGCGGAAGCGGCGCCCCGTTCGGTGACCTACCGATCTGGTCGGCGGTCGAGGCCTTCTCGTTCGGAACGCTGTCCAGGTGCATCGAGCGAGGGGCTGGGGGCACACTCGCTGCTGAGGTGGCGAGCAGCATCGGGGTCGCCACCTCAGGTTTTGCGTACCGCGTGAGGGCCTTGGTCTACCTGCGGAACCGCTGCGCCCACCACAGCCGACTCTGGCATCACTCCGTCATCGACGCCGGCCCGACACCCAACAACGTCCGAGCCAAGGCGAAGAGGCTGGTGGGCCAGTTCGGACCACGTTCGGTTCTCGACGTCGTCGCCTCCCTGGACGACGTCCTGGTCCGCAGTGGGGCTTCTGAGGCCACGCTTCCCGACCTCGTTCTCGATCGGACCGGAGGCGAGGACTTCTGGCCCGGCATCGCGACCCCTCGCGTGCCGATCGACCACCGGCCCTGATCGGTCACTGCCTGAAGGCCGCTACCCCCGCACGAGCAGCGGGAACACGAACACCGCGAAGAGCAGGAACGCCGCCATCACCCCGAACACGACGTAGCTGCCGCGGCCGACGACGCGCTGCCCGGCGGCCTCGCGGCGCCGCAGCACACGGCGACGGTAGACCGCCTGGACCACCACGAGCACGACGATCGCCAGGGCGAGGATCGAGATGACGACGGCTTCGATGGCGCGGCTCCTTCGTGGGCGGGGGGGGGCGGGACGACCCGCATCAGCCTAACGGGCGGCCCCGGGGACGAGGAGGCGCGGGTCGGGCCCCCGGGCGACCTCACGGCCCGGGCGCGCACCCGACTCGTAGCATGGCCGGGTGACGGACCAGGCCTCGCCGAGCGACCCGCCGCTCGCGCGCGCCCGCCGGAGCTCCGCGGCCGCCTGGCACCGCGCCTCCCGGGCCCGTCGCCTCGCGCTCGTGACCGCCGCGGTCGTCGTGACCGCGGCCCTGGTCACGACCGTCGGCCTCGTCGAGGCGCCCCGGTACCCGTCGGCCGTCGCGCTCGACGGCGTCGACGGCGACGACCTGCGGCACGAGCCCGTGGCCGCGTCGTGGACGCTCACCCCCGCCGACGTCGGGGTGCCCGACGACCGGGCCGACTGCCTGCTCTGGCAGGCCGAGCCCCGCGTGGGCCCCGACGTGCTCGGCGGCGACGTGCTGGTCAGCGCGAGCGGTGACGGCACGGACGACGGCGCCGCCACCGGTGCCGCGAGCGACGCGGGGTGCCGCTTCGACGGCGGCTTCGGCGGCACGGCGCAGACCTCGAGCCGGTTGGCGCGCGTCGACCCCGTCGACGGCACGGTCCGCTGGTGGGTCGACCTCGGCGCCGAGCTCGACGCGGGTAGCGGGTTCGTCCAGGTCTGGCCGGCCGACGACGCCACGGGCACGACGCTCGTCTCGTCGCTCGGCTTCGGCGAGGACGGCTTCGCCTCGGGCTACGGCCGCCTCGACCTCGCGACGGGCGAGCTGACCGACGTGACCACGTCGGCGAACGGGCGCGCCCGCCTGACCGACGCCACCGCCTCCTGGGTGCTCGTCTCGAGCGACCCCGAGTTCTCGTACCAGGACTCGGCGGTGTACTACGACTCCGAGCCCGGCACGGGCGAGTTCGCGCTCTACCGCGCCGACGACCTCGACACCCCGGTCTGGACGGGCGAGACGTCGGGCCGCCAGGACGAGGCGCTCACGCCCGACGGCCTGCTGCTCCTCGACGACGGCGTGATCACCGCGGTCGACGGGCGGACCGGCGAGACCACGCCGTGGGGCCCCGACCTGCCCACGGCCACGACGCTCACCGTCGACGGCGACCTCGTCGTGGTCGGCCTCGACCCCGCGATCCCCACCTCGACCGGCGACACCGACGGCACCGTGGTCGCCCTCTCGCTCGACGGGACCGAACGGTGGCGACACGGCTACCGCCAGGACCGCGGCGTGCAGCCGACGGACGCCTGCCTGGTCTTCTCGACCACGCCGGGGGTGGTCTGCGTCGACCGACGCACGGGAGCCGAGCTCTGGACCACCCCGCCACGCGACCGACGCCACGGCCTCGCCCGCGTGACGACCGACCCGGCCGGCGACCGCGGCTCGCTCGTCTTCGCGCAGACCTTCGAGCCGGGAGGCGCGGCGGCGGCGTCCGGCGACCTCACGTCGGACGAGGCGGACGAGCGCACCGTCCGGCTGCTCGACGCGACGACCGGTGACGAGGTCGCCCGCGCGGCCGTTCCGGGCGAGTCGCAGATCGCGCTCGTCGGCCGGACCACCGGCTACGCCACGACCTCGCCGTCGGGCGGCCGCACCTCCGTCGTCACGGCGTTCGACCTCGCCGACGGCCACCGCCTGTGGCAGCTCGACAGCGAGAGCGACCAGCTCGGCTTCTGGGGCGGCGTGCTGGTGGCGAACCGGCCGGACGGCAGCGTGCGACGGCTCGTCGACCCGGTGCGGCTGGTCGACCCGGTGCGCGAGGTCGGCTGAGGCCACGCCGCTCCGACGCCGCGGAGCGGACAGGGCACCGCCGCGTGCCGCGGTGCCTCGTCCACTCGGCGGTGTCGTCGTGACCGGACCCGCGCCTCCTGCGCCAGGCGCCCTGCGCCCTGCGCCCTGCGCCCTGCGCGTACCGGGCCCCGGCTACCGGGCCCCGGCGCTCATGACGTAGGCCATCGCGTAGGCCCGCGAGTTGCCGTCGTCGATGCCCGACTCGGGCAGGTCGGCCAGTGCCGCCAGGGCCGCCGTCGCCTGGTCGGGCCCCTGGAGGGCCGAGTACATCAGCACGTAGTCGCCGAGGGGCGCGTCGAAGCCCGACGCCGCGGCCTCGTCGACGACGGCGGCGATCTGCTCGGCACCGCCGGCGGCCGACGACGTCAGGTACGACACCGAGGACGGGCTGAGCGGGATCAGCTGGATGCCGGCGATCGCCGACGGTTCGGCCGAGAACCAGGTGCCGTAGTCGCGCTTGCCACCCCAGGTCAGCGACACGATGGCGTGGTCGTACCCGTCCGCCGTCGAGCCGCTCAGGTCGGGGTTCAGCCAGTAGGCGAGCGCCGACGACGCCTCGCTGCTGAGCAGCCACGACGCCTCGCCGCCGAGTGCCTCGTCGCCCGTCGCGGCCGCCCACAGCGACAGCCCGGCGTAGGCGGTGACCGCCTCGGACGACGACTCCTGGTTGTTGCCGTCGGCGAACGGCGCGTAGCCCGAGGCCCAGCTGTGCGACCAGTACGGGTCGAACGCCCGCTGGTCGGGGAACGACCCGTTGCCCGAGCCCGAGCCGATGTCGGCCGCCAGCAGGTCCATCACGGGCTGCCACCGCTCGGCCAGCTGGGGGTCGTCGGCGGCGACCACGCCGGCCGCGTAGAGGAAGTACCCGTAGTGGAAGTAGTGGTCGTTGAACTCGTCCGAGCCGAACGACGCGACCTTGCCGACGACGCCCTTCACGGCGGGGTCGTAGACGAAGCACTCCTGCTCGCGCGTCTCGCAGCCGGAGGGGTCGGTCCAGGTGTCGAGCCGGTCGACGATCGACGCGCGGAGGGTGTCGGCTGACGCGTCGTCGCCGAGCTGCTCGGCGAGCTGCATCAGCATGGCCGACCGGTACAGCGCCTTGCCGCCGAAGTAGGTGTCGGCCGCGGGCGCCGTCGTCGAGGCGACGTCGGCCCGCACCTGGTCGCCGAGCTGCTGCCGCTGGTCGTCGCTCAGGCCCGACAGGTCGAGTTCGGCCGAGGCCGTCGTGACGGGCGCGTCGAACGAGAGCGACGTGCCGACCGCCACCGGCACGGTGCCGTAGATCGTCTCGTAGCTCAGCCCGGTGTCGCCGCCCGTCGCCGAGTCGCCCATGTGCGGCGCCGACACCAGTAGGGTGTCGCCGCCGGCCGCGGTCTCGTAGCCGAGCTCGGTGGTCGAGACCGCCGACGACCCGGACCCGGAGGCGCGGTGCCCGGTGGTCACCGACACCAGCGGCGAGGCGGCCGCGTCGAGCACCGTCCCCACCTGGTCGGCGTCGGCTCCGTCGGGCACCGGCACGAGCACGACCGAACCGCCCTCGTCGAGTCGGACGGCCGTGCCGTCGAGGTCGCCGCCCGTGACGACGACGCCCCAGGTCGCGTCGCCGACCGTCAGCGTGCCGCGCCCCTCGCCGACGCTCGTCACGGCGGCGCCGAGGGTGTCGGCCTGCGCCGTGGCGGCGGTGTACGAGACGAGCGGCGACCCCTCGGCGACGGTCGTGTGGCCGAGCACCGTGTCGCCGTCGAGGTGGGCGACGGTCACCGAGACCTTGTCGTAGGCGCTGACCTCGGTCGCGGTGGCGCCGACGTCGAGGGTGACGTCGGGCAGGGCGGGCCCGACGATCGCCTTCTCGGAGGCCACGGGCGTGGGCAGCCCCGCCGCGAAGCCGTCGTCGGTCAGCTGGAACGAGATCGGGAACGGGAACACCGGTTGCGGCTCGTCGCCGAACGCGAGCCCCGAGAACCAGGCGTTGGTCGGCGGGACGAGTCCGTCGGCGAGGCGCGTGGTCGGCACGGCGCCGACCGACTCCTGCGGCAGGGCGGCGACCAGGGGGTCGACCTGCGAGGCGGGCAGCACGTCGCCCGCGGCGTCGGGTCGCCCGGTCGTGTCGCCGTCGCCGTCCGTGCCCGAGCCGCCGGTGCAGCCGGCCAGCACGAGCGCGCCGGCCGTGCCGAGGGCGACCCCGGCGACGAGGCGGCGGAAGGCCGGGAGGCGCGGGGCGCGTCGGATCCCGACCCGCGCCTCCCGGGGGTGACGGGCCGGCCCGGCGTCGATCGGTGATCCCGAACGATCCCGTCGGCCGGACCGACCCGTCGTCTCTCGCGCTGCGCCGCGGATCGTCAGACCCCGATCTGGCGCAGGAAGTCCTGCATGGTGTCCACCGGCCCGGCGAGGATGCCGTCGTCGCGCAGGTGCATGGTGGCCTCGACGGGCGTGCCGCTCGCGACCAGCCCGTTGTACGAGCCCTCGGTGAGCTGGTCGCTGACGACGCGGACGGTGGCCGCGGCCGCGCCGTCCTTCGTCTGCACGCTGACCAGGTCGACGCTGCCCTCGACCACCACCTGGTTCGGCAGCATGACGTCGACGGTCGCGCCGTCCTGGATGCGCTCGTAGTCGCGGGGGGTCAGGGTGAAGTCGGCGTCCACGAACAGCGTGCCGGCCTTCTCGATGGTGGCGACGGACGTGCCCGACCCGAGGAACCCGCCCTCGCGGACGTCCATGCGCGACAGGGTGCCGTCGACCGTGGCCAGGAAGGTGATCGTGCCGTCGTCCGCCACGGTGTACGCCTCGGTGTCGGGGACGACCACGTCGTCCGCGAGGTCCTTCTGCAGCGAGGGGCTCTGCAGCGCGAACAGCACGTCGCCCTTCGAGACGACGTCGCCGACCTCGGCGTCGGTCGAGGTGACCGTGCCGCTGTAGTCGGTGCCGACCGGGAAGTCCTGGCTGGCGATGGCGGCGCTCGTGCTGATGACCTGCGCCTGCCGCTGCGTGAAGATCACGGTGAAGACGGCCACGAGGGCGAGCACCACGAGGATGCCCACGGTCATCTTGATCCTGTTGCCCCAGGTCATGAGACCACCTTCTCTCGGTCGTTCGTGTCGTGTCGGTCGGGTCGGGGGGCGGCGGCGTGGTGCCCCGCCTCGTCGGCGTGGCGCTCGTCGGCTAGGCGCTCGTCGACGTGGTGCTCGTCGACGTGGTGCTCGTCGACCATCGCCAGCTCGGCCTCGAGCAGGTGGCGCCGTTCGTCGTCGCGGCGCAGCTGCTCGGCACGCTGCTCGGCCGACAGCTCGAGGAACTCGTCGTGGCTGCGCGGCAACGGCCGGGCGACCTGGGTGCGGAGCGTGCGGTCCGGCACGGACGCGGTGCCGATCGGACCCGCCATCGTCGTGCGGGCGCTCGACCCGGTGCGGGCCGCCCGCTTGATCGCGCGGGCCTCGCGCAGCGCCGCCAGCAGGAAGGCGGACAGCACGGCGGTGTTGATCAGGTTCCAGACCGTGGCCAGGGTGAGCACCCGGTTGTCCCAGTCGCGCCAGATGGCCACGAGCGAGGTCAGCGTCAGGAAGAGCCAGAACAGCACCTGGGGCACGAGCACGTTGAACGGGCTCGCCGCCTTGCCGCCGCCGGTCACGTGCCAGGCGGTGTCCTTGCCGCTGAGCACGTTCCAGAGCGCCTTGACGTAGATCGGGAACGACACGGACGCCAGCATCAGGACCTCCCACCGGAACGACCCGAGCGTGAAGAAGGCCAGGGCGATCTGCAGCAGGTAGAAGCCCGAGTAGAACAGCAGCCACTGCAGCACCGAGATGTGCAGGTTCATCGGGCGCAGGTCGAAGAAGATCTCCATCGGCGGCACCATGATCAGCAGCAGCGGGGCGATGCCCGTCAGGTAGTGCGTCGCCGTCAGCGTGTACTGGAAGCGCTGGTCCATCGTGAGGGTGCGACGGGGGCTCAGCGGGTTGTGCCGGAAGAGGATCTCGAAGCCGCCGGTCGCCCAGCGCAGCTGCTGCTTGCTGTAGGCCTCGATGGTCTCGGGGGCGTCGCCGATCGCGAGCGTCATCGGGATGTAGATCGAGCGCCAGCCGGCCTCGTGCAGGAACAGGCTGGTCCAGACGTCCTCGGACTTCGAGTCCGTGTCGATGCCGCCGACCTCGTCGATCGCCGCTCGACGGAAGATCACGTTGGTGCCGACGCAGAACGCCGCGTTGAAGCGGTTGCGGCCGGGCTGGATGTACCGGTAGAAGACGGCCTGCATGTAGCCGGCGCCGCGGCTGACGATGCTGACGAGGTTGCCGTACGACTGCGGGGTCTGCACGAAGGCGACCTTCGCGTCGATGAAGAACGGCACCGTCTCGTGCAAGAACATCGGCTTGGGCACGAAGTCCGCGTCGAAGATGGCGAAGTAGTCGCCCTTCGCCACCGACAGGGCGTAGTTGACGTTGCCGGCCTTGGCGCCGTTGCTGGTCAACCGGCGGATGTACCGGGCGCCGAGCGTCGCCGCGAGGTCCTTGACCTCGTCGCTGCGACCGTCGTCCAGCACCCAGGTGCGGTGCTCGCCCTGCATCGCGAGCGCTGCCTGCACCGTCATCGCGATCTTCGACAGCTCCTCGCCGTAGACGGTGACGAAGACGTCGACCACCACGGGCTTGCCGTCGACGACGATCGGCCACAGGTGCGGCTGGTCGCGCACGCCGAGGCGGTCGATGGCCTCTTCGTCGTAGAGGGTGTCCTGGGTCGAGTGGAAGTCGAAGTCGCGGGGGTTCTGGCCGCCCGAGAGGATCGTCCACATGGCCAGCAGCGCCTGGAGGACCAGGACGGCCTCGGCGATGATCACGGCGACGTAGGGCAGCAGGTCGCCGCGGTTCGCCGGGTTCAGCAGGAACTGCCCGTAGAGCAGGATGCCCATGGTGCAGGCGAGCACCAGCAGCACCATGAACGGCGAGTGGGCACGCCCCTCGGTCCGCGAGACGACCGACGCGTGGTGGTCGCTCGTCATGCGGGTCGAGGGGCGCGCACGCGCGCCCCGCTCCTCGTCGCGCTGTGCCAGGCGCCTCAATTCGCTTCGCGAGCGGGGTGCCGCGTCGAGGGCGGGGCCGGTGTCGGGTGCACCGGGGGTGTGTCGGTTCTCGGCGTCGCTGTCGCGGACGCGCATGGTTCGGGACATGCGTGTTCTCTCCGGGTTCGGGTCTGAGAGACGACCGGACGCCGGCAGGCGGTGAGAGCCGCCGTCGGACGTCCGGAGGGGCGTCGGCGACAGCGGCGACTCGAGTGACGCGCCGGGGTGGGCGGCGGTCGGGTGGGAGCCAGGGACTCCCTGTTCGGGTCCGTCGACTGCGAGAGGGGTCAGTCGTCTCGATCGACGGGCTCGTCACCGGTGTGGGCCTTTCGGGGGACCGTTCCGGGGACGTGTGGAACAGTACAGGGTCGATCCGGCTCCACCGCGACACCCGTTCGGGGGGTGCGTCCCCTCGAACGGGTCACAACCCGCTCGGTCAGCGGGCAGGTGACACCCGTCCGCCGCGCAGGCTCACCCGTATCACCCGTCCGGGGGCCACGCCGAGCGGCGCGACACGCCGGACGAGGAGGCGCGGGTCGGGCGTGTCGGACCGGTCGCCCGACCTAGGCGGTCAGGTCGGCCAGCCACGCGGCGAGGAACTCGGCACCGGCCTCGTCGTGGATCGCGCCCGTGGCGCTCGTCAGGACGGGGTAGGGCGTCGTCGGGACGCCGTCGGCGGGCCGGACGTCGACGTGGGCGACCGCGTGCCCCCGGGCGTGCAGCCAGTCGGCCATCGCGTAGTCGCTGCGCGAGTCGCCCACCGTCCGCCAGGCGAGCGGGGGCTCGCCGTCGGTCGCCAGCAGCTCGAGGGCCCGCTCGGCCCCGAGGTCCTTGCCCAACCGCACCGACTCGATGTCGGTCGAGATGATCGTCGGGTCGACGCGCCACTGCACGTCGCCGGACGCGTCGGGCCGCACGTCGTCGAGACGCCGGACGCCGAAGCCGCGCCGGACGAGGGCCTCGATCGCCCGCTCGTCGAGGGCGCGCTGCCGCGCCAGGTAGGTCGACGACTCGACGCTGGTGAGCTGCTCGATCGAGACCATGGCGTGCTTCGTGGTGTCGTAGAACACCAGGTCGGCGTACTCGTCCGCCACCAGAGCCCGCATCTCGTCGCCGAAGTCCGCGGGCATGGCGAGCGACCGGTCGACCTCGATCGGGCCGACGCCGTCGGCACCGTGCTCGGGGCCGATCGTGAACCAGACGGCGCCCTTCTCGCAGACGCCGTGCACGCGTGCCCCCTCGGGCAGGCCGGCCGCGAGCAGCGGGGCGACGACCTCGTCACGGATGAAGGCGTCCGAGCGGCCGGTGTTGAACACGATCGGGATGCCGAGCGCGGCGAGCGCCACGAGGTCGCGGGTGATCTCGGGCAGCGCGATGCTGCGGGTCACGGGGCTGGCGATCGGGCCGTCGACGTCGAGCAGCAGGCCGAGGCGGGGTGCGGTGGGGGAGGTCACGGGTCCATCCTCGCAGCCGGGACGGCTACGGCGCGGTCGGCAGGGAGGGCATGGTCTGGGCGAACTCGACGAACGCCGAGATGAAGACCGAGAACGCGACCACGATCGTGATCAGGTACACGGCGATGAAGAGCCAGAGCGGGGCGAGGCCGCCACCGGTGCGGCGCTTCACGACGACCGAGCGGCCGATGACGTAGACGATCGTCAGGAAGGCCCACGGCCACGGGAACGGCTTGACGATGCCCTTGGCCACCAACGCGCGATGGTCCAGCCACGAGAAGACGACCATGAGTGCGTAGACGAGCAGCGCGACGCCCATGTAGGCGAGGTAGCCGGGCGTGAAGGGCGACTGGTAGGCACCAGGGGTGAAGGTCGTGGCGCGCTCGAGGTAGTCGGGGATGTCCCAGAAGGCGAGGCCCACCAGCTGCACCAGCGGCAGGACGACGAGCACCCAGACGAACGGGGTCGACGTGGAGGCACCCGGGTTGGTGTCCTTCAAGGGGTCCTGGCGCGCGCCGGGGCCGGGGTACGGCTGCTGGCCGTGCTGCGGGTACGGCTGCTGGCCCTGCGGGGGCTGGGGCTGCTGCGGGTGCTGCGGGTTCTGCCAGGGCTGTTGGCCGGGGGCGTCGCTCACGGTGTCTCCGTCGTCGTCGTGATGGGTGTCGGTCCGGGTCGGGGTGGCGCGCGAGGCGCGGCTCTCCGGCAGCGTAGTGCGGCGACCCGACCCGACGCCCGCTCGGGTCTCCGCCCGGGGACGGACCTGCGAGGGCACCCCGGGTGGGAGGATGGTCGGAACCGCTCGACAGGAGAACCCCCGTGGCGTCGCTCCCCCCTTCCGTGATCACCGCGCTCGAGGCCTTCGCCGCGCCTGATCGCAAGCAGTCCGTGCACGAACTCGCCGTCGACCCGTCGGGTCCGGCCGAACACACCCTCGCCGACCTGACCGGCTCGGTCGAGTGGGTCGACATGGCCGTCGCGCATCCCCTCGGTCCCGACCGCAGCGACCCCGAGGGCATGCGCCGCCTGCTGCAGGCGATGGGGGCCGAGGGCCGCTGCGCGGTCCTGTCGGCCACCGGTTCCGAGGACGACCGCGACCTCGGCGGCGCACTCGACGGCGTGCTGCACCAAGACGGGGGCGCGCTCGTCGTCTGCCGGCCGGGCCCCCTCGCGTTCTTGATCACCGGCGGCGGCGAGCACTGGCTGCTGAGCGACCGCGACATCCCGCAGCTGACCGGCCCGATCGGCGTCGTCCAGCCCTAGCGGCAGCCTCTGCACCGCGTTTCGTGCAGCGCACCCCGACTAGTCGGGTCGCACTGCACGAAACGCGGTGCGCTGCTGCGGCGGGTGAACCGCGTCAGCCGCGGCGGCGGGCGAACCGCGTCAGCCGCGGCGGATCGGGTCGCCGGTCGTCAGCTGCCAGATCGCGACCCCGTGCAGCCCCTTCGACTCGGCCAGCTCGGCCCGGGCCGTGATGGACCGGCCGTCCGACCACCAGAGGGTCGAGCCGTCGCCGGGTGACGCGGTGTACTCGGCCTGGTCGGCGTCCCACGAACCGGTGGACCGAGCGGCGGTGCGGGCCTCGCCGACCGACACCGCGCCTCCTGCGGTGCCCTCGCCCGTCCACCGGTAGCCGTAGCCGGCCACGCCGAGGTCGAGCCGGTCGGCCGGGACGAGCCCGAGCGCCGCGTCGAGCACCTCGCCGACCCAGGGCAGGCCGCCGACCGGCCCGGGCTCGCTGAAGCCGACGCCGTGCTGGTCGTACGCCATGAGCACGAAGCGGTCGACCGAGTCCGACAGGGCGGCGAGGTCGTAGCCGAGGTCGAGGTATCCGGCCTCGTCCGTGCTGGGCTGCACGGCCATCGAGATCGTGGCGTCGTCGGGCAGGGCGTCGCGCAGCTCGGCGGCGAAGTCGACCAGCCCCGGGGCGTCGCCCGCCGCCAGCGACTCGAAGTCGACCTGCACGCCGTCCCAGCCGCCGTTGACCACCTCGCCCGTGAGGCCCGACACGACGAACTCGCGGTTCGCCTGACTCGACAGCAGCTGCGTCGCGAGCTCGCCGCTGAACCCGTCCTGCCCGGCGTTGACGACCAGCAGCTCGGCCTTCTTGCCCGCCGACTGCGCGGCCTCACGCAGCGAGTTGGCCGACTCGTCGCTCGGGGCGACCCCGGCCCCGCCGGTCGTGATCGCGACGCCCGAGACGCCGACGGTGTCGATCGCCGCCTCGCTGCGGTCGAAGGCGTCGACCGCGGCGGTCGTCGCGTCGGGCGAGGCGATGGCGTAGCCCTCGACGGCCAGCCCGGCGGGGACCTTCGCCTGCGGGGCCACCGTCGGGTTCGTGCCGTCGGCCGAGCACGAGGTCAGCGTGACCGCGAGCGAGGCGGCGAGCAACAGGGCGGCGGTGCCGGCGGTCAGGGTGCGCACGGTGCCATCTTCGCCGATCGGGGCGGGTCGTGGTGCCGAGGTGACGCGCTCGAGGACGCGCCGGGCGCGAGGCCGCGACCCGCGCCTCCCGGGCTCGACGAGGGCGGGCGTGCTTGGCTCGTCCCATGGCAGACGACGACCGGCAGCAGACCTGGGACGAGTTCCACGACGACGTCAACATGACGGCGTCGACGCTCAAGGAGTGGCTCGACACCGACGAGTCGCGCGAGGTGGGGCAGAAGGACGGCGGCGAGTCGGTCGGGCACGAGAGCGGCCGGCACATCGTCAGCATCCTCGAGAAGAAGAAGGCCGACCTGACCGACGCCGACTGGCAGCACATGGAGAAGGTCCACGGCTACGTCGCGCGCCACTCGAAGCAGCGTCCCTCGGGCGACGTCACCGACACGAAGTGGCGCTGGTCGCTGATGAACTGGGGCCACGACCCGCTGGCCTGAGGGCGCCCGTCGACCGGCAGACTGGGGTGATGAAGACCGCACTCGTCACCGGGGGTTCGCGGGGCATCGGCCTCGCCGTCGTCCGCGACCTCGCCCGCACGCACCACGTCATCGTCCACGGCCGGGACGAGGAGGCGCTGCGGGCGATCACCGCGGACCTCCCGTCCGCGACGGCGTGGGCCGCCGACCTCTCGGGCCCGGCCCTCACGGTGCCGCCGCTCGACGAGCTCGACGTGCTGGTGCACGCCGCCGGGGTCATCGGCGGCCGGGCCGTCGCCGACACCGACCGCGACGCCTGGCGTCGGGTCTTCGAGGTCAACGTGTTCGCCGTCGCCGAGGTGACGCGTCAGCTGCTGCCGGCGCTGCGGGCCGCACAGGGCACCGTCGTCGCGATCAACAGCGGTTCCGGCTTCACTGCCGGGCCGAACGGCGGCACCTACGCGGCGAGCAAGTTCGCCCTGCGGGCCCTGACCGACGCCCTGCGCGAGGAGGAACGCCCGAGCGGCGTCCGGGTCAGCTCGGTGCACCCGGGCCGCGTCGACACCGACATGCAACACGAGCTGGTCACCGCCGAGGGCGGCACCTACGACGCCTCGCTCTACCTCGAGCCGGGGTCGGTCGCGGACGCCGTGCGCCTCGTGGTCGACCTGCCGCACGGGGCGACGGCCGAGGTCGTCTCGGTGCGCCCCACCCGCCGGGCCTGACCGGCCCGGCGGTGGGATCCCGCCGTGGTGGGATCTAGCTGTAGTCGTGGCCCGAGACGCCGAGCGAGCGGTAGACGTACTCGCCGCCCTCGCTGGCGTCGTCGTCGAGCTCCCACATGAGGTCCTCGCCGTCGGAGGCCCCGGGGCGGGTGACGCTCTTCTGCGGCAGGCCGTCGATGAGGGTGAGTTCTTCGGTGGTGGTCTCGTCGTGGCCGACGAAGCGGGCGGTGTAGGTCTGGTCGCTCATGGCGTGGACGCTACGCCGCGGCGGCTCCCGGCGGTGTGCGCCCTCCCCCGGGCACGGCCGGAGCCGAGCCACTACCGTGCACCGCATGACGGCGAAGAAGGCTCCCGAACCCGCGACCCTGTTGATCCTCGGAGCGAGCGGGGACCTCGCCGCGCGCCTCCTCATGCCCGGCCTCGGGGGCCTGCTGGCACTCGAGCCGAAGCGCCGCGTCCAGCTGATCGGCGCCGGCGTCGAGGAGTACACCGACGCCGAGTGGAAGGACCGCGTGAAGACGTCGTTCGACAGCGTCCACGCGAGCGGGCCCGCCGTCGACGCCCTGCTCGAGTCGACGACGTACGTCACGGCCGACGTGACCGGGGTCGACGGCCTCCGCAGCCTCGTCGAGGCCTGTGACGCGCCTCCGTCGATCTACTTCGCCCTGCCGCCCGCCATCACCGAGAAGGCCTGCACCGCCCTGCGCGAGGTCGACCTGCCCGAGGGCACCGCGCTCGCCCTCGAGAAGCCGTTCGGCACCGACCTCGCCAGTGCGAAGAAGCTCAACCGCGAGGTGCTCGAGCTCGTGCCCGAGGACCAGGTGCACCGCGTCGACCACTTCCTGGGTCGGTCGACCGTGCTGAACCTGCTCGGCCTGCGGTTCGCGAACCGCCTCATCGAGCCGATGCTCAACAACCAGCACGTCGAGAGCATCGAGATCGTCTACGACGAGGAGCTCGGCCTAGAGAACCGCGCCCGCTACTACGACCACGCCGGTGCGATGGTCGACATGATCCAGAGCCACCTGCTGCAGGTGATGGCCGTGCTCACGATGAACGCCCCGGCGACGCTCGGCCCCGCCGACCTGCGCGACGAGAAGGAGCTCGTGCTGCGCGCCACCCACGTCTGGGACGACGACGCGGTCGCCAACACCCGTCGCGCCCGCTACACGAAGGGGAAGGTCGACGGCCGCACCCTGCCCGCCTACGTCGACGAGGACGGCGTCGACCCGTCGCTCGAGACCGAGACCCTCGCCGAGGTCGTCGTCGAGGTGGCGAACTGGCGCTGGGCCGGGGTGCCGATCCTGTTGCGGTCGGGCAAGGCCCTCGCCTCGCGTCGCCGCGAGATCGTCATCACGTTCCGCCCGCCGACCCACGTGCCGAAGGAGTTCGTCGGCGGGGGCACCCCCGACCGGCTGCGCATCGCCATCTCGCCCGACGAGATGTCGCTCGAACTCAACGTCAACGGGCCGGGCGACTCGTACGACCTGTCCCGCGCCTCCCTGCACGCCGACTTCGGCGCGGCCGACCTGACGGCGTACGGCGAGGTGCTCGAGGGCATCCTCGACGACGACCCGACGCTGTCGGTGCGCGGCGACTCGGCGGAAGAGGGGTGGCGCATCGTCGCTCCGGTGGTCAAGGCCTGGACGTCGGGCGACGTCGCCATCGACGAGTACCCGGCGGGGTCGGCCGGGCCGACGTCCTGGCCGGCCGGCGTGCACCAGAACGAACCGGCCGTGCGCGCCCGCGAAGGCGCGAAGCTGGCCCACCGCGAGGACTGAGGCGCGCCGCCACGCCGCCACGCCGCCACGAAGTACACGACCCGCCACGCGATCGTGTGGCGGGTTGTGCACATCGTGGCGGCATCGCCGGGGCGGCGAGGTCACGAGGCGAGCGCAGGAGGCGCGGCGCCGGCGGGCGCTCAGCCCAGGCTGACGAAGGTGGTCACGTCGTCGCGCGGCAGCACGTCGGCGACGGCGCCGACCTGCATCCCTGCGACCGTGACGCGGCCGCCGTGGCTCGACAGGAATGCGGTGTCGGAGGCGTCCCGGCCGGTCGCGATGCGCAGCAACGTCTGGCGCGGGGCCAGCCCGGTGGCGTCGACCACGTGCCAGGCGCCGTCGACGAAGGCCTCGGCCACGGCGTGGAAGTCCATCGGCGACAGCCCCGGCGCGTAGACGCTGACGAGCCGGGCGGGCACGTCGAGCCCGCGCAGCAGGGCGATCACGAGGTGGGCGTAGTCGCGGCAGACGCCCTGCCGGTCGAGCAGGGTCTGAACGGCGCCGTCGGTCGGCGCGCTCGCCCCGGGCACGTAGGCGAGGTGCGAACCGACCCAGGTCGCGACCGCCGCCAGCAGGTCACGCCCCTCGAGGCCGCCGAACTCGGCTCGGGCGGTCGGGCTGAGGGTGTCGGACTCGCAGTACCGGCTGGGACGTCGGTAGCGCACCAGGTCGAGCTCGTCGACGGGTGGCTCGTCGAGACGGCCCTCGACGACGACTCGGTAGTCGACGGTGACGCGGCCGGCCCCGACCTCGCACAGGTGGAGGAGTGTGCCGTGGTGGTCCTGCACCTCGCGGACCTCGAGGGGTGCGCCGTGCTGGGTGACGGCCAGCGCCTCCTCGGTGATGCGGGCGGGGGCGGCGTCGGTGTCGGAGGCGGTCTCACCGCCGGGGCCGGGGGTCTCGGCGGCGTAGGCGCGCGAGGCGGCGACGGACAGGACGAACTCGGCGGGGCCGTCGACGTCGAACTCGAGCCGGGCGGACGCGGTGCGCTTCATGACGAGAGGGTGGCACACGCGTGGGTCGGGCGTGTTTCGTCGGCGAGGCCCCGCGATGTCGGTGGCGCCGGGTTGGATGGGCGCATGCCCTCGTACCGCGTCACGCTCACCGTCGGCACCCTGCGACCGGGGGTGCGGCCCGACTCCGTGCTGCCCGCGGCGGCCGCGAGCGCGGCGGGGCTGACCACGGTCGAGGCGAGCGACGTCACGCTGGTCCGGGGCGAGCCACGCCTGGTGGTGCGCTACGAGTGCCCCGCCGACGAACCCGCCCACCGCATCGGCGCCGTCGTCGAGGCTGCCGTCGGCCAGTTGGCCGACGTCGTCCAGGGGCGCGTGACGCGTCGCGACGGCGGGGCGTGGACGTTGGTGGGCGCCGTCTGATGTTCTTCATGACGCGGTTCACACTTTAATGCTTTCCTGATGGGGCGGGCGCTTGCTCGCCCTTCCAGCCCCCAGTGGCGCGCGTGGAGGTCCCAGACCGTCGTCACGCTGTGGTTCTCGGCCCTCCTGGCAGCCGCGATGATCTGCCTCCTCGTCTGGTCGTCCGTCCGATCGCGCGCCCGCTCGCTGGCGGTGCACCGTGCCCACGGCTTCTCACCGTTCCGTCGTCACGGTCGGCTGCTGGCCGTCGTCGCAGCGCTCGGAGGCACGGCACCCCTCATCGCGTTCTTCGGTCCGCACCCGATGGCCGTACCCGACATCCCCCTCATGCGAGCGATCACCACCGGCCTGGCACTCGCTGCGGCCTTCGCCCTGCTGGCCTGGCCGGCGGCCGTCTGGTGCGAGCGTCGTCCGGGCGCGCGGGCCAGGTCGGCCGGTGGCTCGACCGTCCGGCACCGACTCGAAGGAGACGTCCATGGCTCGTCCTGAGGCCCCGACCACGATCCGCCGCACGGCGGCACCGGCCACGCCCCGCCCACGCCTGGTCGTCTCGGACCTGTACGCGGTCCGTTCAGGACGTGAACTCTGGAGGAACGTGTCCGCCGCGTTCGACGCCGGGACGACGACGTCGATCTGGGGCCCCAGCGGGGTGGGGAAGTCCACCCTGTTGGCGTGTCTGGGACTGCTCGACACGGTGACGTCCGGGACGATCACGCTCGACGGCGACGAACTCACCCGCACGCGAGGTCGCACGCGACGGCATCTGCATCGAGACGTGTTCGGGTTCCTCTTCCAGGACCACGGCCTCGTCGACGACTGGACCGTCGCGAAGAACCTCGACGTCGCCCTCGTCGCTCGGCGGGTTCCTCGGCGACAGCGGGCCGGGCGACGCTCCGCAGCCCTCCGGCGGGTGGGGCTGGACGGGGTACGGACGACGAAGGCGTCCCGCCTGAGCGGGGGCGAGCGGCAACGGGTCGCCCTGGCGCGCCTCCTGCTGCACGAGCCACGGGTGGTCCTGGCTGACGAACCCACCGCGTCGCTCGACGACGCGAACGCCGAGATGGTCGTCGACGTGTTGCGTGCGTTCGCCGAGGGCGGCGCCGTCGTCGTCGTCGCGACGCATGACGAGCGGGTGATCACCGCGAGCGATCAGGTGCTCGAGCTCGCCGGGACGGGGCTGCACGAGGCGCGGTGACGCCCCCGTTCCGGCGGGCTCAGGGGCGGACGAGGCGCACCTCGTGGACGTCCGGGCCGGCGTCGAGCTTGCGCGCTCCGTCGGGGGCGAAGCCGTGCCGCCGGTAGAACGCGAGCGCCCGGGCGTTGCGCTCGAACACCCAGAGGAAGCCGGGTGCTTCTCCGAGCGCCCGGTGCAGCAGGGTCGCCGCCAACCCGGTGCCGCGCGACGACGACGCGACGTAGAGCGTCTTGAGCTCGGGCAGGTCGAGGTCGTCGGGGTCGTCCGGGTCGCCCTGCCCCCAGCTCGCCACGCCGACCACCTGCCCCTCGGCCCGGGCGACCACGACGTGCCGCGAGGTCGAGGCGATGCGCAGGCTCCAGCTCGCCTCGCGTTCGGGCACTCCCACGCGGCGGAGGTAGTCGGGCGAGACGAGCCCGGCGTAGGCCTCGCGCCAGGTCTCGGTCTGGAACACCGCGACGTCGTGCACGTCGGCCGCGACGGCGTCGCGCACGACGACGCCTCGAGGAGGCGCGGGTCCGGCCGACGGGTCCATGCCCCATTCTGCGCACGGTCGCCTCCGCGGTGTCCGGCACCGCGCCTCCCGGACCCGGTGTCCTCCACGGCCCGATGCGGCACGGACCGGATCGCCCGCACGGTGGGGACGCCCCCCGGGGCGGCACGACGGGCGGCACGAAGGCCATCGCCTCGTCAGGCGCTCGGGCCCCGCGTAGGCTCTCGCCATGGGGACGACGACGCGGACGGTGCTGGCGGCGACCTCGCGGGCGACGGCGGTGGCCGCCACGGCCGTGCTCACGCTCGGGGTGCTGACGGGCTGCGGCGGCGGTGACGACGACCCCGTCGTGACGGTGAGCCCGAGCGTGACTCCCTCGGCGACTCCCGAGAGTCCGACTCCGGCACCGGACCCTCCCACCGACGGCACCGTCACGCCCGCGCCGTCACCGACCACCCCGAGCCCCACGCCGGTCACGACCGACAAGCCGACCGACCGGCAGACCATCCCCCCGCAGAACTAGCCGCACCCGACGGCCGGGACGGTCCATCTCCTCGATGCGTCGGTCGGGGGTGGAGAACCGGCCGTCCGGTGCGTCCGAGCCCAGGTGGAGGCACCGTGAAGCGTCTCTGGAGGCGCCCTGCGGCGACACTCGGAGGTGGGCGTGAAAGAAGGCACCGTGTGTCGGACATGAACGGTGGTGGACGTGTCCGAGAAGCGTGGGGGGTCTGATCGTGCGCGCTTCGAGGCGCTGCTGGACTTGGTCGTCGAGCCGGTCCGGCGGTTCCTGGCCCGACGGGTCGACACGGTCACCGCCGACGATGTCCTCGGCGAGGTCATGGTGGTCCTGTGGCGGCGGTCAGACGAGGTGCCACGTGGGGAGGAGATCCCCTGGGCGGTGGGCGTGGCACGCCATCAGTTGGCGAACGCTCTGCGCTCGATGAGACGCCAGGAGCGGCTCGTGGCCCGCATCATCACGATCGATCCTCCTTCGGAGGCGCGAGGTGGGACCGAGGCCGTCGAACCCCGCACCGACCTCGTTCGCGAGGCACTGGGTCGCTTGTCGGCGAGGGACGCCGAGGTCCTGCGTCTGAGCTTCTGGGACGACTTGGGGGTCTCGGAGATCGCCACCGTCCTCGGGGTCTCTCCCAACGCCGTGTCCATCCGGCTGCACAGGGCCAAAGGGAGGCTCGCCGTGACGGTGCGAAAGATGCAAGAGGGTGACGGACATGTCGTGGCAGGAGGGGAGGACGCCGATGACACCTGATGACGGCCGCGACCACGCGGACCTCGAGCGATCGCTCCGGAGGGCTGACCCTGCTGCGAGCCATGAACCGCTGCCCCCGTGGCGGCGCGAAGCCCTCGTCGCAGCGGCTACGGCACCCGCCTCCAGACGCCGCGGCGTGCGTCGCAGGCACCTTCTCGTCACGTGCGGTGCAGCTCTCGTGACATCCGGTGTCGCCCTCACGGTCGCGGTTCCGTCGTGGACCGACGATCCGACGTCCTTGAGCCTCCCCGTCTCGGATTCCGTCGAGCTGCAGTCTTCCTGCTCACCGCCCTCCACGGACGTCCTCGCCCGTTCGTCCCTGGCTTTTCGCGGCGCCGTCACCTCCGTGACCCGAGACGCGGTGACGCTGAGAGTCGAGACGGTCTACGTCGGCACCACCGACTCGACCGTGATCGTCTCGAGAAGGGGCTCCGAGGTGCAGACGATCGACGTGTTCGGCGCCGCCTCTGCAGGTGACGTCTACCTCGTCGCAGCGTCGAACGGTGTGGTCCGGGAGTGCGGGCTCTCGGGCTCGGACACACCACAGCTGGCCGAACTGTACGAGCGATCGTTCTGAACCCCGCGCAACCGGTTGCCTTCCCGCCGACCGCTGTCACACGACGAAAGAGACGACGAATGAAGAAGCTGCTCGTGGTCGGCGCGGTGAGCCTGGGCGTGCTCGCGGTCACCGGCTGCGCCTCGAGTCCCGGAGGGCACGATCCGACCCACGACGAAACAACCCAGGAGCTGACCGCCAGCGCGACGGTTCTCGGGCACGAGGACGGGACATCCCCCGTGATGTGTCTCGGCCTCGTCCTGGAGTCCTTCCCGCCGCTCTGCTCCGGGCCGACCGTTCTCGGCTGGGATTGGTCGAACCTCCTGGACGAGCACAGGGCGTCCGGCTCGATCTGGGGAACGTATGAGGTGACCGGCACGTGGGACGGAACGGCCTTCACCCTCACGGCCTTGCCGAGACCTGCGGAGCTCGTATCCCCTGGCGTCGCCGACATCGAGGACGATGGTGCAGCAGCCACACCAGCCGTGACCGCGGCCGTCGAGCACTATCGACGCGAGAGCCAGGCGGACACCGACATCCTCGGCGTCGAAGAGGCCGGTGGTTCAGCGCTCGTCACCGTCGTCTTCGACGATGGCGTGATGCAGGAAGGTGCAGATGCGCTGTACGGCGAAGGGGTCGTCGTCATCGACTCAGCCCTGGAGCCCTCCGCACGAAGCGGGAGGTGACGATGCGCGCCTCCGACTCGGGTTCTGACGGGCGGTCGGAACGCAGGCCGGCCCGGCGACCGAGGGTCACCGGGCCGGGCCGCCGACTCGTGGGTGGGTCGGGGCGCCCGATCAGTACCAGTTGACGGACTGCGAGTGCGACCAGGCGCCGCACGGGCTGCCGTAGACCGACTTGATGTAGCCGAGGCCCCAGGTGATCTGCGTCTTGGCGCTCGTCGCCCAGTCGCTGCCGGCCGAGGCCATCTTGCTGCCGGGCAGCGCCTGCGGGATGCCCGTGGCCCCGCTGGGGTTGTAGGCCTTGTAGTTCCAGCCGGACTCCTTCGTCCAGAGCGACACGAGGCACGAGAACTGGTCGCTGCCCCAGCCGTACTGCGACGACGCGAGCGACTGGGCGGTCGCCTTGGCACCGGCGACCGAGTTGTCGGAGGCGGCGCGGGCGGCCTCGGCGGCAGCGGCGGCCTCGGCGGCGGCCTGCGCCTCGGCGGCGGCCTGGGCGTCGGCGGCGGCCTGCGCGGCTGCGGCGGCCGCTGCGGCAGCGGCCGCCGCCTGACGGTCGGCTTCGGCGGCGGCGGCCTGCACGGTCTGCGCCGAGAGGGCGGTCTTCTCGACGCGGGCGTTCAGGGTGGACGCGTCGAGCTGCTCGTAGTCGGCGAGCGACGCGACCTGGGTCTGCAGGTCGCTCGCGTCGGTCCGGCTCGAGGTCGAGGCCACGACCTGGTTGGCGATCTGGATGGTCGACTTGGCCTTCGCCTGGGCCAGCGAGGTCGCGATGTCGGCCTCCTGCTGCTTCACGTCGGCGGCGTGCTGCTCGGCCGAGATGGTGCTGTCGGCGCCGGCGGCCGTCATCGAGGTGACGGCGAAGCCGGTGCCCGCGACGAGGGCGACGGCGGCGACGCCCCCGATCAGCGACAGGCGGCGGCGGGCGGCGCGGCGGCGGCCGGCGGCCAGCGAACGACGCGTGGCGGGTGCCTCGACGGGGGTCGGGGTCGCGGTCGACGCGTCCCCGTCGGAGGCAGGGGTGTTCTGGGGTGTCATGTGGTCCTCGTGCTCGGCCGACCCGCGCCTCCGGTCGGGCGGGGCGCACACGGCCGCACCGCACCGGGCGCTCGGAGCACGCGGGGCGGCCGGGTTCCACGCAACGGGGGCGAGGGGGCCGTGACAGGTCGGTGTCGGTCTCGCGGGGCCGTGGGGCCCCGACTCGTCCGCCGCTGCTGTCCGGCCGAGCGGGACTCGGTCGGAAGGGGCGCACGCGCCCGGGCGAAGTGACGAGTATGCAGAGACTTCCTGAGTAGGAGCACACAATCCACTGTCGAACCACGCAGTCCGGCGCATCAGCCCAGCGGATGACATCGACCCGCGCCTCCCTCATCCGAGCGAAGGAGGCGCGGGTCGTGCCGGTCAGCAGCCCGCGATCACGCCGTCCCCGTCGCCCCCGCGGCGACGTCGTCGGCGACCCGGGTGCGCCGCCACGCACCGGTCGCGACGTACTTCACCATCACGTTCAGCACGGCCACCGTCGGCACCGCGAACAGCGCCCCGGGGATGCCGGCGACGTACGAACCACCGGCGACGGCGAAGACCACCGCGAGCGGGTGGACGCGCACGGCCGAACCCATCACCAGCGGCTGCAGCACGTGGGCCTCGAGCAGGTGGACGACGAGCACGCCGGCCAGCATGATCACGGCCTGCAGCGGCCCGGCGAAGACGAGCGCGACGACGACGGCGAGGGCTCCGGTGACGATGGCCCCGACCACCGGGATGAACGACGCCAGGAACACCAGGATCGCGATCGGCACCGCGAGCGGCAGCCCGAGGAAGAACGCGATCAGGCCGATGCCCACGGCGTTGACGGCGGCGACGACGATCTGCACCCGGACGAACGAGGTCAGCGTGTGCCAGCCCGCCTGGCCAGCGCCGTCGACGGCCGGCCGGGCCGCCTTCGGGAAGAGCCGGACGGTCCAGGCCCACACCCCGCGGCCGTCGATCATCAGGAAGATCGTGGCGAACAGGGTCAGCAGTCCGCCCGCCAGCAGGTGCCCGGCCGCCGTCCCGATCGAGAGCACGCCGCTGAGGATCGCCTTGCTCTCGGTCTGCAGCGCGTTCTGGGCGTCCTTCAGGTAGCCGTCGACGTCGGCGTTCGTCAACTGGAAGGGCGGCCCCTGCAGCAGGGTGGTCAGCTGGTCGTACTGCGCGACCGACTGCCGCTCGATCTGCGGCAGGCCGGCGCGGATCTGGGTCACCGCGAGCAGCACGAGCCCGCCCACGACGACGACCCCGGCGAGCAGCGCCGCCACGATCGCCAGCCAGCGCGGCCACCGGTGCCGGTGCAGGAACCCGGCGACCGGCACGAGGAACGCCGACACCAGGATCGCGATCAGCAGGGGGACGACGATCTCCTCGAGCGTGGCGATCAGCCAGAACAGCACGGCGAGCGCCGCGGCCACCGCGAGCAACCGCCAGGCCCAGGCCCCGGCGATCAGCATGCCGGGCGGCAGGGAGGCGCGGGCCGGGTCGGCGGCGGGGGTGGCGGCGACTGCGGGGGTGGCGGCGGTCGGGGCCGGGGCGGGGGTGCGGGTCGCGTCGTCCGTGGCGCCCCCGTCTGTGGCTGCACCCTGGGGGTGCTGGGAGCGACGTGAGAACTTCATGAGCCGAGTGTCCGGCCGCGCGGCTATCAACCGGCTGTGACTTCGCTGACCCGCGCCGCGCCTCCCGGGGTCGGGGTGCGGGCCCGGTCGAGGGGTCAGGCCTCCGGCGCGAACCGGGGGCCGTCGTACCCGTCGCGGACGACCCGTTCGGACCAGGCGGCGAGCGGTCGCACCCAGAGCCCCTGCTCGCCGTAGAGGGCGCGGTACAGGACGAGCGGTTCGTCGGTCTCGCTGTGGCGGGCCGTGCCGAGCACCTCGTAGCGGCCGCCCTTGAAGTGGCGGTACGTCCCGGGGGCGGGTGGGGTGTCGGCGCTCATCCCGCGAGCCTAGACGGGCGACGCGGGCCACGATGGGTCGGGTGACCCAGGACGCCCATCCCTCGACCGCCAGCACCCAGACCACCCCGGGCGAGCCCGTGGTCGACACCGACGAGCGAGCCGCACGTCGCGAGTACGACACCCCGTCCGGCCGCGTCGTCGGCCGGGTCGACGGCGACGTCGTGCGGGTCCTCGGCGTGCCCTACGCCGAGGCCGGCCGCTTCGAGCGGCCACGGCCGGTCGCCCCGTGGTCGTCCCCCCTGCACGCCTTCGACCGGGCACCCGCGTCACCGCAGCTGCCCGCACCCGGGCTCGAGGCCCTGATCGAGGGCGCCGCGGCCGACATGGTCGACGACGAGCACTGCCAGCGCCTCTCGATCACGCTGCCCGCCGACCTCGCAGCCGACGAGCGCGTCGCGGTGATGGTGTGGATCCACGGCGGCTCGTACGTCTCGGGGGCGGGCGACCTGCGGGTCTACGACCCCCGCGCGCTCGTCGCCGAGCAGCGCGTGGTCGTCGTCACGGTGACCTACCGGCTGGGCATGCTCGGCTTCTTCGGCGACGGCGGAGCGGTGCCCGCCAACCTCGGCCTGCTCGACCAGCTCGCAGCCGTGCGCTGGGTGCACGACACGATCGAGGCGTTCGGCGGCGACTCCACCCGCATCACCCTCTTCGGCCAGTCGGCGGGCGGCGACGCGATCGCCCACCTCATGATCAGCGAGGGCGCCAGGGGCCTCTTCGCCCGGGCCATCGTGCAGAGCGCCCCGCTGGGCATCGTGCGCGGGCGGACCCGGATGATCGCGGCGATGACGGAGGCGGTGGGGACGCCCCGCACGGACGCCCCGGTCGACGAGGTGCTCGCGGCGCAACCCGTGGCCGAACGGGCGGCCAAGCGCTTCGGCCTGCGCGGCGGCATGGCCTTCGGCGTGCAGTACGGCCGGGCTCCGCTGCCCGCCGAGGCGGACGCCGACGACGCCTGGCGCGAGGTCGCCCCCGAGATCGACCTCTTGATCGGCTCGACGACCGACGAGACGGCGGTGTTCGCCGAGTTCTCGCCCCCGCTGCAGCGGTTGTTCGCCCTGCCGCTGGTCGGCCGGGCGATCCGCCGCGTGATGATCGACGTCACCACGAAGGCCGTCTACCACCGGGCCGGCCGCGCCTTCGCCGACCGGCACCGGGCGGCCGGCGGCCGCGTCACGACGTTCCGCTTCACCTGGGAGCCCGAGGGCACCTCGTTCGGCGCCGCCCACATCACCGAGCTGCCGCTGCTGCTCGGCGGCCGCGAGGCCTGGGGGCACACCCGCCTGATCGGCACGACCGACTGGGACGACGTCGAACGCCGGGGCCGCAAGGTGCGCCAGGTCTGGGCCGACTTCGCCCGCACCGGCACCGTCGCCGCCGACGCCACCGCCGGGCTCGCCGACACCCTCGTCGTCGACCGCCGCCCGTCCTGATCCCCTCGCCGCACCCCCGAGGCCCCGCGCTCGACCCCTCCGTCCGTGGGAGACCGCCTGCCCGGGCGAACGGTCGACCGCCGGTGCGGGGGGTGGCCGAGTCGGACCGTCCCTCACCAACCGGCCCGCGCCTCCTTCTCTCCACACCATCGGCACGGTGTTCGCGCCGGGCGGCGCCGCGACCATACGATCGACGGCAGACCAGACACGCCGACGTCGCCGTGGTCGCCCTCCCCGCCGTGCCTGCCGCGGCGCCGAGCCCCAGAGGACCCTGATGAAGAAGTTCCGCCGCGACCAGGCGCGCATGCACCTCGTGATGATGCTGACGTTGACGTTCACCACCGGCATCATCGACGCCGTCGGCTACCTCGGCCTCGACCGCGTGTTCACGGCCAACATGACCGGCAACGTGGTCATCCTCGGCATGGCCGTCGCCCAGGCCGACGGACTGCCGATCGTCGGCCCGATCGTCGCCCTCGCCGCCTTCCTGCTCGGGGCCGCGATCGGCGGCCGCGTGCTGCGCGGCGGGCGAGCCGGCTGGTCGGGCCGCAGCACGACCTCGTTCGGCGTGACCGGCGGCGTGCTGCTCGGGCTGGGCGTCTCGACCTTCTTCGTCGTGCCCGAAGAGAACACGCCGTGGGCCTTCACGATCACCGGTCTGCTCGGCGCCGCCATGGGTCTGCAGGCCGCGGCGGCCCGCAAGATCGCCGTCGCCGACGTCACGACCGTCGTGGTCACGTCGACGATCGTCGGCCTCGCGTCCGAGTCGAAGCTCGCCGGGGGCACGGGCAAGAACTTCCCCCGGCGGGTGCTCGCCGTGGTGCTGATCCTCGCCGGTGCGGGCGTGGGGGCCCTGCTGCTGCAGGTGCACATCGGCGTCGGCATGGGCGTCGCCGGTGGACTCACCCTGCTCGTCGCGCTGACCGGGCACCTGCTCCGCGAGCGGCGCCGCGAGGTCGAGGCCCGCGAAGCGGCTGCGGCCGAGGCTGCCGCCGGCACCGCATCCGCGGGTCGAGACCAGGAGGCGCGCTCGGCGACCAGCGGAGCGAACGGGTCCGCTCGTGGCTGACGCCGCACGGTACGACCTCGTCGTCCGGGCCCGACGCGCTCTGGTCGAGGGCGAGTGGCGTGAGGCGAGCGTCGCCGTCCGTGACGGCCGGGTCGTGTTGATCGGCGACCTCGATGACGACGTCTCGGCGGGCGTCGACGTGGCGCTGCCCGACGACCAGGTGCTGCTGCCCGGCGTCGTCGACAGCCACGTGCACGTCAACGAACCCGGCCGCACCGAGTGGGAGGGCTTCGCCACCGCGACCCGCGCCGCAGCCGCCGGCGGGGTGACGACCATCGTCGACATGCCGCTCAACAGCATCCCGCCGACGACGACGGTCGACGCCCTCGAGCAGAAGCGGTCCGCGGCGGGCCCCCAGTCGGTCGTCGACGTCGGCTTCTGGGGCGGGGCGATCCCGGCCAACCTCGGCACGGGCGACCTGCGGGCACTGCACGAGGCCGGGGTCTTCGGCTTCAAGGCGTTCTTGTCGCCGTCGGGCGTCGACGAGTTCCCCCACCTGTCGACGGAGCAGCTGCACGAGGCGATGGCCGAACTGGCCGAGTTCGACGGCCTGCTGATCGTGCACGCCGAAGACCCCGACGGGCTCGACGCCGCCGCGGCCGCACTGGACGGCACCGCCGGCTCAGGGGCCGAGGGTGCCGCCGCCGCCCCGTCCGGGGGTTCGTCCACCGGGGCCTCCCCGGGAGGCGCGGCGTACGACGCGTTCGTCCGCTCGCGTCCCGACGTGGTCGAGCGCACCGCCATCGAGCACGTGGTCGACGCCCTCCGCGCGACCGGCGGGCGGGCGCACGTGCTGCACCTGTCGTCGGCGACCGCCCTCGACACGATCCGGGCCGCGAAGGCCGAAGGGCTGCGGCTGACGGTCGAGACCTGCCCGCACTACCTGACCTTCGACGCCGAGCACATCGGCGACGGGGCGACGCAGTTCAAGTGCTGCCCGCCGATCCGTGGCGAGGCCAACCGCGAGCTGCTCTGGCAGGCCCTGGTCGACGGCACGATCGACGTCGTCGCGAGCGACCACTCCCCGTCGACCCGCGAGCTCAAGTTCGCCGGCGGGGTCGACGGAGCCCACGGCGACTTCGACGTCGCGTGGGGCGGCATCTCGGGTCTCGAGCTGAGCTTCCGCGCGGTCTGGACGGGGGCGCGGCAGCGGGGCATCGCCCTCGAGACCGTCGTCGGCTGGATGGCGCAGGGCACCGCGGCCCTCGTCGGGCTGACGTCCAAGGGACGCATCGCCGTCGGCGCCGACGCCGACCTCGTCGCCTTCGCCCCCGAGGCGCCGGTGACGATCGACGTCGACGACCTCTCGCACCGCAACCCCGTGACCGCCTACGACGACGCCCGTCTGTTCGGCGAGGTCGCGGCGACCTGGGTGGGTGGCCGGCTGGCGGGCCCGAGTGCGCCTCCGGCACGACTGCTCGTGCGTCCCGACGCCGGGGTGGCGCCGTGATCGGTACCGTCGACGGGGTCGCACGGTGGGGCGCGTGACCGTCGCGCCGGTCGAGGTCGCGCCCGGGGTGCACTTCGTCGAGGGGCCCGCGTCGAACTGGACGATCCTGTCGGGCGACGGCACGATGACGCTGGTCGACGCGGGGTACCCGGCCGACCTCGAGCTGGTGGAGGCGTCGCTGCGCTCCGTGGCCGCGGGCTCGGGCCCCGAGCTCCCCCGCCTGACGTCGGTGCTCGTGACGCACGGCCACAGCGACCACATCGGCACGCTGACCGCCCTGCGTCGACGCCACGAGTTCGACGTCCTCGCCGCTCCGGCCGAGGTGCCGAACGTGACGCGCGAGCAACTGCACCAGGTCACGGTCGGCGACGTGCTCCCGCACCTGTACAAGCCACGCTTCGCACGATGGGTGCTGCACGCGGTGCGTGCCGGCGGTCTGGGCGACGTGGGAGTGCCCGACGTCGTGCCGCTCGACCTCGGGTCGGCACGGACGTTCAGCGGCCACCGGGTGGTGCCCACCGCGGCCGTCGGCCACACCCCCGGGCACACCGTCTTCTCCCTGCCCGACGACGACGTGCTGATCACCGGCGACGCCCTGGTGACCGGCCACCCGACCTCACGGCTCGACGGCGTCCAGATGCTGCACCCGATCTTCCACGACGACCTGGCCGAGGCCGGCCGCACCTACGGCCGCCTCGTCGAGCACCGGGCGCAGACGTTGCTGCCAGGACACGGGCCGGCGCTGCTGCGCTGACGTCCCGGGGGGGCGGACGGCACCGGAGCGCTGAGACCGCGCCCCGACCTACTCGAGCTCGCTGAGCTCGGCGTAGAGCTCGGTGATCTCGGCCACGCGACTGCGGCCCCCCTCGGGGCGACCCGCCCGGACGGTCTCGGTCAGCACGGCCCCGGCCAGCAGCGCGGCCAGGCTCATCGCGCTCGCGTAGCTGTCGAACGGGGCCGGCGTCTCGACGGGGCAGTCGAGCCGCACGGTCACGTCGACACCCCGGACCGACGGGTCGGCCACGAGCACCACCGGGACGCCCCGGGCAGCGAGCGACGAGAGCACGCCGGCGAACCCGGCCGGCCGACGACGGAAGCCCACGAGCACGACGACGTCACCCGCCCCCAGGCCGACCAGCTCTTCGCCGATGGACTGCCCGGGCTGCGGCGCCACGCGCACGTCGTCGCGAGCCTGCACGAGCTGCTGACGCAGGTGGAGGGCGACCGGGTAGCTGTTGCGGAACCCGGCGACGACCACCCGGTCGGCCGCGGCGACGAGGGCGGCTGCACGCTCGAGCCTGCCGTCGGCGAGCCCCGCGAGCAGGGCGTCGAGGTTGCGACGTTCGGCCTCGGCGTGCTCGGCGAGACCCCCGGAGCCGCGGGTCGGCCCCACCGGCACCCCCCGGCTGCGAGACGCCCGCGCCTGGTCGCGCACCTCTTGGGCGTCGCTGAATCCGAGCCGTCGGAAGAGCCGCGAGACCGTCGCCTTCGAGACGCCGCTCTGCTCGGCGATCTCGGTCGCCGTGTAGACGGCGAGGTCGTCGAGGTGGTCGAGGATGAAGTCCGCGGCGCGTTGCTCCTGCGGCGAGAGCCGGCCGTACCCGGAGTCGATGCGGTCGCGGATGCCGGCCCCCTCGACCGGACCCGCGCCTCCTGCCCCGGACCCGTCGACGAGATCGTCGCCGGCCGGCGGCGTCGCGTCGCTCACGCGGGGTCCTGCGTCGTCACCCGGTGTGCCGCGGCGACCGCGTGCACCGCGGCCTCGAAGGCGTCGAGCGCGACGGCCACGTCGGCGAGGGTGACGATCTCGTCGGGGTGGTGGCTGATGCCGCCGTTGCCGCAGCGGACGAACAGCATGGCCCACCCGGTCAGCTCGGCGACGGCCATGGCGTCGTGCCCGGCCTTCGAGAACAGGACCATCGGGTCGGCGTCTCCGGTGGCGACGACGCCGTCGCGGACGAACCCGCGGAGGCGCGGCGAGGCCACCACCGCCGGGGCGCGGTGGGTCTCGTCGACGGCGAAGGTCAGCCCGCGACGCTCGCCGACCTCGGCGGCGACGGCCTGGATGCCGGCCCAGACCTCGTCGCGACGGTCGTCGTGCTCGCCGCGGAGGTCGAGGCTGAACTCGACGAGCCCCGGGATGACGTTGACCCCGCCGGGGAAGGCCTGCAGCCGACCGACGGTCGCGACGCAGTCGGCCTCGCGGGCCAGGCGCTCGACGGCCAGGACGATCTCGCTCGCTCCGGCCAGGGCGTCGTGCCTGCGGTGGAAGGGCACGCCGCCGGCGTGACCGGCGACGCCCGTCAGCGTCAGCTCGAAGCGACGGGCGCCGGCGATCGACGAGACGACGGCGAGGGCGCGGTCGGCCTCTTCGAGGTACGGCCCCTGCTCGATGTGCGTCTCGAGGTAGCCGACGACGTCGGCGGGGTCGTAGGCCGCGTCGGCCACCCGGTCGGGGTCGAGGCCGAAGGCGTGGAAGGCGTCGCGCAACGTCGTCCCGGTGGCGTCGACCAGGGACCACCACTCGGGCAGCCAGGTGCCGGCTACCGCGCGCGAGCCGAGCAGGGCGGTGCCGAACCGGGTGCCTTCCTCGTCACCGAACGCCAGCACCTCGATCGCGAACGGCAGGCGGGTGCCCGCGGCGTCGAGGCGACCGACCAGCGCGATGCCGAGCAGCACGCCGAGGATGCCGTCGTAGCGGCCTGCGTCGGGCACCGTGTCGAGGTGCGAGCCGAGCAGCAGGGCGGGCAGCCCCGGCTCCGTGCCCTCGTAGCGCCCCCGCTGGTTGCCGGCGGCGTCCTGCCAGGTCGTCATGCCGGCCTGCCGCATCCACTCGCCGGTCATCGCGTTCACCCGGGCGTGCTCGGGCGAGAGGTACACGCGCTCGATGCCGGTCGCACTGCTCGAGACCGCCGCGAGGGCGTCGCAGCGCTCGAGGACGAGACGGGCCTCGGAACTCACGCCGCGCCTCCGTCGCGGTCGACGTCGACGTGGCGGTCGACGTCGAGGTAGACGTCGTACGCCGCGCCGACGCCGCCCCCGCCGGTGATCGGAGCGCCCTCGCGCCGCAACACGGCCTCGAGCGCGGCGAGCGTCGTGAGCACGGTGTCGCGACGCGCGTTGTAACCCATCGTGCCGATGCGCCAGACCTTGCCGTGCAGGGGGCCGAACGAGGTGCCGATCTCGATGCCGAAGTCGGCGAGCATCGCGCCGCGCACCCGGTCGCCGTCGACCCCCTCGGGGATCACCACGGCGACCACGTTGTTCATCTTGTGCTCGAGGTCGCCGAAGGTGTCGAGCCCGAGCCCCTGCACGCCGGCCAGCATGGCCCGACCGTGCAGCGCGTGCCGGGCGACCGCGGCGTCGAGGCCCTCGTCGACCACCACGCGGGCGCACTCGCGGGCACCCCAGAGCATCGTCGTCGCCTCGGTGTGGTGGTTGAGGCGCTGCGGCCCCCAGTAGTCGAAGATCATCGCGAGGTCGAAGTAGTTCGAGGCGATGCGGTGCGCGCTGGTCGTGTCGCCGTCGGTGCGGATGCCCGCCTCGATCGACGTGCGGGCCCGGATGACCTCGACCGCACGCTCGCTGTAGGTGACCGGCGACGAGCCCGAGGGGCCGCCGAGGCACTTCTGCAGGCCGGCGCTGACGGCGTCGAGACCGAGCTCGTCGGTGCGGAAGGCGTTGCCGACGATCGAGGCCGTGACGTCGGTGTAGAACAGCACGCCGTGGCGGGCGCAGACCTCGCCGAGGCCCTCGAGCGGCTGGGCGACGGTGGTCGAGGTGTCGCCGTGCACGACCGCGAGCAGCTTGGGCTGCACCTGCTCGATCGCGCGCGCGACGGTCTCGAGCGTGAAGACCTGCCCCCACGGCACCTCGATGACGTGGACCTCGGCTCCACAGCGCTCGGCGATCTCGCGCAACAGGTGGCCGAACCGCCCGAAGACGGGCACGAGCACCTTGTCGCCGGGTTCGATCAGCGACACGAGCGAGGCCTCGATGCCGGCACGCGAGGTGCCGTCGACCAGCAGCGTCTGCTCGTTCGAGGTCTGGAACACCTCGCGGTAGAGGGCCTGCGTCTCGTCCATGTAGGCGGTCATGGCGGGGTCGTACTGCCCGACGAGCTGGGCCGACATCGCTCGCAGCACCCGGGGGTCGGCGTTGATCGGGCCGGGGCCCATCAGCAGGCGGGCGGGCGGGTCGATCGGCTGGAAGACTCGTTTCACCTGGCCCACCCTACGCAACCGGTGTTTCAGGCAGGTGAACGACGCGGGCGGGCGACCGGGTGGCGCCCGTGCCCGAGGAGGCGCGGGTCACGTCGCCCACGACGCCGCGAGACCCAGCAGCCCCAGGTCGGCCCCTCGGGGCCCGACGAGGCTGAGCCCGACGGGTGCCCGGCGTCCGGAAGGGAGCGCCACCTCGAGGACGGGAGCCGAGACGGCGGGAGCACCGAGGATGCCGGCGATGCAGGTGAGGCCGAGCGTCGCGGAACGGACGACGTCGACCTCGGCCGGGGTCGCGCCGAGCGACGGTGCCGCCGACGACGCACTCGGCAGCAGCAGCACCCGACCGGCGAGGAGGGACTCGAGACGGCGACGCTCGTGCCCCAGCGCCACCCGCGCCTCCTCGGCCCGTCGGGGCGAGACCGTCGAACCGAAGGCGAACCGGGCCGCGACGTCGGGGGCGAGCTCACCCGGATGGGTCGTGATCCACCCACCGTCGGACCGCCAGGCCTCGTGCGCCTGCAACACGCGGAACAGCTCGAAGAGCTGCGCGACGTCGCCCAGCTGCACCTGACCGGGACGCTCGACGCGGCCCGCCGCGGTCGCCTCGTCGAGTGCTCGACCGAACTCGGCCCGCACCTCGGGGGCGACCGAGGCGAGCACGGCCGGGTCGACCACGTACGACGGCTCGACCGACACCTGGTCGGCCGCGGGCAGCGACGTCGTCGCCGCCCGCTGCAGGGTGTCGACGTCCCGGGTCAGCCAGCCGACCGTGTCGAAGGTCGGCGCGAGGGGAAGCAGGCCGGTGCGGTCGACGGCCCCGTGGGTCGTCCGGATGCCCCAGAGCCCCTGGTACGACGCGGGGACGCGGATCGACCCGCCGGTGTCGGTGCCGAGGCCGATGCTCACCTGCCCGAGGGCGACGGCCGCCGCCGGCCCGCTGGTGGAGCCCCCGGAGATCGCACCGGGAACGGCCGGGTTGGGCGGGGTGCCGTAGGCCGAGTTGCGACCGGCGATGCTGTACGCGAACTCGTCGGTCTGGGCGATGCCGCGCAGGTCGGCCCCCGCGTCGACCAGGTGCTGCACCGCGGCTGCGTGCCGGGGCTCGACGGGGGCGTCGTGCAAGCGGGCGGGCACCCCGGCACCGATCGCGTGCCCCGCGACGGCGAAGAGGTCTTTCACGGCGACGGTCTCGCCGGCGAGCACGACGCGGGACGAGGCGTCACCCCGGTCGCCGCCGGCGGCCCGGGCCGCCCCGGGCCCCGACCCCGCAGGAGGCGCGGCGAGGGTCGCCCCCGCCTCTCGCCGCCCGGCGACCAGCGGCTCGCCCACGACCCGCCACACGCGGCGGTCGACGGCCGGCGGTGGTGCCTGCACCTGCGCGGAGACGATGCGCCACGGTCGAGCACCCCTTGGGCCGCCACCCGGCTCGCGACGCCAGAGCTGCGTGACGACCCCTCGTCCACCACCGGCGGGAGCGTTGACGGACACGACCAACGCCGTGTCGACGTCGACGACCCGGACGTGCCGCTCGACCACGCGCCGGACGGGACCCGAGCCGCGCCTGCCACGGAACGCCGTGATCGCGTCGTGCCCGACCAGCAGGCCGCCGGCGTCGGCCCGCAGGACGGTGGTGGTCGACTCGAAGGCTGCGGCGAGCGACGCCTGGTCGTCGGCGGCGAGCACGCGTTCGTACGCGTCGAACGCGGCGAGCAGGCCGTCGGGCAGCTCGCCCTCGACCGTCGTGGGGACGGTGCCCGGAGCGACCCGCGCCTCCTCGGGGCCGTCGGCCTCAGCCACCGAAGTCCGCCTTGCGGATGCGGGCGTGCACGCCCTTGACGAGGTCGACGACCTGCGAGATGTCGAAGTCGGTCGCGGCCGAGAGGTAGGCGTAGGCCAGGCTGCGGTCCATGCCGTGTCGCGCCTCGAGCAGGTCGATGGCCGCCCGGACGCAGGCCCGCACCGCCTCGTCGAGGTCTTCGTCGAGACCGGTCGGCACGAGCAGCTCGGCCGTCTCGGCGAGCGGCCCGGCCATCTCGCCGAACATCGCGACGGCCTCGGCGCGGGGCACGAGGTCGAAGCGGACCGTGACGCGGAGGCTGGCCTCCATCGCGGTGAGCGCGACCTCGCCGTCGCCCTGCGCGAAGTGCGGATCGCCGACGTAGGCGAGGGCCCCTGGCACCTGGACGGGCAGGTGCAGCGACGCCCCCTCGGTCAGCAGGGCGATGTCGACGTTGCCGCCGTGCGACCCCGGAGGCACCGAGTGCGGGCGGTCGTCGCCCGCCACGGCGACGCCCATGATGCCGAGGAAGGGGTGGAGGGGGAACCGCACCGTGTGGTCGCCACCCGGCACGAGTGGCAGGGTGCCGACCAACGACCCGTCGGGAGCGTGGTCGACGGCCGCGAAGACGCTGACCGGGCCCGCCTCGAGCGGGTACTCGCCGGCCAGGGCGCCGCGGCCGTGACGGTTCGAGATGACGCCGTACGGGACCCTCGGCGTCGCGTCGAGCAGGGTCATCGTGACGACGTCGCCCGGCAGGGCCCCTCGGACGGCGATCGGCCCCGTGACGACGTGCGGGCCGTCGGCGGCAGGGTCTCGACCGTGGCGCTCGTCGCTGGCGGCGGCCAACGCGACGGCGTCGTCGAGCACGTGCTCGGCCGGCACCCCGTGTCGGGCGAAGAAGGCCCGCGGGTCACGCCCCTGGTCGTCGAGGACGCCCTCGTGGCTGAGGGTGTCGATGACGACGGCGGTGCCCGGATCGACCGTCAGCACGGGCTGGTCACCGGCACACGGCAGGCGACCCCAGAGGGTCGTGGCGAGCGTCGCGGGCAGGTAGGGGACGCCCCCGACGCCGTCGCCCGCGGGCAGCGGTTGCAGGATCGGGGTCACGGGAACGGGGCCCGACGGGGGTGCGGGGGTCGTCTCGGAGATCGCCATGCCCAGCACAGTAGCGAGTGGACGTCTCGCCCCGAGAGACCTCCTGAAACGAGTTGTTCACAAATCGTCGATCGTGAAACAAGTCGTTCACACGGCTGTGTGATCATCACGGCATGGCGATCATCCTCGGCGACAACCAGTACGGCAAGGCGGAGTCGCGGCTCGTGCGCTTCTACCGCGACGGGCCACGACACGAGATCCGCGACGTCAACGTCACGACTGCGCTCCGCGGCCCGTTCGACGCGGCCTACCTGCACGGCGACCAGAGCGCCGTGCTGCCCACCGACACCCAGAAGAACACCGCGTTCGCCTTCGCCAAGTCGAAGGGCGTCGAGGCGGTCGAGACGTTCGGGCTCGAGCTGGCCCGGCACTTCGTGCACGACGTCGAGCCGGTGACGGGCGCCCGCATCGAGATCGAGCAGTACGACTGGCAGCGGGCCGTCGTCGACGGAGCCGAGCACGACCACACCTGGCTGCGATCGGGCCAAGAGGTGCGCACCGCCGCCGTGACGGTCGACGACAGCGGCGAGCACGTCGTGGGCGGCTTGAAGGACCTCGTGCTGCTCAAGTCGACCGGCTCCGAGTTCGCGGGGTTCCTGACCGACGAGTTCACCACGCTGCCCGAGACCCACGACCGTGTCATGGCCACGGCGCTCGACGCGAAGTGGCGGTTCGGCACGACCGACGTCGACTGGGACGCCACGTACGCCCAGGTCAAGCGCCTGATGGTCCGCGAGTTCGCCACCCTGCAGTCGCTCGCCCTGCAACAGACCCTGTGGCACATGGGCACCGCCGTCCTCGAGGCCGTCCCTTCGATCGTCGAGGTGCGCCTCAAGGCACCGAACAAGCACCACTTCGCCTACGACCTGTCCCCCTTCGGCCTCGAGAACCCCGGCGAGGTCTTCTGGGCGGCCGACCGACCCTACGGGCTGATCGAGGCAACGGTCGTCCGCGACGACGCCCCACCGGCCCACGACGCCTGGCGCGCCTCGGCTGGTCTCGCATGAGCCTCGTCGAGTCGACCGACCCCACGCCCGCCCCACCCCGAGGAGACACCGTGACCGACGCCGACGACGCCCGCTGGTTGGCCCGCACCATCGAGTTGGCCGTCGAGAACGTCGCGAACGGGGGCGGGCCGTTCGGGGCCGTCGTCGTCCGCGGCGACGACCTGGTGGCCGAGGGGCAGAACCGCGTCACGGCGAACCTCGACCCCACCGCGCACGCCGAGGTCACGGCCATCCGGGCGGCCTGCCAGGCCGTCGGCGACTTCTCCCTGGCCGGCACGACCCTCTACACCTCGTGCGAACCGTGCCCGCTGTGCCTCTCGGCCTCGCTCTGGGCCCGCGTCGACCGGGTCGTCTACGCGGCAGACCGGCACGACGCCGCCCGCGGTGGCTTCGACGACCTCGAGTTCTACGAGTTGTTCGCGCGCGACCGGTCGACGTGGGACCTCCCCGTCGACGAGGTGCGTCCCCCGAACGCACCGGCACCGTTCGAGGCGTGGGCGAACCACGACCACCGCACCGACTACTGAGCCGATCGATGTCCCCGGGTCACTCCACTTCCGAGCCGCGAAGGCGGTCGATGGGGTCAGCTGCCCCGGTAGGTCGAGTAGGCGAACGGGCTGAGCAGCACGGGTACGTGGTAGTGGCTGGACTCGTCGGCGAGGGTGAAGTCGATCGTCACGCGCGGATAGAACGTGTCGCGCCGTGCCGCCGCGAAGTAGCGGGCGGTCTCGAAGACGAGCCGGTAGTCGCCCGACGGCAGGGCGTCCGGGCCGAGGTCGGGCACGCGCCCGTCGGCGTTCGTCACGCCGGTGGCGAGTTCGACGCCCCGGGCGTCGTGCAGGGCGACGGCGATGCCGGCCGCGGGACGACCGAGGGCGGCGTCGAGGACGTGCGTCGTCACGTGGCTCATGCGCGGGCCTCGGCGTCGCCCTCGGCCGCGTCAGGCTCGGCGAAGGTCGACTGCAGCCGCAGCAGCGCGATGTCGCGCAACTCGGCACCGACGATGCGGGACTCGGTCTCGTCGTCGAGTCGCAGCCGCCGGTGCAGCTCGCCGACGATCTCGGCCCTGCTCCGACCGGCGGCACGGATCAAGAACACGCGGTCGAAACGCTCCTCGTACGCGGCGTTGCCCTCGGCCAGCAGCTGCGCGAGGTGCGCGTCGTCGGCGTCGGCGGCCGACGCCTGCTCGCGTCGACTGAACTGTTGCGCGGCCCCCTCGCCGACCGGCTTCTCGCCGATGCGGGGGTGGTGCGACATCGCCTCGTCGATCTCCGCCGGGCTGAGCGGCGTGGCGGCGGCGGCCGCGACCGTGATCAGCGCGTCGGCGTCGGCGAACGGCGCCTGCGCGGCGACGTCGTCGGCCCACCGCTCGACGTTCAGGGCGGCCAGCAGGTGCGAGCGCAGGTCGGCTCGGTCGAGGTCGATCATGACGCACACCCTAGCGACGTGGCTCCGGGGCGCGGGGCGCGGCCGGCCGACCCGCGCCTCCTCGGTCCCGGGTGGCGGGGTGCCCGTCCGCGTCGTGCCGGGTGGCGGTGGTTCGACGACGAGAGAGCCGACACATGCCCGAAACGCCGGTCGTGCAGAGTGGGGGCTCCCATGGACCTGACCACCGTTCGCGAGATCCGCACGCCGTCGCGCCGCGACGAGGTCGTCTTCGCGCCCGGCGAGCGCCCGCTCGGCGGTGGCACCTGGCTGTTCTCCGAACGGCAGCCCGGGCTGACCGGCCTCGTCGACCTGACCTCGCTCGGCTGGGCACCGGTCGAGCGAGGCACCGACGTCGTCACCGTGGCCGCGACCTGCACCATCGCCGAGCTGCTGCGCCTGCCCCCGGACGACGACTGGGCGGCCCACCGCCTGGTCGACCAGTGCGCGAACTCGCTGCTCGCCTCGTTCAAGATCTGGAACGTCGCCACCGTCGGCGGCAACGTCGCCCTCGGGCTGCCGGCCGGTGCGATGACGTCGCTGATGGCCACGCTCGACGCCACCGCCGTCGTCTGGACCACCGACGGCGGCGAGCGCCGCCTGCCCGTGTCGGCGTTCGTCACCGGGGTCGTGCAGAACGCCCTCGAGCCGGGTGAGGTGCTGCGGTCCCTGGAGGTGCCGCTCGGCTCGTTGCGGTCGCGAACCGGGTTCCGGCGCATCTCGTTGAGCCCGCTGGGTCGGTCGGGCACCCTGGTCACGGCGCGACTCGGCCTCGACGGCGAGTTCGTCGTGACGGTCACGGCGGGCACGACGCGTCCGGTGCAGCTGCGCTTCGACGAGGTCCCCGGCGAACGGTCGCTGGCCGACGCGATGGCCGGCGTCGACTGTTGGTACTCCGACCCGCACGGCGACCCCGACTGGCGCCGCGCGACGAGCACCCGCTTCGCCGACGAGCTGCGCCTCGAGCTCGGCCGTGCGGCCACCGCCGGGGCCGCACACGGAAATGGCGCCGGTGTGCGACCCGACCGCGAGCCGACCCACGACCCGCGCGGTGCCGCCGCCCGGGCGAGGTCGACGCGTCCCGGCACCACGACCCCAGGAGGCGCGCGATGACCCCGAGGCACGTCACGTTCGAGGTCGACGGCCTCCCCCTCGAGACCGACGTCGCCCCGGGGCAGGTGTTGCGCACGCTGTTGCGCGAGAACGGCGTGCACTCGGTCAAGAAGGGCTGCGACGCCGGTGACTGCGGCGCCTGTTCGGTGCTCGTCGACGGCGAACCCGTGCACTCGTGCATCTACCCGGCCCATCGTCTCGAGGGCCGGGCCGTGACGACGGCGGCCGGCCTCGGCACCCCCGACCACCCGCACCCCGTGCAGCAGGCGTTCGCCGACGCGGCCGGGTTCCAGTGCGGATTCTGCACGGCGGGCATGGTGGTGACGGCCTCGACGTTCACCGAGGCCGACCGCGACGACCTCCCGCGCCTCCTGAAGGGGAACCTCTGCCGGTGCACGGGGTACCGGGCGATCGGCGACGCGATCTGCGGCGTGCGGAACACCGTGGCGCCCGCCGACGGCGAGGCGGCCGGGCGCTCGGTGGGGGCTCCGGCCGCGATGCGCGTGGTGTCGGGCGCCGAGCCGTACACGCTCGACTTCCGCAGCACGACGAAGCTGCTGCACCTGGCCGTGCTCGGCAGCCCGCACGCCCATGCGCGCATCACGTCGATCGACACGACCGCCGCCGAGGCGATGCCCGGCGTGCACCTCGTGCTGACGCACCGCGACTCCCCCGCGACGCTCTTCTCGACCGGTCGACACGAAGACCGTGAGGACGACCCCGACGACGGCCTCGTGCTCGACCCCGTGCTGAGGTTCCGGGGCCAGCGGGTCGCCGCCGTGGTCGCCGACGACGTGCGCACCGCGACGAACGCCCTGGCGGCCGTCGTGGTCGAGTACGAGCCGCTGCCCGCCGTGTTCGACCCCGAGACGGCACGATCCCCGGGGGCCCCGCTGCTGCACGGCGAGAAGACCACCGAGGTCTCACGCATCGCCCACCCCGAGCGCAACACGGTCGCCGCGATGCACGACGAGACGGGCGACGTCGAGGCCGGCCTTGCCGCCGCGGACGCCGTCGTCGAGGGCACCTGGCGCACGCAACGCGTCTCGCACGGGGCCCTCGAGACGCACGCCTCACGCGGATGGCTCGACGACGACGGCCGCCTGGTGATCCGCACGGCGAGCCAGGTGCCGTTCCTCGTGCGCGACGAGCTGGCCCACGTCTTCGGCCTGCCTCAAGACCGGGTGCGCGTCTTCGCGGCCCGCGTCGGCGGAGGGTTCGGCGGCAAGCAAGAGCTGATCACCGAAGACCTGGTCGCCCTCGCCGTCCTGCGGACCGGGCGTCCCGTGCAGTACGAGTTCACCCGCGAGGACGAGTTCACGATCGCGCCGACCCGCCACCCGATGCGGGTCCGCGTCCGGGTCGGGGCGACGAGCGACGGCGTGCTCACCGCCCTGCACGTCGACCAGCTGATGGACACCGGCGCGTACGGCAACCACGGCGTCGGCGTCATGTACCACTCGGTGCACGAGTCGACCAGCGTCTACCGCTGCCCCGCCAAGCGCGTCGACGCCGAGTCGGTCTACACGAACAACCTGCCGTCGGGGGCCTTCCGCGGTTACGGGCTCGGCCAGGTCGTGTTCGCCGTCGAGTCCGCGATGGACGAGCTCGCCCGCGAGCTCGGCATCGACCCGTTCGAGCTGCGCCGCCGCAACGTGATCGTCCCCGGCGACCCGATGGTGGTCACCGACCCCGACGAGGAGAGCGACCTGCTGATCGGCAGCTACGGGCTCGACCAGTGCCTCGACCTCGTCGAGGAGGCGCTGGCGTCCCCCGCCCCCGAGGGCGCGCCTCCTGCCCCCGTCGGTCCGACGTGGTCGACGGGGCGCGGCATGGCCCTCGCCATGATCGCCACGATCCCGCCGCGCGGGCACTTCGCCGACACCTCGATCGCGCTGCTGCCCGACGGCCGGTACGACATCGGCGTGGGCACCGCCGAGTTCGGCAACGGCACGACGACGGTCCACACCCAGCTCGTCGCCTCGGCGCTCGGCACCACGCCCGACCGCGTCGTCGTCCGGCAGTCCGACACCGACGTCGCGCGCTACGACACGGGTGCCTACGGCTCGGCAGGAGTCGTCGTCGCGGGCAAGGCCCTGCTCGCCGCGTCGCACAAGCTCCGGGTGGCGATGGTCGACCGCGCCCTGGCGATCGCAGGAGGCGCGGGTCACGCCGTCGAGACCGGCCGCGCCCCCGAGGTGGTCGCCGGCGGCGTCGTGGTGCGGGTGGGCCCGGGCGCCGACGCCACCGTGCTCGTGTCGGCCGAACGGCTGCTCGCCGACGGCCCGCTCGCCGCCGACGGTGCGCACGACGGCACGCCCCGGTCGGTGGCGTTCAACGTGCACGGCTTCGAGGTGGCGGTCGACCGGGCGACCGGCGAGGTGCGACTGCTCCGCTCGGTGCAGGCGGCGGACGCCGGGGTCGTGTTGAACCCCGAACAGCTGCGTGGGCAGGTCGAGGGCGGCACGGCCCAGGCGATCGGCACGGCGTTGTACGAAGAGATGGTGCTCGACGACGAGGGTCGGGTGCTGACGACGGCGTTCCGCAACTACCGGCTGCCCAAGTTCGGCGACGTGCCCCAGACCGAGGTGCACTTCGCGACCACGCACGACGACCTCGGGCCGCTCGGCGCCAAGTCGATGAGCGAGGCCCCCTACAACCCCGTGGCCCCGGCCCTCGCGAACGCGATCCGCGACGCGCTCGGGGTGCGCCCGCACGAGCTGCCCATGTCACGCGACCGGCTCTGGCGCCTGGCCGGCGGCCACTGAGCCGCCGGGGCGCTCCCCTGCCGGGCCGCTTCGGCCGGGCCGCCGCGTCGCCGGGACGCCCTGCCGCCGCGCCTCCCGGGGCCGGGCCTCCCGGGGCCGCCCCGGCGCCAGGCCGACCGGACCGGTACGCCGCCAGGCCCTTGGGCCGCTTCGTCCGGGCCGCCCGTCGCCGGGAACGGGACGGGACGCGCTTCGGCACGCCGCGCCTCCTTTGCCGTGAGCGTGATCCGGCACCTACCGGGTTCGTCGTCGCACCGCCACCTGGACGTCGCACCGCCGGATGTGGCGGTGCGACGCTCAGGAGGCGGTGCGACGTGCTGGCCGTGAGCGGGGCGCGTCAGCCCTCGTGAGCAGCCGGTGCCGCGGGCCCGCGGACGGCGTCGTGCGCCGACACGTCGCGGTCGGCCCCGCCGTCCCGCGCCTGCACCCGGGGCGAGTTGAGCAGCAGGTTGAGCAGCACGGCGACGATGGCTCCGGCGCTGATGCCCGAGTCGAACACGATGGTGAACCAGGTCGGGAACTGCGCGTAGATCTCGGGGCTGACGGTGGGCAGCAGGCTGACGCCCAGGGCGATCGCGACGATCAGGATGTTCGAGTTCGTGAACCGCACCTTAGACAAGGTGCGGATGCCGCTCGCCGCCACCATGCCGAACAGGGCGACGCCCGCCCCGCCGAGCACCGCGACCGGCACCCCCTCGACGACCGCCCCGAGCGCAGGAACCAACCCGAGCACCACGAGGATGCCTCCGGCCAGCGTCGCGACGTACCGGGACTTCACGCCGGTGATGCTGACCAGCCCGACGTTCTGGGCGAAGGCCGTGTACGGGAACGTGTTGAAGACGCCGCCGATGACGGTCGACAGGCCGTCGGCGCGCAGGCCGTCGGCGAGGCGGCGCGGCGTCACCGGCCGGTCGACGATCTCGCCCACGGCGATGATGTCGCCGGTGGTCTCGGTCATGATCACGAGGCCGACGATGCACATCGACACGATCGCGCTCACCGGGAAGGTCGGCAGCCCGAAGTGGAACGGCAGGGCGAGCCCGAACCAGCTGCTCTCGGCCACCCCGCTCCAGTCGGTCAGTCCGGCCGGCCAGGCCACCAGGGTGCCGACCACGAGACCCAGCAAGATCGACAGGCGACGGAGGCCGGGAGGCGCGAACCGCTCGATCAGGACGATCAGCAGCAGGGTGCCCGCGGCGAAGGCGACGTCGAGGGGACGTCCGAAGTCGTCGGAACCCGCGCCTCCTCCGACCCAGCCGGCGGCGACGTCCATCAGCGAGACGCCGATGATCAGGATCACCGTGCCGGTCACGATCGGCGGGAAGAACCGCACGAGCTTCGAGAAGAACGGCGCGAGCACCATCATGAAGACGCCGCTCGCGATGACGGACCCGTAGATCGCGGTGATGCCGTACTCGCCGCCGATGACGATCATCGGCCCGACCGCCGCGAAGGTGCACCCCTGCATCAGCGGCAGCCGCACGCCGAACCGCCAGAAGCCGACCGACTGCACGATGGTCGCGATCCCGGCCACGAACAGGTCGGCGCTGATCAGGTACGCGACGTCTCCCGGCTCGAGCTGGCCCATGCCGACCAGCGCCCCGCCCACGATGAGCGGGACCGCGACCGCCCCGGCGTACATGGCGAGCACGTGCTGGAGGCCGAGCGGGAAGAGCCTCCGCAGCGGGGGGACGCGGTCGACGGGGTGCGTCGTCGCGACGGGTGCGGCGCCGGCGGGCGAGGGCTGTGACATCGGTGCTCCTGATCGTGGGGATGTCGGGTGGTCGCCGTCAGCGTACGAAACGCGCGTTTCGTCGAGGCGGCACACATGTTTCAAGCGCGTGTCGTCGGGCCAACGGGTGTTGCCGCACCACGCGTCGGCATCGTCGTGACGGCCTCGCCGAACCCCGTTCACGAAGGAGAACCCCGTTTTAACGGGGTTCGACTTCGCGAACAGGGTTCGAGGCGCGGGAGGCGCGGTTCGGGCGAGCGGGACCACCAGCGGCGAGCGGGCGGTACCGGCATACGGAACCGCCGGCTGGCGGGACGGCCGGCCTGCGGCCGGCCTGCGGCCGGCGGGCGGGCGAGCGCGCCGGCGGCCGGGTCAGCCGGCGGCCGGGTCAGCCGGCGGCCGGGTCAGCCGGCGGCCGGCCTGCGGCCTGCGGCCGGGTCAGCCGGCGGCGATCGCCCGGACGAGGTGCATCGTGACGTCCGCCGACCGACCCGCCGTCAGGGCGAGGTTCTCGTCGTGCACGTCGTGGGCGTCGGGCCCCGCGAGGTCGCTGATGCCGCGCACCGAGACGAACGGCACGTGGTGGACGTGGCAGGTCTGGGCGATGGCCATCGACTCCATGTCGACCGCGTCCACGTCGACCACGTCGGCGAAGGCGCTGCGCACGCCGATCACGCGCTCGGCCGTCATGAACGCGTCGCTCGAGGCTATCAACCCCGGGCGCACGGCCCAGTCGCGGTGCGCTCCGGCGGCCTCGGACGAGACCGAGGCACCGACCCCGCCCGTCGCGCCGGAGGCGTGAGTGCCCGCGCCCGCCCCGGACGACCCGACCGAGCCCGCCGAGTCGCCGGAGCCCGCGCCCGTCGCCTCGGCAGGACCCGAGCCCGAACCCGAGCCCGAGCCCACGCCCGACGGGACCGACGTGTCGTAAGCGACCGCCGCCTCCATCAGTCCGTCGTCGGCGTGGAAGCTGGCCGGCATGCCGGGGACCTGCCCGAGCCGGTAGCCGAACACGCGGGCGTCGGCGTCGAGGTTGACGTACTCCGACCCGGCGACGACGTCGCCGATCTCGATGCCGGCCCCCATGCCCGCCGCGGTGCCGGCGCTGATGACGGTCGGCACGACGCCCTCGAGCGACCCCGCCCGCACGATGGCGGACGTCGCCGCCCCGGCCGCGTTGACGAACCCGATGCCGCTCTGGACGAGCAGCACCTCGACCCCGTCGATCTCGAGCACGCGCTGCAACGACCCTCCGACCGCGACCGGCTCGTCGACCCGCGAGGCTCGCGAGACGAACGGCTCGGCCTCGTCGGCCATCGCCACGACGACGATGATCGACGGCACCGCGAGCGCCGCGACCCCGTCGGCAGGAGGCGCGGCGTGCGTCCCGGTCATCGGGTGACGGTCGACCACTCGTCGCGGGCCGCGAGGAAGTCGCGTGCGACCCCCTGGGCACCCTCGAGCGAGTGGTTGGCACCCCAGCCGCACTGGACCTCGTTGGCCGCGGGGACCTCGGTGGCGGTGGTGATGTCGGTGAGCGTGCCCTCGATCAACGACAGGACGTCGTCCATCGCGGGGTCGCCCTGCAGGATCAGGTAGAAGCCGGTCTGGCAGCCCATCGGCGAGAAGTCGATCACGTCGCCGGAGCGGTTGCGCGAGTGCTCGGCGAAGAGGTGCTCGAGCGAGTGGACCGACGTCATGTCGAGGTGACCCTCGTTCGGCTGCGTGAACCGGACGTCGAACTTGGTGATGACGTCGCCGTGCGGCAGCGTCTTCTGGTCGGCGACGCGCACGTAGGGCGCGGCCACGGTGCGGTGGTCGAGGTTGAACGACTCGACGTTCATCTTGGGCTGGGTCACGATGGTCCCTTCGGGGTGCGGACGGGGCGCGGGGGTCGCGCCGGCGCTGCACCGGTCTGTGCGTCCCAACGCCGTGTCGACCCTAGGACATTCCCCGTGCGCGGGTACCGACGTGACGCGACCCGCCACGCCGCCCCGCCACCCGCGTCCCGCCACGCCGCGCTCCGCCACCCCGCCACGCCGCCACGCCGCCACGCCGCCACGTAGTAAACGTCCCGCCACGAGAAAACGTGGCGGGACGTTTACCTCGTGGCGGGCTGCGCGCACGGCGGGCGCGGTGGCCGGCCGCGCTACGGCAGCGTGTGCCCGGCGGCCGTGAAGAGCCGGTACCACTCGGACCGGGTGAGCGGCACGTCCGCGCCCGCGGCGCTGTCGCGGAGGTGCGCGACGCTCGTGGTGCCGAGCACGACCTGCATCTCGGCCGGGTGCCGGGTGATCCACGCCACCGGGATCGCCGACGGCGGCACGTCGTAGGTCGCGGCCAGCTCGTCGATGACGTCGTTGAGCTCGGGGTAGCCCTCACGGTCACCGAGGAAGACTCCGTCGAAGAACCCCTTCTGGAAGGGCGACCAGGCCTGCAGCGTCATGTCGTTCAGGCGGCTGTAGTCGAGGATGCCGTTGTCGCGGTCGATCGACTGGTCGAGCCCCGCCATGTTGGCGGCGACGCCGGCGGCGATCAGCGGGGCGTGGGTGATGCTGAGCTGCACCTGGTTCACGATCAGCGGCTGGTCGACGCTGCGCTTGAGCAGTTCGACCTGGGCCGGGGTGTGGTTCGAGACGCCGAAGTGGCGCACCTTGCCGCTCGTGTGCAGCTGGTCGAAGGCGGCGGCGACCTCGTCGGGCACGACGAGGGCGTCGGGACGGTGCAGCAGCAGCACGTCGAGGCGGTCGGTGCGCAACGCGGCGAGCGAGGCGTCGACCGACTCGAGGATGTGCTCGGTCGAGAAGTCCCAGAAGCCGTCGCGGATGCCGACCTTGCTCTGCAGCTGCACGGCGTCGCGCTCGGACGAGCTCATCGTCACGGCGTCGCCGAAGCGCTGCTCGCAGTGGTGCGGGTGGTCGCCGTACACGTCGGCGTGGTCGAAGAAGTCGATGCCGAGGTCTCGGGCCTCGGCCACGAGCTCTCGGATCGCGTCGTCGGTCATGCCCGAGATGCGCATCAGCCCGAGGACGATGGTCGAGGCCGGGCGGTCGGTGGTGGGTAACGTCGTCGTCTTCACGCGGCCAGTCTGCTCCGTCGGGCGACGCGAGGTGTCGACCCGCGCCTCCTCGGTGGAGGACGAGGAGGCGCGGGCGGCCTGGGGAGGACGCGTCCCGTCGTTCACGCCGACGGTTCCGAACCCCCGGCATGACCGTCACCGCGAGTGCGAGCACCGCACGCGTCGTCGCCTCCGCGCCCGACCGCGCGTGGCGCGTCGCGACGCCCCTGACCCCCGTCGGGTTCTACCCGAGGGCGGGGGTGATCCCGGCCGTCGTGGCCGTCCACGACCAGACCGGAACGTGGGACGCCGTCGGGCGGACCCGCCGGCTCGAGCTCTCGGACGGCAGCAGCGTCGTCGAGAGCCTCGTGCGCGTCGAGCCCGACCAGGTGTTCGTCTACGAGCTGAGCCGGTTCACCGGACTGCTCGGCCGACTCGTGTCGGGCGGACGGGCCGAGTGGTCGTACCGCTCGACGATCACGGGCAGGACCCGCATCGACTGGACGTACTCGTTCTTCGCCCGTCCGGGGCGGGGCACGATCGTCCGTGGCATCGTCCGGTTCGCCTGGGCTCCCTACATGCGCCGCGTCCTGCTCGGCATCGCCCGCGAGGTCGAACGCACCGCCTAGAGCGCCGTCGGGCCGTCAGGCCGCCGAGGCATCAGGCCGTCGGCCCGTCGCCCGTCGCGCCGGGTGCCACGGCCTCGGGGTGCGACGGCGGCGGCGTGACCCGGACCGTGGCGATGCGGTAGCCGTCGGTCTCGACGACCTCGAGGGTGTGCTCGTCGACCGTCACGGTGTCGCCCACGACCGCGAGCCGCCCCAGCCGGTCGAGGATGTACCCGCCGACCGTCTCGTACCGCCCGTCGGGCAGCGTCAGGCCGAGCATCTCGTCGAGCTCTTCGACGATCAGGCCGCCCTCGACGTCGCGGGTGCCGCCGGGCTCGAAGCCGACCTCGGTGGCGGCCCCCGCGTCGTACTCGTCGTAGATCTCGCCGACGAGCTCTTCGAGCAGGTCCTCGAGGGTGATGATGCCGTCGGTGCCGCCGTACTCGTCGATCACGACGGCGATCTGGTGGCCGTCCTGGCGCATCGTGGTGAGCGCGGCGAGCACCTTCGTCGTGCCGGGCAGCGCGAGGATCGGGCGCACGATGTCGGCGATCGTGGGCTCGTCGGGCGTGCTCTCGCGTCGCGAGGCCGGCACCGCCGCCATGAGGTCGCGCACGTGGACGAAGCCGAGCACGTCGTCGACGTCGCGCCCGGTCACCGGGTAGCGCGAGTGCGGCAGGTCGAGCACCTCGTGGTACCCCTCGGAGGCGCGGGTCGCCCCGGTCAGGAACGTCACGTCGTGGCGCGGCCGCATCGCCTCGGCCACCCGGCGGTCGTCCGCCCGGAACACGTCGGTCAAGATGGTGCGGCTCTGTTCGTGGATGTCGCGGTTGCTCGAGATGAGGTCGCGCACCTCGTCGGCCGAGACCTCTTCTCCGCGCTCCTTCGGGTCGAGGCCCAGCAGGCGCACGACGCCGTTGGTCGACACCGACAGCAGCCAGATCAGCGGACGCATCAGCGTCGCGAGCCCGTTCAGCGGAGGCGCGAGCACCTTGGTGAACGCGACCGACTTCTGCATCGCGATGCGCTTGGGCACGAGCTCGCCGAACACCAGGGACAGGTAGGCGATCACGACGGTCATGCCGATCACCGAGACCGTCGAGGCGGCGCCCGGCGACAGGCCGAGCGACTCGAGCCCGGGCACCAGGTCGGGTGCGATCGTCGAGGCGCCGTAGGCCGACGAGAAGAAGCCCGCCAGCGTCACCCCGATCTGCACCGCCGACAGGAACGTGTTGGGGTTGCGGACGAGCGCGGCCGTGCGACGCCCCCGCTCACCCTGCGACTCGATGGCCCGCACCTGGCTCTCACGCAGGGTGACGATGGCCATCTCGGTGCCCGCGAACACCCCGCCGATCAGCACGAAGAGCACGACGAGGCCGATGTTCACGAGGGTGTCGACGTCCATGAGACGACGCTATCGATGAACGAGCCGTGAGGGTGCCGGGCATCAGCCGTGCGTCTGCCGGGGGCTCCGTGGGGGTGGTGGGCGCGCCTCCCCGGGTCCCGTGCAGCGGATCGACGGCCGTCGATCGGCGGGCTCACAGGTCGGCCGGGCGACGGGACGCATACCGTCCAGGGCATGTCGACGCCTCCTGATCGCGGCCTGCCCGCCTACGTCCTGTCGGGCCTCGTGCTCGGACTGCTCGCCGGAGTCGTCCTCGCGCTCGTGCTCGGCTGGTCGATCGGGCTCGCGATCGGCTTCGGCATGGCCGGCGGCATCGCGGTCGGTGCCGTGCTCTGGCTCGTGGTGCGCCCCGACAGACGCCGCCGCTGACGACCGCACCCGCGCCTCCTCGCCGCCCGCACCCACGCCTCCTCGCGGGCCGCACCCACGCCTCCTCGCCGACCGCACCCGCGCCTCCCCGGCGACCGCACCCGCGCCTCCCCGGCGACCGCACCCGCGCCTCCTCGGCGACCGCACCCGCGCCTCCTCGCCGCCCGGGACCCCACGGTGGCGCGCGTCACCGCTACCCTCGGGGCATGAAGGACGCCACGATCTACGACGTGGCGAAGCGCGCGGGCGTCTCGCACCAGACCGTCAGCCGGTTCCTGCGCGGGTTCGAGGGCATCCGCCCCGCGACGCGCGAGAAGGTCGAGCAGGCCCTCACCGAGCTCGAGTACCGCCCGAACTCGGCCGCCCGGTACCTGCGGCTGCAGCGGACGAACCGCATCGGGCTGCTCGCCGACAACATGCACCAGTCGGGTCCGGCCCGCACCATCGCCGGGGCGACCGAGGCCGCTCGATCGCTCGGCTACGTCACCGACATCGTGTCGATGGACGGCGGCGACGAACGCTCCGTCGACGACGCCCTCGACCTGATGCTCGGGCAGCAGATCGCCGGGATCGTCGTGACCGCGCAGACCGCCGTGGCCCGCTCGGCCCTCGAGCGACGGGCGATCACCGTGCCCGTGGCGCGCGACTTCGGGTTGATCCTCGAGGGCACGACCGAGTCGATCAACGAACACGCCGGCCGGGTCGCGGCCGAGCACCTCGTCTCGCTCGGGCACCGCCGGGTCGCCTACGTGGCCGGACCCGAGCAGTGGCTCGCCGCCCGTGAGCGCGCCGACGGGTTCCACCAGGTGATCACCGCGTCAGGAGGCGCGGTGACGGTCAGCGACGTCGGCGATTGGTCCGCGGCGGCCGGCTACGACATCGGGCTGCGACTGGCCGCCCGGACCGACGACTTCACGGCCGTCGCCGTCGCCAACGACGCGATGGCCATGGGGCTGCTCGCCGCCCTCGCGGCCGAGGGCGTCTCGGTGCCGCACGAGGTCAGCGTGATCGGCAACGACGACGCCCCGGAGGCGCGGTTCATGGTTCCCTCGCTCTCGACGGTGGCCCTCGACTTCGGCTTCGAGGGCGCCCACGTCGTCACGTCGCTGATCGCCCGGATCGAGGGGCGCAGCCCCGACACGGCCGCCCGCCTGCCGGTGCCGACCCTCGTCGCCCGGGCCTCGACGGCTCCCGCGCGCGGCTGAGGGGCCGGGGCGCCGGCCGACCCGCGCCTCCCGGGTCCCGTGCCGTCCGGCGCACCCCCTCGTCCGGCACGAGACCCCTGCCTAGGCGCGTGTTCCACGCCGGGCCGCGGGGTCCGCACCACCCGACCCGCGCCTCCCGCCCGCCACGCCCGACCCACCCCTCCATCCGGCACGGAACCCCTGCCTAGGCGCGTGCTCCACGCCGAACGGCGGGGTCCGCACGACCCGACCCGCGCCTTCCGCCCGCCACGCCCGGCGCACCCCTCCATCCGGCACGAAACCCCTGCCTAGGGGCGTGTTCCACGCCGGAGCGCGGGGTCCGCACGACCCGACCCGCGCCTCCCGCCCGCCACGCCCGGCGCACCCCTCCATCCGGCACGAAACCCCTGCCTAGGCGCATGTTCCTCGCCGAAGCGCGGGGTCCGCACCACCCGACCCGCGCCTCCTCGTCCTGCAGAGGGAGCGCACGGACCACCGTCGAAAGTGGGTCTTGCGCGGGCGGCGGGGCGTGGGTTACGTTCTCCGCAGACATCGATGTTATCGACAACATCCAGGGACGCCACAGCCGACACCATGGTCGGCGGCACCACGGCAGCACCACGGCAGCACCACGGCGGCACCCCCGCCACAGGCGGCAGCTCCCCGGCTTCCCGTCGACATCGACCGTCGCCACCGCAGCCGACACACACGAACGGGTCAACGATGACTTCTGCTCCACGCCACTCCGGGGTGCTCTTCGGAGCCGCCTACTACGCCGAGTACCAGCAGGCCGGCACCCTCGACCGCGACCTCGACCTGATGGTCGAGGCGGGCTTCACGGTGATCCGGGTCGGCGAGTCGGTCTGGTCGACGTGGGAGCCGCGCGAGGGCGAGTTCGACCTCGACTGGCTGCAGCCCGTGCTCGACGGGGCCCACGCCCGCGGCATCGGCGTCGTGCTCGGCACGCCCACCTACGCCGTGCCGCCGTGGCTGCAGGTGCGCCACCCCGAGATCGCCGCCGAGCGCACGACCGGCGTCCGCGCCGGCTGGGGCGCCCGGCAGGAGATGGACCAGAGCCACCCCGCCTACCGCTTCTACGCCGAGCGCGTCGTGCGCAAGGTCGTCGAGCGCTACGCGCAGCACCCGGCCGTGATCGGCTGGCAGGTCGACAACGAACCCGGCAACGAGCGTCCGCGCAACGACCAGGTGTTCGACCGCTTCGTGGCCTGGCTGCAGCGCAAGTACGGCACGGTCGAGCGCCTGAACGAGGAGTGGGGCCTGGTCTACTGGTCGCACCGCCTGACCGAGTGGTCGCAGCTCTGGCGCCCCGACGGCAACGTGCAGCCGCAGTACGACCTCGAGTGGCGTCGGTTCCAGGGCGAGCTGGCCGACGAGCTGATCGCCTGGCAGGCCGCGGTCGTCCGTGAGCACGCCCGTGACGACCAGTTCGTCACCACCTGCATCTCGTACTCGCGCCCGCAGGTCGCCGACGACCGGCTGGTCGAGAGCCTCGACGTCACGGCCGGCAACCCGTACTACAAGATGCAGGACGGCCTGACCGTCGGGGTCGAGGTCCCCCGCGAGGCCGGCTGGTGGCACACGGGCGTCTGGGCCCTGCAGCAGTGGGGCGACCGGGCCTTCTCGTCGGCACAGGCGCCGTTCCTCGTCACCGAGACCAACGCGCAGTCGATCGGCGGCCCCTGGCAGAACCACCCGCCGTTCGACGGGCAGATCAAGCAGGCCGCGCTGGCGCTCGTCGCCCGCGGCGCCCGGATGGTCGAGTACTGGCACTGGCACACGCTGCACTTCGGCGTCGAGACCTACTGGGGCGGCGTCCTGCCGCACAGCCAGCGCCCCGGCCGCATCTACCGCGAGGTCGCCGCGCTCGGCGCCACGCTCGGGGCCGTCGGCGCGGCGGTCGACGGGCTCGAACCCGACGCCGACGTGCTGATGCTCTGGTCGACCGACACGAAGTGGTCGTTCGAGACCTACCCGCCGCTGGCCCGGGCCGACGGCACCCCCGACCCCGAGTCGTACCTGAACCTGTTCGACGCGCACTACCGCGGGCTCGCCGAGGTGGGCGCGCAGGTGCGCATCCAGCACGTCGCGCAGTTCGTCGCCGCCGACCCGGCCGAGCTGGCCGCGCGCCACCCCGTGCTCGTCGTGCCCGCGCTCTACGTCGTCGACGACGCCACCCTCGACGCGCTCGTCGCCTACGCCGAGGCCGGCGGGCACCTCGTCGTCGGCATCCGCACCGGCTACGGCGACGAGCTCGCCCGGGCCCGGCGCGACCCCGCACCCGCCCGGCTCTCGGGCCCCGCGGGCGTCTGGTACGAGGAGTACACGAACCTCGACGAGCCCCTCGCCGTCCACGTCGAGGACGCCGACTCCGACGCCGACGCCCCGACCTCAGGAGGCGCGGCTCCGGTCCCCGAGACCGCCGACGGCACCGGCACCGGCACCCCCACCCACCCCGCCGACGGCCGCTTCGTCCTCGAACCCGGTTCGGCCGGCACCCGCTGGGCCGACGTCCTGCAGGTCGACGACGCCACGGTGGTGCTGCGAGCCGCGCCGACCGAGATCGGGGCCGACGCGCTGCTGACGACCCGCGCCTCCGGAGCCGGCCGCGTCAGCTACGTCGCGACGGTGCCGAACCCCGAGCTGTCGCGCTCGATCGCCCGCTGGCTCGTGCCGGCCACGGCGGCGCGCGACTGGGCGGCGACCGAGACGGTCACCGTCACCACCGGCTCACGCACCGACGCCCCCGGGCTCGCGTTCGTGTCGAACTGGTCGGCCCACGAGGCCGCCGTCACCACTCCCGCCGCCGTGCGCGACCTCGAGACCCGCGAGGTCGTCGCCGCGGGCACCAGCCTGACGCTCGCCCCGCGCTCGGCCCACGTCTACGAGCTCGTCGACGCGGCCGAGGCCGGCACGACCGGCGAGACACCCCAGACCGGCACGACCGGCACGACCGCGTCCTAGGCGACCCGACCCCGACCCGCACCACCATCCCCCGCACCACTCCCCCACCCCCTCGAGGAAGAACCACCATGAAGAGAAAGACCACAGCAAAGGCGCTCGTGTCACTCGCCGTCGTGTCGGCGTTCGTGCTGACCGGCTGCGCGCCGTCCGGCGGATCGGGCGGCGGCTCGACCACCGCCCCCGTGTCGCAGGCCGACATCGACAAGGCCATGGACACCGACACCACCCTCACCTTCTGGACCTGGGTGCCCGACATCCAGCAGGAGGTCGACCTCTTCGAGGCGAAGTACCCGAAGATCAAGGTCGACGTGGTGAACGTCGGCACGGGCACCGCGCAGTACCCGAAGCTGCGCACGGCGCTCAAGGCCGGCAAGGGCGCGCCCGACGTCGCCCAGATCGAGTACCAGTACATCCCGTCGTTCCGTCAGACCGGCAGCCTCGTCGACCTGACCCCCTACGGAGGCGCGGACCTCGAGTCGAAGTACGTCCCGTGGGTCTGGAACCAGGTCGCGGACGACACCGGCGTCTGGTCGGTGCCGCAGGACTCCGGGCCGCTCGGCAACCTCTACCGTTCGGACATCTACGCGCAGGCCGGACTGACCCAGGCGCCCGAGACCTGGGCCGACTTCGCCTCGGACGCGCAGACGATCAAGGACAAGACGGGCTCGTACATCTCGAACCTGCCGGGCAACGACCCGGGCCAGATCGTCGGGCTGTTCTGGCAGGCCGGCGCCAAGCCGTTCTCGTACGACGGTGACAAGACCGTCGGCATCGACCTCGACTCGACCGAGACGCAGAAGGTCGTGACCTTCTGGCAGGACCTCATCGACAAGGACCTCGTCTCGACCGACGCCGACTTCAACGACGCCTGGTACCAGGGCTTCTCGTCGGGCAAGTACGCCAGCTGGCAGACCGCCGCGTGGGGCCCCGTGTTCCTGCAGGGCACCGCCGCCAACACCAGCGGCAAGTGGACCGCCGCGAAGATCCCGCAGTGGAAGGCCGGCGAGGACGTCTCGGGCAACTGGGGCGGGTCGAGCGACGCCGTCATCACGGGCACGCAGAACCCCATCGCCGCGGCCGAGTTCAGCAAGTTCCTCAACAGCGACCCCGAGTCGACCCTCGCCTTCGCGAACGAGCAGTTCCTGTTCCCGACGACGACCGACACCCTGTCGAGCAGCGACTTCACCGACACCGCCTCGGACTTCTACGGCGGCCAGAAGGTGAACGAGCTCTTCGCGGGCGTCTCGGACACGGTCAGCACCGACTTCCAGTGGCTGCCGTTCATGGACTACGTCTACTCGAGCTTCAACGACACGCTCGGCAAGGCGATCGCCGACCACTCCGACCTGTCCGCGGCGCTGACGGCGTGGCAGGACGACGTCACCACCTACGCGAAGCAGCAGGGCTTCACCGTCAAGTAGCGCTCACGGGGGTGCCGTCCGTCCGCGGGCGGCACCCCCTCCAGCCCGGCAAGGAGCCCCATGTCCACCTCCGTCACCCCTCGTCGAGACGCGACCCGCGCCTCCTCGTCCCGTCAGCCCGCCACCCCGCGGCGCACGAGCTCGCTGCACCGTCCGCAGCTCGTCGCGGCCTGGGCCCTGGCGATCCCGTTCTTGATCGTGTTCGCCGCGATGTTCCTCGTGCCGCTCGGCTACGCGGGGTACCTCAGCACCTTCACCTCGCAGCTGGTCGGCGGGCAGGTCTTCTCGGGCCTGGCCAACTACAGCCGCGCACTGGGCGACCCCAGCTTCTGGGCCGGCCTCGGCCGCGTCGCGCTCTTCCTCTTCGTGCAGGTGCCGATCATGCTCGTGATCGCCCTGTTCGTCGCCCTCGCCCTCGACACGGGACGGGTGGCCGGCAGCAAGTTCGTCCGCCTGGCGATCTTCGTGCCCTATGCGGTGCCCGGCGTCGTCGCGACGCTGATGTGGGGCTACCTGTACGGCCGCGAGTCGGGCCTCATCGCCCAGGTGATCAGCGGTCTCGGGCTCACCCCGCCCGACCTTCTCTCGCCGCAGAACGTGCTCGGCAGCACGATGAACATCGTCAGCTGGGAGTTCATCGGCTACAACATGATCGTGCTCTACGCGGCCCTGCGCAGCGTGCCGACCGAGATGTACGAGGCGGCCGAGATCGACGGCGCCGGGCCCTTCCGCGTGGCGTGGAGCATCAAGATCCCGGCGATCCGCTCGGCGATCCTGCTGACCGTGATCTTCTCGGTGATCGGCTCGTTCCAGCTGTTCAACGAGCCCAACCTGCTCTACAGCATCGCGCCCAACGCGATCGGCTCGGACTTCACCCCGAACCTCTACGCCTACAACGTCGCGTTCAAGAACCAGGACGTCAACTACGCCGCGGCCATCGCCTTCCTGCTCGGGTTCCTCATCATGATCATCAGCTACGTGGTGCAGCTCGCCACCTCACGCAAGGAGCGACTGTCGTGACGATCGCACCCGCACCCGTCGACACCGCCGGGGCCACCTCGGTCGACCGTCCCGCCCGTCGCCTCGAGGCCTCGGGAGGCGCGGGTCGGCGACGTCCGCGCCGTCGCGTCGAGCGCTCCCAGCGCAAGACGCCGATCCTCACCGTGATCCTCTGGATCACGCTGGCGTACTTCCTGCTGCCGCTCGTCTGGCTGGCGATCCAGGCGACCAAGACCAACGGCGACATCTTCTCGACGTTCGGCCTGGCCTTCGGCCGCACCTTCGCCCTCGGCGACAACCTGGCGCAGCTGTTCACGTTCCAGGACGGCATCTTCGTGCAGTGGATGGGCAACACGGTGCTCTACGCCGTCGTCAGCTCGGTCGGGGCGGCGCTGCTCGCGACCATGTGCGGTTACTCGCTGGCCAAGTACGTCTTCAAGGGCAGGTCGTTCGTGTTCGGGCTCATCCTCGGCGCGGTCATGGTGCCGCTGACGGCGCTGGCGATCCCGACCTACCTGCTGTTCAGCGCGGCGAACCTGGTCGACACCCCGTGGGCGATCATCCTGCCCTCGCTCGTCAGCCCGTTCGGCGTCTACCTGATGCGCGTCTACGCGAGCGAGGCGGTCGACGACAGCCTGCTCGAGGCGGCCCGCATCGACGGCGCCGGCGAGCTGCGCATCTTCCTGACGATCGCGTCGCGGCTGCTCGCGCCGGGCATCGTCACGGTGCTGCTGTTCGCACTGGTCTCGACCTGGAACAACTACTTCCTGCCGCTGATCATGCTGAACGACCCGTCGCTGTTCCCGGCGACCGTCGGCCTGGCCCAGTGGCAGCAGGCGGCCACCGGCGGCGGCGGGGCCCAGGTTCTGTTCTCGACGGTGCTGACCGGGTCGTTCGTGTCGATCCTGCCGCTCGTCGTGGCGTTCTTGTTCCTGCAGCGGTTCTGGCAGTCCGGCCTCAGCGCCGGCGGCGTGAAGGGGTAGCAGGCGGGGCTCCCGCCCGACCCCCGGTTCACGGTGGAGGTCGGCGCGGGTGGGCCGTGGCCGTGGCAGCGGCGGCCCGGGAGGCGGTGGTGACGATGAGAGGTCGCCACCGCCTCCGTTCGTCCGGGCCCACCCCGCGAGCGGCGGTCGACGATCTGCCTAGGCAGGGTGTCTGCGCCGGACGAGGGGGTCAGCAGGACGAGGGGGTCGGCGGGGCGCAGGGGACGCGGCGTCAGAGGCGGGCGTGCAGGTCGGCGACGCGGGCCCGGATGTCGTCGCGGACGAGGCGCATGCGCTCCATGCCCTCGATGCCGCGCTCGGACGGTTCGTCGGTGACCCACGTCTCGAACCGGGTGCCGGGCAGCTCGTCGACCCGCGCCTCCTGACCGAGGACGACGACCACGTCGGCGTCGCGGACCATCTGCTCGGTCAGCGCCTTGGGGTGCTCGTCGCCGAGGTCGACGCCCAGCTCGGCGAGGGAGGCGACCGACTGGGCGTTGAGGGCGGTGCCGGGCGCCGTGCCGGCCGAGACGACCGTCACGTCGTCGCCGGCGAGGTCGCGCATCAGGCCGGCGGCCATCTGCGACTTGCCCCCGTTCTTCTGGCAGACGAACAGGACGGAGGCGCGGGTCGGGGTCATGCGCGCACCCTACCGACCGCAGGTGCCGAGCCCCTGACGGGCCCGCGTCGGACCCCAGGAACTCGCCGACACCCTCGTGCGCGCCCCGGGGTCTCGGCGACTTCCTGGGGTCTCGGCAGAGGGAGACGGGCCGTTCGACATCCTGTGTCAGGTTCGTCGGTTCCGCGACACTCCTCTAGTGAAGGGGGTGGACGTGGATCACGACACGGAGGGCGACGACGAGCTCGTCAGGCGCACGGTCGGGGGTGACCAACGCGCGCTGTCGGCGTTGTTCGACCGGCACGCGGCGACCGTGACCCGGTACGCCTGGGCGCTGGCCGAGACGCGCATGGACGTCGAGGAGATCGTGCAGGACACCTTCGTCACCCTCTGGAAGAAGGTCGACCAGATCGACCTGCCCGACGACTCGTTGCTGCCCTGGCTGCTGGTCGTCTGTCGCAACCACGCCGCGAACCTGCGCCGCAAGCAGGCCCGGGCCGCCACCGACGCGCTGCCCGACGATCTGGTCGCCCCCGACGACGGCCAGGAGGCGCGGGACCGGCTGAGGTGGGTCCGCGACGAGATCGACGCCCTCGGCCCGGTCGACCGGCAGATCGTCGAGCTGTGCCTGATCGAGGGCCGCCCGTACGGCGAGGCCGCGGCCCAGGTCGGCCTGAGCCTCGGCGCCGTCACCCAACGCGTGTCGCGCACCCGATCGCGACTGAAGAAGAAGGCGGTGATGAACGATGAACTCTGAGCCCCCCACCGGAGACGAGCTGGCCCGCCTGCTCGTCACGATGAAGCAGAACGTCCTCGAACGCACCACGGAGTCCCCGCGCCGCAAGCGCCACCGCAACCTCGGCCTCGGCCTCGGCCTCGCCGCGCTGCTGGCGATCGGCGGTGGCTCGGGAGCCCTCGCCCTCGGCATGCTGCCCTCGCCGTTCCCGGCGGCGGCCCCGGCCACGCCGACCAGCACGCCCACCCCGTCGCCGACGGCCACGCGCACCGCGACGCCGCGGCCGACGCCGACCGTGGCGCCGGTGCTCGTGCCGCAGCCCGCCCTGCCGATCGACTGCGCGACGCTCGCGAGCGGCGTGCGGATGGACCTGTTCATCCCGTCGTCCCTGCCGGGACGCGCCGCCCTGCTCCACCCGCTCGACGCCGCCCTCGTCGAGGCCGGCGTGCGGCGCTGCGTGTGGGGCTCGAGCGAACAGCCGTACTCGGTCGGCACCGTCGTGGTGTCGCCCGACCGCGTGAGGGGGTTGGCAGCCGTGGATGCCGTGCTCGCGAGCGGGGGTCGGCAGGGCGGAGCCGGCGAGGCCTCGGCGATGACCTGCACCGCGCAGGGGTGCGAGGCGACCGTCGTGTCGGGCACCTGGTGGCTCGAGTTCGCCACCTTCGACGTCGACGCCACCGACGAGACGGTGTCGGTCGAGACGCGAGCGGCGAACGCGTCCGCGGCGCTGACGAGCATGGTGACGCAGCTCGACGGGGTGTCGCCGGCACGCGGCTGGACCCGGCCGTCGTCCTCGTGGAGCAGCGTCGACGCCTGCTCGGCGCTGGCCCCGGCCGTCCCCCTGGCCGACGTCCTGGCGTCCCCCGGCCTCGAGGGCCCCCGAGAGCTGCAGGTCGAGTACCCGAGCGCGATCATCTCGGCCGCCGATCGGACCGTGAAGTGCGACTGGATCGCGGCCCCGTCGGAGGGTGCCACGAACCAGCCCATCGACGGCGTGACCGTGACGGTGTCGTCGGGCAGCGGCTGGGCGGTGGACCAGGTGGACTCGATGGCCCAGCTCGAACGGTCCCCCGTGACGGTGGCCGGGGCGGATCAGGCCGAGTACGTCTGCGTGTACGACGAGGGCAGCAGCTGCTACGTCAACGTCCTGACCGACGACTCGTGGGTGCAGGTCGGCGCGGGCAACGTCTCCGGCGAGCCCCTCGAAGGGCAGCTCGTCGCGGCCGCGGAGGCGATCGTGGCGACGCGCCCCGCGAGCTGACCCGCGCCTCCTGCGCTGCCGTGACAGAGGCACGCGAGGGCAGGAGGCGCGGGTCGGCCCACGCAGGACGGCCGGTGCCGGCGGGTGGGGGCCCGCCGGCACCGTCGGTGGCGGGGTGCGTCGGGGCGGGCGCCGGGTCAGGCCTCGGCGCCCCCGCGCCGCCGTCCGCGCACGGCGAGGATCGTGCCGCCGATCAGCGCCGAGACGAGCGAGCCGACGAGGACGCCGACCTTGACGACGTCGTCCTGTTCGCTGCCGGCTCCGTAGGCGAGCTCGCCGACGAGCAACGAGACGGTGAACCCGATGCCCGCGACGAACGAGAGGCCGACCACGTCGCCCCACCGCAGGGTCGGGTCGAGGCGGATGCCGGGGAGGCGCGTCACGAGCAGCGACGCCCCCGTGATGCCGATCGACTTGCCCAGGACGAGCGCGACGACGATGCCGAACGCGACGCTGTCGCCGAGCGACTCGACCAGGCCCGAGAAGCCGCCGACCGTGACGCCAGCCGAGAAGAACGCGAAGACCGGCACGGCGACGCCCGACGAGACCGGGCTCCAGCGCTCGGCGAAGTGGTGCGTCAGCGGGTGCCGCACCTCGTGGCCGTCGGCGCCGACGTGCGTGACGCCGGCGCGGGCCGTGGCCACCGCGGGCACCAGCAGGCCGAGCGCCACGCCGGCGATCGTGGCGTGCACCCCCGAGGCGTGCACCAACGCCCAGGCGACGACCCCGAGCGGGATCAGCAGCCACCACGACCGCACCCCGCGGCGGACGAGCACGGCGAACGCGGCCAGCGGCAGCAGCGCGAGCAGCAGCGGCACGAAGGCGATGCCCGCCGTGTAGAACACCGCGATGATCGTGATGGCGATGAGGTCGTCGACGACGGCCAGGGTCAGCAAGAAGGTGCGCAGCGCCGGGGGCAGCCGCTTGCCCACCACGGCGATCACGGCGACGGCGAACGCGATGTCGGTCGCGGCCGGGATCGCCCAACCCTGCAGGGCGTCCGGCCCGGCGCCGAGGTTGACCAGCGTGAAGATCAGGGCCGGCAGCGCGACCCCGCCGACCGCCGCCGCGACGGGCAGCACGGCGACCCGGGGGTCGCGCAGCGAGCCGGCGACGAACTCCTGCTTGAGCTCGAGGCCGACGACGAAGAAGAAGATCGCGAGCAGGCCGTCGGCGGCCCAGGCCCCGACGCTCAGGTGCAGGTGCAGCGCCTCGGGGCCGAACGAGACGTCACGCACCTGCGCGTAGAACGAGCCGGCCGGGCTGTTGGCCAGGACGAGCGCGAGCACCGTCGCGGCGAGCAGCAGCAGGCCGCCGGTGGTGTCGCGGCTGAGGAAGCGCGAGAGGCGGGCGGCCCGACCGTCGGCATGCGGCGCGTGGGCCGGGGCGGGGACGGGTGCCGCGTCGGCGGGCGTGCGGTCGGCCGGGGTGGGGTCGGCGGGGGCGCCGTCGGTCGGGGTGGGGCTGGCGGGGGCGCCGTCGGTCGGGGTGCCGTCGGCGGGGGTGGGTTCGGTCATCGTCGTCGTCCTTCGGGAGCGTGGGTGGGCAGCGCGGAACGGCCGCTCGACCCGTCGACGACGAGGAGCGGCGTCACGCCACCGGCGGCGGGCACCCGGCGATCTCGCCGTGGGCGTTGCTGCCCCACAGGCTCATCCAGCCGTTCGTGCCGCACGTCCGTTTCGTGAGCACGAGCCGCTTCGGGAACGCCTGCTGCGCCGTGAGCACCCGGCGCGGGGCACGGCTCGGGCAGGCGGGTGACGACATGGCCCCAGGGTACCGTCGGGCTCCGCGACCGGGCCGACCCGCGCCTCCTCGGCCCGGTTGTTCGACGGTCGGCACGAGGTCGCACCACGCTCGCGTCGTCGAACCACGCACGAGGGTGGTTCGACGACGCGACGGTGGTGCGACCCCGCCGGGCCGGCGGGCGCGGGCGCGGCCCCGGCCCCGGCCCCGGTCAGGGGGTGCGGCGCCGGCCGGGAGGCGCGGCGCGGGTCAGGCGGTGCGGCGCACGTTCTCGACGAACCCGGCCGCCCGCACGCGCAGGCTCGCGATGCGCTCGAGCCGGGCCGCCTCGACGTCGAACCCGAGGTAGGCCTCTGGCGGTGCCAGGTGGACGTTGGCCGAGCACTCGAACCCGCCGCAGACGAGCGTGCCCACGGTGTCGCCGTTGCGTCCGGCCGCCCCCGCGCGCTTGGCGGCGTAGAACAGCACGTCGGCCGGCAGCCGGACGTCCTGGCACCAGGTGCACTGGGCCCGCCGGCGGGGCGAGGCCTCGGCCTGGCGCAGCACGACGCCGGCCACCGCGGGGCCCGGCACGCCGTCCGCGTCGAGGGTCGGCACGACGACGTACGCCCGGCGGGCGAGCTTGGGGTCGCGCCAGCCCAGGTACTCGAGGTCGGCCCACTCGAGGTCGCCGACGTCGGCGGGCAGGGTCAGGTCGGACGCCTCCTTGCGGCTCGCGTTGACGAACGAGGCGCGGACGGTCTTCTCGGTCAGGGGGATCATGTGGTTCTCCGGTCGTCAGGCCCGGGGCGGCGGCGACGTCGGCGGGCACGGGCGATCGGCGACCGCCCTGGTGCCCGGCGTCGACGCGTCGACCGATCCGGGTGTTCTCGTGGGACCGTGCCGGGGATGCGGACCGCACGGCACGGCGGTGCGCGGTCCGACCTCGACGGCCGATCCGCTGCGGAGACCCGACTACCTGCAGCCGGCGCACGCGGCGCCGACGACCCCCTCACGCCCGACGGGCGTCGCTGGTGCGGACGAGATGGTCACCGGGTCACCCTACGTCGGCGGGTCGTCCTCGGCAACGGCACCCGCGCCTCCTCGGCCCGGTGGGTGACGGTCGGCACGAGGTCGCACCACGCTCGCGTCGTCGAACCACGCCGGAAGGTGGTGCGACGACCCGACGGTGGTGCGACCTCGGTCAGGAGGCGCGGGTGACGCTCCGCAGGGCCGGTGCCGGTCGCGCTCGCGCTCGGGTGGCACCGCCGAAGGGACGTCGCGCCGCCGGATACGGCGGTGCGACGTCCCTTCGGCGGTGCGACGCCCGGGGTCAGCCGGCGTGACGCCCGTGGTGGTCGGGGTCGCTGCCGTCGGGCACGGCGTCGACGGGGACGGTCGGGTCGACGTGCGAGACGTGACCGTCCGCTCCGGCGTCCGCGGCCGAGGCGTGCGGCCGCGACCGCTCGAGGGACGCGCCCTCGACGTCGACGTCCGGCAGGATGCGGTCGAGCCACTTCGGCAGCCACCACGCGGACTCGCCGAGCAGGTGCATCACGGCCGGGATCAGCAGCAGGCGGACGACGAACGCGTCGAAGAGCACCCCGAGCGCCAGGCCCAGGCCGATCGACTGGATCAGCACCGAGTTCGAGAACACGAAGCCCGAGAACACCGCCGTCATGATCAGCGCCGCGGCGGTGACCACGGTGCGCCCGGCGTGGACGCCGCGCTGCACCGCGAGACGGGCGGACGAACCGTGCGCGTGTGCCTCGCGCATGCCGCTGACCAGGAACAGCTGGTAGTCCATCGCCAGGCCGAAGAGCACGCCGACCATGAGGATCGGCAGGAAGCTCAGGATGGGCCCCGGGTCGTGCACGCCGAAGACCGGGCCGAGCCAGCCCCACTGGAAGACCGCGGTGACGCCGCCGAACGCGGCGAACAGCGAGAGCACGAAGCCGATGGTGGCCGTGACCGGCACGAGGATCGACCGGAACACGAAGATCAGGATGATCAGCGACAGCCCGACGACCACGAGCAGGTAGAGCGGCAGGGCGCCCGCCAGCTTCTCGCTCACGTCGATGTTGCCCGAGGCGTTGCCCGCGACGCCGAGCGACGAGACGCCGTCGATGTCGAGGCCGCGCAGGTCGCGCACGAGCTGCTCGGTCGACTCGGCGGTCGGTCCGCCCTTCGGCACGACCTGGAAGGCCAGCAGCGTGTCGTCGTCCGAGGCGCCGATCGGGGCGATGGCGGCGACGTCGTCCTGGTCCTTCAAGATCGTGCCGATGCGCACCTGCTCCGACACGAGGTCGTCGTCCGAGATCGCGGTCGGCAGGTCGGCGACGACCACCAGGGGGCCGTTGACGCCGGCGCCGAACTTCTCGTCGATCAACTTGTAGGCCTTGTACGCGCTCGAGTCGACCGGCTCGGACGACCCGGCGGGCAGCCCGAGGCGCATCGACAGCGCCGGGATCGCGACGATCAGCAGCACGGCGACGCCGGCCACGAGGGTCAGCACGGCCCGGACGGTGCTCATGGGCTTCGTCGGGACGCGCACGGCGCCGGTGTGGCCGACGGCCTTCCGCGCCTTCTTGGTCAGGATGCGCAGGCCGACGAGGCGCAGCAGCGCCGGCGTCAGCGTGATGGCGATGAGGATCGCGACGAACACGCAGACCGCGCCGACCGTCCCCATCAGGCCGAGGAAGGGGATGCCGGTCAGGTTGAGCGCGAGCAGGGCGATCAGCACGGTCGAGCCCGCGAACACCACGGCGTTGCCGGACGTGCCGTTGGCCAGGCCGATCGACTCGTGCAGCGGCACTCCCTCTTTCAGCTGGGTGCGGTGCCGGTTGAGGATGAACAGCGAGTAGTCGATGCCGACCGCGAGGCCGAGCATGACGCCGAGCACGGGGGTGACCGAGAGCATCTCGACGGCGCCCGACAGCGACAGCGAGGCGAGCACGCCGACGCCGACGCCGATGAGGGCGTTGACCAGGGGCAGGCCCGCACCGATCAGGGTGCCGAGCATGACGAACAGCACGATGGCGGCGATGACCACGCCGGCCACCTCGCCCGGACCGAAGACCTCGGGGATGGTGGCGGCGATGTCGTTCGACACCTCGACCGCGACGCCGTCGATCGACGCGTCCTCCATCGCGTCGACGACGGCCTCCTTGTTCTCGCTGGTGACGAGGTTGAGCGCCTTGTCGAACTGGATGCTGGCGACGGCCGTGGTGCCGTCGGTCGACACCTGACGGATGCCGTCGGTCAGCTCGAGCAACTTCGCGCCCTCTTCGAGCGTCGCGCTCTGCGTCTCGAGCTCGGACTTGCTCGCGTCGAGGGTGGCCTGCTGGGTGGCGATCTGCTGCGTGCCCGCGTCGAGCTGCGCCTGCTGCGCCTCGAGCTGGGGCGTGGCGGCGGCGAGCGCGGCCTCGCCGGCGGCCTGCGCCTGGGCCTTGGCGGCGTCCAGCTGCTGCTGGCCGGCGGTGATCTGGGCGGTCGCCGCGTCGATCTGCTGCTGGCCCGCGGTGATCTGCGCCTGGCCCGCGGTGATCTGCTGGCGACCGTCCTCGACCTTCTGCGCCTGGTCGTCGATCTGCTGCTGGGTGGCGAACGGGTCGGTGGTGCCCTTGACGTCGTCCAGCTCCTTCGCATCGGTCAGCAGGGCCGCGATGTCGGACTCCTGCTGGTCGGTGAAGGCCGAGTCGTCGGTGGTCGTGAAGACGACCGTGCCGGTGCCGCCGCTCGCCTGGGGGAACTTCTCGGCGAGCTCGTCGCTGACCTTCTGCGTCGCCGTGCCGGGGATGCTGACGGCGGTGGTGAGCGTTCCGCCGAACAGCGCGAAGGCGCCGCCGGCGAGGCCGAGCACGACCAGCCAGGCCACGATGACGAGCCAGGCCCGCCGGGCCGAGAACCGGCCGAGTCGATAGAGCAGGGATGCCATGGGTGTCTGTTCCTCCAGGGTGGTGCGGGGTGATGCGGGTTGCGGGGGTGGCCTCACGTCGCGGCGTCGGGAAGGAGGTGCGGGTCGGCCGGGTGCGCCGGCCGACGGGTCAGGGGGTGGTCGGGGTGGGCACGGTCGTCTCGGGCGAGCTCGTCTCCGACTCGGCCGACCCGGGCACGGTCGTCTCGGGCCCGTAGCCGGTGCGGATGCTCGTCACCATGCGGTCGAGCAGGTCGGCCCAGACCGCGCGGCTGTCGTCGTCGACGTCGGCCCCGGTGCGCACGATCCAGTGCCGGGCGACGACGGCGATGCCGTTCATCAGCGAGCTGACGAGCACCTCGGCCTCGAGCGGGTCGGTGGCGGGGCTGCGCTCGGCCGTCTCGATCGAGAGCTGCTCGGTGACGCGCGTGAAGACGTCCTGGATCAGGCTGTGCGACCGCGGGTCGCTGCCGTCGTCGCCGAGCACCCCCCAGAGGTACGAGACGACGGCCGGCAGGTCGACGACCTGCACCGCCTGGATGATCTCGGCGAACAAGGAGGCGCGGGTGCCGTCCCCGACGGGTGCCGCGGCGGTGGCGGCCCGGAACTCGTCGACGGCGCCGGTGAGCACGCGGGTGCAGGCCGTCATGACGACCTCGTCGAGCGACGAGAAGTGGTTGAACACGGTGCGACGCGAGACGTCGGCGCGTTCGGCGAGCTCGTCGACGCTGAACCGGGGCGCACCTCGCTCGGCGATGAGGGCGTCGGCGGCGTCGACGATCGCCTGGCGGTGCTTGGCCTTGAGGGCGGCACGGCGGTCGGGCACCAGGCTCTTGACGGTCACCTGCCTACACTAAGTGCAGCGACGCACTCGGTGCAGCCAGATCCGCTGGGGAATCGCTGGGACTCGGGCGGCCGGGAGGCGGCCGCCGTACCCCGCCCGACCCGCGCCTCCTCGTCCCGCCCCCGTCCCCATCGCCCCGGACGGTCGGGTGGGCAGAAGGTGTCCTCGGCACACGGCTGAGGGTCGTCTTCCGCCCACTCGACGACGAGACGAGGCGGGGGACGCTCGGGTCAGATGGTGCCGTCGAGGTCGAGCAGGCGGGCGCTCTCGTCCCACAGTCGGCGGGCGAGGTCGGCGTCGTTCGCCTGACGAGCCACGCGGCCCGGCGCCGTGAGCCGGTCGAAGTAGTTGCCGCTCGGTGCCGGCACGGTCGTGGCCCCCGCGAGGCGGATGAGGGGCTCGGCGCCGTCCTCGGTCGAGACGGCGAGGCGCTTGGCGGCCGTCATGAACGCGCCGTTGCCGCCGAAGCCCGAGGCGACGAACCCGGGGTGGAACGCGTACGCGTCGACCCCGCCACCGGCGCGCGGCAGGCGTCGGGCCAGCTCGCGCGTGAACAGCACGTTGAGCAGCTTCGAGGTGCCGTAGGCGCGGAACCCGCCGGCCCACGGTCCGGCCGAGTTGTCGAGATCGTCGAGGTCGACCTTGCCGAAGAGATTGCCGGCGCTCGAGGTCTGGACGATGCGGACCGAGCCGGGCCGGGCGTCCTTCGCCGTCTCGAGGAGGCGCGGCGTCAGCAGGGCGGTCAGCAGGAACGGCGCGAGGTGGTTGCCCTGGAACGTCGTCTCGTGACCGTCGACCGTCAGCGACCGCTCGGGGATCGTGGCCCCGGCGTTGTTGGCCAGGACGTGGATGCGCGGCAGCTCGGCGAGCAACTGCTCGCCGAGGTCGCGGACGCTCGAGAGGTCGGAGAAGTCGGCGAGGTAGGCGCGGCCCCCGACCTCGTGGGCGACGGTGCGGGTGCGGTCGGGGTTGCGACCGACGACGGCGACGGTGGCACCGAGGCGGGCGAGCTCGCGGGCGGCGGCGCGGCCGATGCCCGAGCTGGCCCCGGTGACGACGACGGTCTGGTCGTCGAGGCGGGCGGCGGGAGGCAGGGTGACGGTCATGCAGGGGACGCTAGGCGGGATTTGCCCACCCCGCACCCCCTCGACCGGCGCGGAACCCCTGCCTAGGCAAATCGCCGACTGCCGGAGGACGGGGTGCCGGGGCGGCGGGGCAGCAAGGCGGCGGGGTGACGGGGTGACGTGAGGGCAGCATCGGGGAGCGGCCCATGGCGGCTCCAGGCACAGCGGTCTAACCTCGGACGACGACCCCGCCCGCGACGAAGGCACCCTCCATGCGACACGACGACGGCTCCCCCGACACCCCCGGCGACGACCTCGCGACCTGGTCGGACGAGGCGCACCGCGAGCTCGAGCTGCTCGTCGCCCGTGACCGCGAGGTCGAGCTGTCCCGTCGGCACGAGGCCGAGCGCGTCGCCCGTCTCGAGCGGGCCGCCCGACTCGAGCACGAGCGTCGCCGCGAGGCCGAGCTGCCCCCCGAACTGCGCGACGCCGACGACGAGCCCTACGACGGCGGCCCGAGGCGGCGACTCGTCATGGGGTCGTCGAGGGTGCTGGCGGCGGTGGCCCTGCTCGCCGCGATCGCCGTCGCGGTGACCGGGTTCCTCTAGGCCGACCCGCGCCTCCTCGGCTCGTCAGAGCGCCAGCGGGGCCCGCCCGGGCGGCGGGCCCACTCCGCCCTCACCGCACCGCCTTTCGTGCACGGCACCGCGACCAGTCCGGGTGCGGTGCACGAGACGCGGTGCGGTGTGCGTCGCGGCGGGACGGCTCAGGCCCCGCCCTCGGCCGCCAGGCGCCGCAGCACCCGGCCGGACGCGGCCGACATCTCGGCCTCGACGCCGAGCGCGGCGAGGTGCTCGACGACCGAGTCCATCTCGTGGGCCCGGCGCACCGCGTGCTTGCGGCTGCCCGTGACGTAGCGCTCGATCTTGGCGTCGGCGTCGCCCGACAGCTGGGCGGCGACCTGCGCGTGCACCCACTCCTCGCAGCCGGCCGCGCGGCCGGCCTCGAGGGCCTCGACCACCGTCGTGGCGAGGCTCTTCATCATCACGCTGCGCAGCAGCTTGCGCGAGGTGGCCTCGCCGGCCGGGGCGTCCACGGTCTCGACCTCGGCCCCGAGCGACCGCAGGAAGACCGCGACGTCGGCGGCGGCCGAGCCGCTGACCATGGTCTCGGTGGCCGCGCCCTTGGTCGGCACCGGCCCGAGCACGGCGACGTCGGCGAAGCGACCCCCCGCGGCCTCGACGACGGCCTCGGCCTCGCGCATCACCTGCGCGGAGGCGGTGGTGAAGTCGGACCAGATCGCGCCGGGCGCGAGGTGGCGCGCCTCGTCGGCCGCGATCCGACCGCTGAAGGACGCGCCGGTCAGCACGACGACGAGCTCGGACGAGGCCACGACCTCGGCGGCCGTGTCGAGCCGGCGGACGCCGTCGGGCGTGCTGGGCGCCGCCGGGTCGAAGCCCGTGACGTCGTGACCGGCGGCCGCCGTGGCCGCCGCGTAGATGTGCCCGGCCTCGCCGAGGCCGATGAATCCGACTCGCATGGTGTTCCTTTCGCCGCGAGTCGTGGCGACCCGCGTGTCAGCGCCCGATCGCCTGCGCGGCCCGGCGGAGTTCAGGGGCCCGATCGACGAGCTCCTGTCGTGTGTTGAGTTCTGCCGGCCCCGAGGCCGACACCGAGGCCACGACGTCGCCGTCGGGCCCGAAGACCGGGACGCTGACCGCGGCGACGTCACGGTCGCGCTCGGCGATCGAGACGTGGAAGCCGTCGGAGCGGATGACCTCGAGCGACCGACGGAGGTCGTCGGTCGAGACCGGCGTGCCGTTCGCGTCCCGCAGCTCGCCGACCGAGGCGACCAGCGCCTCCTGCTCGTCGGCGGGCATGTGCGCGAGGATCGTGCGCCCGGCGCCGACCGTCAGCGGCAGCCGACGGCCGATCGGCAGCTGGTACCGCAGCGGGTCGGCACCGTCGACCCGTGAGCTGAGCACGCGCTCGGCGCCCGAGCGGACGTAGAGCGACGAGGTCAGGCCCGTCGTGACCGACAGCTGCTGCAGGTGCGGCCGCGTCCGGTTGCTCAGCGGGTCGCCCACGATGAACGCGTGCGCCATGCCGAGCGTCGCGACCCCGAGGCGGTAGTCGCCCCCGACGTGCTGCACGAGGCCCCGACGCTGCAGCACCCCCACGATGCGCAGCACGGTCGCCGTGCTCAGGCCGCTGCCCTTGCTGAGGTCGACCAGCCGCATCGGCCCCGGCGCCCTCTCGAGCAGCTCGAGGACGTCGAGTGCGCGTTCGACGCTGCGGACGGTGGGCTGGGGGTCTGCCATGCCGACCATTCTCACCCGGACACGATGCGCCTCCGGGTCTCGGTCTCGTCGGCGTGCTTCGCCTCGGCCCGCTCGAGCACGGCGTCGGCCTCGTCGGCGGGCACCACGGCGACGCCGTCCGAGTCGCCGAGCACGAGGTCGCCGGGGTGCACGACGACCCCGCCGATCGCGACCGGACGGCCGATGCGGAACGGGCCGTTGCGGTACGGACCTGCCGGGGAGGCGCCGGCCGCGAAGGCGGGGAAGCGCAGCTGCTCGAGGTCGTCGACGTCCCGCACGGCCCCGTCGACCACGAGGCCGACGCAGCCGGCCTTGCGCAGCCGCTCGGCGATCAGCTCGCCGACGAGGGCGCGGTCGGTGACGCCGTGGCCGTTGACCACCAGCACCTGGCCGGGCCGGATCTGCCCGATCGCCTCGTGGATGCCGGCGTTGTCGCCCCCGGCCACCTCGACCGTGAAGGCCGGGCCGGCGAGGCGGGCGCCACGCCAGACGGCGCGGACGGCCGAGTCGACGACGCCGAGGCGGTCCATGGCGTCGCCCACGTTGGCGACGGGCAGCGCCGCGAAGCGGTCGAGCGGGGTGCGGGGGTCGGTCACGGGGGCTCCGATGGTCGGGGTGTCGGTGGGTGCGGCGGTCGGGGCCGGCCCGGGGGCCGGGGCCGGCTCGGGGGTCGGGGGCGGCCCGGGGGCCGGGGACGGCTCAGGGGTCGAGGCGGGCCCGGGCGTCGGGGCGGCGGTCGGGGCGGTCATCCCTCGCTCGGCTTCCAGCCGTGGGCGTACGAGAGCAGCAGCGTCCAGATGCCGAGGACGGCGGCGATGCCGAACGCGACCGGGCTGACGACGGACTCGGCGGCCGTGACGAGGTCGGCGTTCAGGCCGATCACGCCGACGAGCTGGGTGAGGACGAGCACGGTGCCCACGATCAGCATCGAGACGAGCAGGACGACGAACACCGTCGTCATCAGGCGGATCAGTCGCTGCCGGGCCGGGCCGTGCTGCGGTTCGGGGGTGGCGTTGTCGGTCATGGTGTCTTCTCCGTTCCGGGTCAGTGGGGCACGGGCAGCCAGCCCGGGCCGATCAGTGCGGCGATCAGCAGGATCGGCAGGACGTACAGGACGATCAGGGGCACGAAGGTCTTGACCGGGTTGACCCCGGCGATGCCCGTCGCGATGTAGATGGCCGAGGCGCCAGGGGGCGACGCCCCCTCGGTCGAGGCCGCGACGAGCACGACGCAGGCGGCCAGGATCGGGTCGACCCCGGCGACGACGAGCACGCTGAAGCCGATGCCGCCGATCGTGGCGATGGTGGCCGTCGAACTGAGCGGACCGGCCACCAGCACGACGAGCACGGCGACGACCACCGACATGACGAGCGGCGACGCGTCGAAGCCGTTGAGCACCGCCGACAGCTGGTCGGCCAGCCCGAGTTCGGTCAGGACGGCACCGCCGGCGAAGGCGAAGACGAGGGTGGCGCCGATGTCGCGGTAGCGCGGCGCCGTCTTGGCGACGAACCCGTACCAGGCGGCGCCCGTGCGTGGCAGCTTCTTGCGGCCGAGGACGAGGGCGAAGAGCAACAGCAGGACGGGGATCCACACCACGATGCTCACGGTGTCCATGACGTCCTCGCCGAGGGCGCCGATCAGGGCCTCGCCGGTCGGGCCGAGGGTGACCAGCACCGGGATGACGATGCCCAGGAAGAGCAGGAACGACGTCCACCCGCGGGCGAAGGCCTTCACGAACGGCATGATGTCCGACCGGTCGACCCGGCCGATCTTGTGTCGGCGCACGAAGATGAAGACGACGATCAGGCGCCAGAGCACGCACCAGCCCGCGGCCGCGAACATCGCGGGCAGCAGGGCGTCGACCGACACGAGCGGAGCGACCGTCGCGGTTCCGATCAGGATGAAGAACGACGCGCTCGGCGGGATGACCGTGCCGTTGCCGGCGTTGCCGGCGATCAGCGTGGCGGCGACGTGCGGCGGCCACTGCGAGCGCTTCATCCACGGGATGGCCACGGTGCCCATCGTCGCGGCGTTGGCCGAGCCCGAGTGCGCGACCGAGCCGAAGAGGGCCGAGCCGACGGTGGCCACGTAACCGGCGCCTCCTCGGAACCGGCCGAGCAGCGAGTTGAGGATGTCGACCTGGCGGTCGATGACCCCGGTCGAGGCCAGCAGGAACCCGATGAAGGTGAAGGCCAGGGCGGCGAACACGATCTCCTGGCTGAAGGCGGCCTGCAGGCCGACGAGCACCAGGTCGAGGACGTCGGGCCCACCGAAGGCGCACACGACGAGGAATCCGACGACCATCGCCTCGCCGATGCCCCGCTTCAGCGGCACGCTCCAGACGACGATGGTGCCGATGTAGGCGATGAGGGCCCAGACGGCCGTACCCATGATGACTCGCTCTCCGTTGAGGGTCAGAAGTTCACTAGACGCACTTGAAGTGCGTTCCGTGAACCGTACGGGGAGTTTCGGCCGCCGTCAAGAACCCACCTGACGCTGCGCACCGCGCTTCGTGCACCGCACCGCGGCTAGCCCGGGTGCACTGCACGAAACGCGGTGCGAAGCGGCGGCGCCAACCCCCGACACGACGGACGCCCCCGCACACACGGTGCGGGGGCGTCCGGCGGAGCAGGCGCGGGGCGGGGTCGGATCAGGCGAAGGTGGCCGCGTCGATTACGAAGCGGTAGCGCACGTCCGACTTCAGGACGCGGTCGTAGGCCTCGTTGATCTGCTCGGCGCCGATCAGCTCGGTCTCGGGCAGGATGCCGTGCTCGGCGCAGAAGTCGAGCATCTCCTGCGTCTCGCGGATGCCGCCGATGGCCGAGCCGGCCCAGCTGCGACGGGCCGGGATCAGCGCGAACGCGGGCACCTCGAGCGGCTCGGAGGGGGCACCGACGTTGACGAGCGTGCCGTCGACGGCGAGCAGGCCGAGGTAGGCGCCCATGTCGACCTTCGCCGAGACGGTGTTGACGATCAGGTCGAACGAGTTCGCCAGGTCGGTAAAGGTCTGCTCGTCGCTGGTCGCGTAGTGCGCCTTGGCGCCGAAGCGCAGCGAGTCCTCCTTCTTCGAGGTGGTCTGCGACAGCACGGTGACGTCGGCGCCGAGGGCCGCGGCGATCTTGACGCCCATGTGGCCGAGTCCGCCCATGCCGACGATCGCGACCTTGGTGCCCTCGGTGACGCCCCAGTGGTGCAGCGGCGAGTACAGGGTGATGCCGGCGCAGAGCAGCGGGGCGACCTTGTCGTAGTCGAGCGACTCGGGGACGCGCAGCACGAAGTCCTCGGTCACGACGACGGCCTGCGAGTAGCCGCCCTGCGTGATCGTGCCGTCGATCGGATCGACGCTCGTGTAGGTGCCGGTGTTGCCCTTGGCGCAGTACTGCTCGTCGCCGCGCTTGCAGTACTCGCACTCGCCGCACGAGTTGACCATGCAGCCGACGCCGACGCGGTCGCCGACCTTGTGCTTGGTCACCTCGGAGCCCACCTCGGCGACCGTGCCGACGATCTCGTGACCGACGACCTGCGGGTACTGGATCTCGCCCCACTCGCCGCGGACGGTGTGGATGTCGCTGTGGCAGATGCCGGCGTAGGCGATGTCGATCATGACGTCCTTGGGGCCGACGTCGCGGCGCTCGACGGTCGTCTTGACGAGGGGCTCGGTGGCGGACGGTGCCGCGTAGGCGTTGACGGTGCGCATGGGTCTCCTGAGGGGTGTGTTCGGTTCGGGGGCGGGGGCGGGGGCGGGTCGGGTCGGAACGAGGTGCTCGACGACCGTCGCCCACGTCCCGACGCTACGCTCCCGGCCCGATCGCGGGTGACCCCGACGGGACCCGCGGGCGAGGACCCGCGGGAGGCGCGGTGCGAGTCGGGCCGGCACCGCGCCTCCCGCGGGCGGTCGCGTCGGCCGTCGTCGATCGTGGGACACGCCTTCGCATGGGAAAGTGCCCTGACTAGCGGGCCGGCCGGCACGGACCACGGCGTAGCACGGACGGAGACGCAGCACCGGGTGGTCCGGTGCCGGACGAAGGAGTCGACATGGCAAGCGGAGTGGCAACAGTGTGGGTGCCCGTGACCGACATGGGACGGGCGACGGCGTTCTACCGTGACGCGCTCGGCCTCACGGTGAAGAACGAGAGCGACGACTGGACCGAGATCGACGCGAACGGCCTGATGATCGGCCTCAACGGTCGCGAGGAGGCCTCGGCGTCGAGCGAGGGCGGGGCGGTCATCACGTTCCAGCCCGACGGCACCCTCGAGGACGCGCTGGCCGACCTGCAGTCGCGCGGCGCCGACGTGACCGGCACGATCAGCGAGCACCCGTGGGGCCGCATCCTGCCCTTCAAGGACTCCGAGGGCAACGACCTGCAGTTCTACACGCCCCCGACCGACTGACGTCGCGGGCCCCGAGGAGGCGCGGTGCCGGTCCGACCGGCACCGCGCCTCCCCTGCGTGGTCGCGCCCGTGTGGTCGCGTCACGGCGCGGGGTACGCCCCCGGTCGGCCGTCACGTGGACTGGGGTCGGGACTTCGGGCCGCCGGTCGGGCAGGGTGGTGACCGACCTCGCGTCCTGCGCATCTGTGACGAACGGCGACCCCGCCTCGTCCTGAAAGAGTGGCCTCGTCTCACCAGCGTGCCGCGCCGGACGCGAGGAGGACGGGAGACCACCATGACCAGCACCGAGATCGACGGCGACACCGACACCCGCACCCCGCGGGGCCTCGCCCCGGCGACCCCGGACGCGGCCGCCGCCGCGGCCCCCGCGGGCGACGCAGCCTCCCCCGCCGCGCCTCCGCTGCTGCCGCCGCCGCCGATGGACCGGTTCCACCGTGACGCCTGGTCGGGCACCGACGTCGACGAGTCCCGGGCGAAGCTCGAGGCGGCGCTCGGCGGCCGACGGTTCCGGGCACGCCCGGGCGCGGAGCCGTTCTCGTTCCGCTTCGCGACCGCGGGCGACCGACGGCTGAGCCTGCAGACCGGCACCTTCACCGGGCACCTGCAAGGCGTGATCCCCTGGTCGCGCGACTACGTCGTCTCGTGGTTCCCCGTCGGCTCGGTGACGATCGACTACCCGAAGGGGCACCTCGCGAGCGTCGGCGGCCGGCCCTTCCTCACCCCGACCGAGACCTCGTACTCGTTCGCGATGACCCCGCACCGGCACAGCATCGTGCAGCTCGACGCGGGGTTCCTCGAGGACGTCGCGGCCACCCGACACGGCGGTCCGCCCCAGCGCGTCGACTTCGACCACGCCGCCGTCCCGAGCGACGACGCCCTCGCCGCCTGGCGCGGAGTCCTGGCCGACGTGACTCCGGTCGTCGTCTCACCCGAGACCAGCGCGCCCGACCGCCTCCTCGCGCAGACGGCCCTGGCCGAGGCGCTGCTCGACCTCTTCCCGTGGCGGCCGGTCGCCGTGCCCGCCGAGCTGCGGACCGAGCGCACGCGTCGGCTCCGGCTCGCCGCCGAGTACGTGCACGCGTACGTCGACCGGGCGATCAGCTCGAGCGACATCGCCGCCGCGGTCGACATGCACCCGCGCACCCTGCAGCAGCAGATGCAGGAGCACCTCGGCGCCAGCCCCACCCGCTTCGTGCGCGGCGTCCGCCTCGACCGGGTGCGGCTCGACCTGCTGCACGGCGACCCGCGCACCACGCTCGTGTCCGAGGTCGCCACCCGCTGGGGCTTCGTCCACCTCGGCCGCTTCTCGGCCGCCTACGTCGCCCGCTTCGGCGAGTACCCCCGCGACACCCTCGCCCGCTGATCGCGGCCGCGGCCGCAGCCCGCCCCCGCCGGTGTCGCACCGCCACCTCGACGGTGCACCGCGACCGCACCGCCAGGTGGACGTCGCACCGCCGAATGTGACGGTGCGCCGTCCACTCGGCGGTGCGACACCGGCACCGCCCTGCGAGAGCCCCGGTGGCCGACGCCGGACCCCGAGGAGGGGGGGGGGGGGGGCGCCCCGCCCCCCCCCCCCCCCGGGGGGGGGGGGGGCGCGGGCCCCCCGCCCCCGGGGGGGGGCCCCCCCCCCGCCCGCGGGGGGGGGGCCCCCCACGGGGGGGCCCCCCCCCCCGGGGGGGGCCCCCCCCCCCCCCCCCCCGGGCCCCCCCGGGGCCCCCCCCCGGGGGGGGGGCCACCCCCCCGGGGGGGGTGGTTCGACGACGCGAACGTGGTGCGACCTGGGCGGGGGCGGCCTCCTAGGCTTCGGGCATGGGATCAGACGCCAGGGTGCGCTACGCCGAACGGGCCGACGAGTACGCCCGGCACCTCGGCTCGATGTCGTCGGTGCACCCGGCCGACGAGCACCTGGTGACGTCGTGGGCGAGGGCGGTCGGCGGCCCCGTGCTCGACGCGGGCTGCGGTCCCGGCCACTGGTCGGGGCACCTCGCCGCCCGGGGCGTCGACGTGCGCGGCGTCGACCAGGTGCCCGAGTTCGTCGAGCACGCCCGCCGAGCGCACCCCGCCGTGCCGTTCGACCTGGGTGACGTCGACGCCCTGCCGTACGGGCCGGGCGAGTTCTCGGGCGTCCTCGCCTGGTACTCGCTGATCCACCACGACCCGGGCGGCATCCGTCGGCCGCTCGACGAGTTCGCGCGGGTCCTCCGACCCGGCGGCGGGCTGCTCGTCGGGTTCTTCGCCGGGTCGACCGTCGAACCCTTCGACCACGCGATCACCACCGCGTGGCGCTGGTCGCCCGACCTCCTCGCGGACGCCCTCCGCGCCTCCGGGTTCGACGTGCTCGAGACCCACACGCGGACGGGCCCGCCCTCCGGGCCGAGACCCCACGGCGCACTCGTCGCCCGGCTCGACCGGTAGGGCCGCTCAGCCGCCCTGGCGCACCTGTCGCACGTACCGGTACACGGTCGGCTCGGACACGTGCAGGGCCTCGGCCACCTGGGCCACCGCGCCCTTGAGCAGGAACACCCCCGCCCGTTCGATCTCGCGCACGGCCGCGACCTTCTCGTCGGGCGTCATGCGGTGCGGTTCGACGCCCTGGGCGGCGACGATCCGCGCGACGCCGTCGAGCGCGAGTTCGTCGACGTTCATGCTCAGCCGCTCGGCCACGGGCGCCGCCGCCGGGTGCGCCGTCGACCCCGTCGCCGCTCCGGACGCCCCCGTCGCGGCCCCGGGCCCACCGCCCGGCCCGGCCCCCTTGACCAACCCGGTCGTCGCCGTGATCGCCATGAGCAGGTCGCGCGCCCGGGCCAACGGCTCGTCGTCGATGTTCAGGCAGAGCATGCCCACGACGTCGCCGGCGGCGTCGCGGATGAAGAAGGTCGACGAGCGGAACGTGCCGCCCGTGCGCGACTCGGCCAGGTAGTTCGCCAGGTAGTCGCGGTCGTCGTGCTCGTGGTTCTGCAGCACCTTGAGCACCAGGTCGGTCGCCGGCCCGCCGACGCTGCGACCGCTCACGTGGCCGTTGGTCAGGGCGACGATCGAGCGGCTCAGGTCGCTCGTGTCGTGCAGCACGACCTCGGTCCGGGGCCCGAGCAGCTCGGCGAAGAAGTCCATCAGCGGCAGGTAGGGCTCGAACTCGGCCCGCAGGACGCGACTCGGGTCGACCACGGTGGCGCTGCTGGCTCTCGTCATGAGTCCAGGTTACCGGTGTGTAACAAGTTCCTCGCGCTGTGATAATTTCTTCTCACCCTGCCGACGACTCGGCTAGCTTGCGATGACCGACGACGCTCACGAAAGGCTCGACCATGACCCGAACCCGCTCCCGCTCCGCCCTCTGGGGCACCGTCGCCACGGGCGCCGTCCTGGCCCTCGGGCTCACCGCCTGCGGCGGCCCGAGCGCCCCGCAGCCCGGCGACGCCACCGGCGACGCCACCTCGTCGTCCGCGTCGAGCATCCCCGACACGAGCGCCCTACTCGACGCCGTCCAGGTCGACGACACGCTCGCCGCCGAGGTGCCCGCCGACATCAAGGACGCCGGGACGCTCGTCGTGGGTTCGAACGTCCAGTCGGCGCCGAACAACTTCTACGCGGCCGACGGCTCGACGGTCGTCGGCTCGGACCACGACCTCATCACGGCCGTCGCCAAGAAGCTCGGCCTCGACGTCGAGTACCAGAACCAGGACTTCGGCTCGCTCATCACCAGCCTGCAGTCCGGCCGCGTCGACGTGACGATCGCCGCGATGAACGACACCGCCGAGCGCCAGCAGGCCATCGACTTCGTCGACTACCTCACCTCGGGCATCACCCTGATGGTGCAGAAGGGCAACCCGGCCGACATCACCGGCCCCGACACCCTCTGCGGCAAGTCCATCGCGGTCGTGACCGGCACGAGCCAGCAGGAGTTCGCCGAGGCCACGAGCACGCAGTGCGAGACCGACGGCGACGAGCCCCTCGACATCACCGTGACCGACAGCGACAGCCAGAACCAGACGCAGCTGCGCACCGGCCGCATCGACGCCATCGTCAACGACCTGCCGAGCGCGGTCTACATCTCGAAGACCGCCCAGGACGGCCAGGCGTTCGAGGTCGTGCCCGGCGACGTCATCGACGGCGCCCCCTACGGCATCGGCGTCAACAAGGACGACCCCGCGCTGCGCGACGCCATCGCCTCCGCCCTCGACGAGCTGATCGACGACGGCACGTACGGCGAGGTGCTCGACGCCTGGGGCATCACCTCGGGCAGCGTCACCGAGGCGACCGTCAACGGCGGCAAGTAGGTGGCGACCGCACGACCGACGGGCACCGGCGCCGGCGACGCGACCCGCGCCTCCTCGTCCCGCCCGCCCGAGCGCCCCGGGCGCGAGCTGCTGCCGCAGGTGCGCCTGAAGCACTGGGGGCGGTGGGTGAGCGCCGTCGTCATCGTGGTGCTGCTCGTCGCCCTCGTGTACGGGGCGTCGCAGGGCGACATCTCGTACCGGGACATCCCGTACTACCTGGTCTCGCCGATCATCCTGCAGGGCCTCGTCGGCACCATCGTGCTCGCCGTGGTCGCGCAGGTCAGCGCCGTCGTCATCGGCGTCGTGATCGCCCTGATGCGCATCTCGAAGAACCCGGTCGCCCAGGCCTTCGCGGCCGGCTACACCTGGCTGTTCCGCGGCCTGCCGGTGCTGCTGCAGATCCTGCTCTGGTACAACCTCGCGCTGATCTTCCCGCGGCTGCAGCTCGGGGTGCCCTTCACCGACGTGGTGTTCGTCGACGTAAGCACGAACGACGTCATGACCACGTTCGTCGCGGCGTTCCTCGGCCTCGCCCTCAACGAGAGCGCCTACATGGCCGAGATCGTGCGGGCGGGGCTCAAGAGCGTCGACCGCGGGCAGATCGAGGCCGCCCAGTCGATCGGCCAGACCCCGGCGCAGCGCATGGCGCGCATCGTGCTGCCCCAGGCGATGCGCATCATCATCCCGCCGACCGGCAACGACTTCATCAACATGCTCAAGGGCACCGCGATGGCGTCGGTCATCGGCTACCTCGAACTGATCAAGGCCGCCAACAACATCGCCTCGTTCAACCTGCAGGTGATGGAGACCCTGATCGCCGCGGCCATCTGGTACATGGTCGTCGTCAGCGTCGCGAGCGTCGGCCAGTACCACCTCGAGCGCAGCTTCGACCGGCAGGACCGCCGCCCCGGCGGTCCCCCGAACGCCCGCGCCCTCCGCCGCAAAGTCGCCGCCGACCTCGGCCGCGCACCCCTCGTCAGGAGCACCCCGTGACCACGACCGACACGACCCCAGGAGGCGCGGTGCCGGCCGCCGGGGCCGCCCCCGTCCTCGAGGCCGTCGGCATCGGCAAGTCGTACGGCAGCCACGAGGTGCTGCGCGACGTGTCGATGACCGTCAGCAGCGGCGAGGTGGTCTGCATCATCGGACCGTCCGGCGCCGGCAAGTCGACGTTCCTCCGCACCCTGAACCGGCTCGAGGAGCCCGACGCCGGCGAGGTCTGGGTCGGCGGCGAGCCGATGGGCTTCGAGCTGCGCGACGGCGTGCTGCACGAGCTCAGCGAGCGTCGGCTGTCGGCGCAGCGGGCACGCACGGCGATGGTGTTCCAGCACTTCAACCTGTTCCCGCACCTGACGGTGCTGGGCAACGTGCTCGAGGGCCCCGTGCGCGTCCAACGTCGGTCGGCGAAGGAGGCGCGGCGCGAGGCCGTCGAGATCCTCGAGCGGGTGGGCCTCGGCGACAAGGTCGACGCCTACCCCGGCCAGCTCTCGGGCGGGCAGCGGCAGCGGGTGGCGATCGCGCGGGCCGTCGCGATGAAGCCGCTCTTCCTGCTCTTCGACGAGCCCACGTCGGCCCTCGACCCCGAACTCGTGGGCGAGGTGCTCAAGGTGATGGGCGACCTGGCCCGCGACGGCATGACCATGCTCGTCGTGACGCACGAGATCCAGTTCGCCCGCGAGGTCGCCGACCGCGTCGTCTTCATGGCCGACGGCGGCATCGTCGAGCAGGGCCCGGTCGAGCAGGTGCTCGGCGCCCCCCGCGAGGCCCGCACGAGGCAGTTCCTGCAGCGGGTGCTGGCGTGACGTCCGACCCGGCGCTCGACGCGTACCTGGCGTCGTTCGCCGAGCCGGTCGGGTACCTGAACTTCGGCAGCTACGGTCCGCCCTCGCGCGACGTCGTCGAGACGATCGGCCGCCTCGCCTCCGCGGCGAGCGCGGGCGTCCCCTCGTCCGGCCTGCACGCCGAGGACGACCGGGCGCTGGCCGCGGTGGCGCGCCTCACCGGGTTCGACCGCGCCGGGGTCGCCCTCACCGGCAGCACGTCGCTCGGGTTGATGCAGGTCGCGTTCGGCCTGCCGCGGGGCGAGGTCGTCGTGAGCGGCGCCGAGTTCCCGTCGAACCTCTACGCGTGGTGGCGCTCGGAGGAGGCCGGCCTCACCGCCGTGCGTCCGTTGCCCGAGGTGCCCGGTCAGCCGCTGGCACCCGTCACTCCCGAGCGGGTGGCCGACGCCGTCGGGCCCGACACCGTCGCGGTCGCCGTGAGCGCGGTCGACTTCCGCACCGGCGCGGTCGCCGACCTCGCCGGCCTGCGGGAAGCCGTCGGCGACCGCCTGCTCGTGGTCGACGGCATCCAGGGCTTCGGCGTCGTCGACGCCGACTGGACGCTCGCCGACGCCCTCGTCGTCGGCGGCCAGAAGTGGCTGCGGGCGGGGTGGGGCACGGGGTTCGTGGCGGCGTCCCCGCGGGCCCTCGCGCGCCTCCGTCCGGTGCTCGGCGGTTGGACCGGCGTCGAGGGCGCCTCTCGCTACGACGGCGTGCGACACGATCCGCTGCCCGGGGCTCAGCGCCTGTCGGTGACGAACGGCTCGCCGTTCGCCTCGGGCGCCCTGGCCACGGCGCTCGAGCAGCTCGAGTCCGTCGGGGTCGGCGCCGTGGCGGCCCGCGTGGCCGACACCGCGGGCGACCTGGTCGCCCGACTCGAGGCGGCCGGCGTGCCGGTGCTCTCCCCCGTCGAGCGCCACCGGCGGGCCGGACTCGTCGTGGCGGGCGTGCCCGCGGGCGAGGCCGCGCGCGTCGGCGCCCGGCTCGAGGAGGCCGGCGTCACGGCCACGATCCACGGTGACGACCGGGTGCGCCTGAGCGTCCACGCCACCACCACCCCGGCCGCACTCGACGCGGCCCTGAGCGTCCTGGGAGGACGACGATGACCCTCGAGACGAACCCCCTCCGGGCCGTGCACACCGACGCGGCCCCGGCGGCGATCGGCCCCTACTCGCAGGCCGTCCGCGTGGGCGACCTCGTGTTCGTGTCGGGCCAGCTGCCGATCGACCCCGCGACCGGCGAGTTCGCCGGGCCCGGGGTCCGCGACGAGGCGCGTCAGTCGTTGCGGAACGGCGCCGCGGTGCTCGAGGCCGCCGGCTCGGGCGTCGACCTCGTCGTCAAGACGACGGTGCTGCTGGCCGACATCGCCGACTTCGCCGTCGTCAACGAGGCGTACGCCGAGGTCTTCGACGGCGGCGTCCTGCCGGCCCGCGCCGCCTACCAGGTCGCGGCCCTGCCGAAGGGCGCCCGGGTCGAGATCGAGTTCGTCGCGGCGGTCGCCCCGGGGCACGCCGGGTAGCATCGCGGCATGCCGGAGGGTGACAGCGTCCACCGACTCGCGGCGCGCCTCCGTCCCTCGCTCGTCGACCGGCTCGTCGTCGACGGTGAGCTGCGGTCCGGCGGCCGGGCGGGCGACTCGCTCGCCGGCCGGCGCGTCGTCGAGCTCGACACCCACGGCAAGCACCTGCTGACCCGCTTCGACGACGCCACCACCCTGCACACCCACCTGCGGATGCAGGGTTCGTGGACCCTCACCCGACCCGGCCGGGTCCTGCCGTCCCGACTGCAGCGACAGGTGCGCGTGCGGGCGCGGCTCGACGACGGTCACACGCTGTGGGGCGTCGACCTGCCCGTGGTCGACCTCGTGCCGACCCGCGACGAGCACACCCTGATCGGCCACCTCGGCCCCGACCCGTTGCGCCCCGACTGGGACCCCGAGGAGGCGCGACGTCGCCTGGCCGCCCGCCCCGACGTCACGGTCCGTGCGGCCCTGCTCGACCAGCGTCCGATGGCCGGCCTGGGCAACCTCTGGGTCAACGAGGTGGGCTTCCTGCGCGGCGTGCACCCCACGACCCCGGTCGGCGGGGTCGACCTCGTGAAGCTCGTCGACGTCGCCGCGCGGGCCCTGCGGTTCTCGGCCACGACGCCCGGCGCGTACCAGGTGACGACGGGGCGCACCCGCCGCGGCGAGACGCACTGGGTGGTCGGCCGGGCCGGTCGCCCGTGCCTCCGCTGCGGCACCCGCGTCGAGGCCCGCGACGACCCGCCCGGCCCCGACGGTCGCTCGCGGCGGGCGTGGTGGTGCCCGCGGTGCCAGCCCGCGGCGGGCGGCCGCGACGGGTGACCGCCCCGCGCCCGAGGCACCCCCGCGCCCGAGGCACCCCCGCGCCGGAGGCGCCCCCGCGCCGGGTGGACGCCGACGCGGTTCAGGGGCGAGCGGCGATGATCGTCTCGGCGACGGCGGTGAGCAGCGGGGCCTGCTCGGGCGAGAAGCGGTTGGGGTAGCCGACCTGCATCCAGGAGTCGTCGACGAGCACGTCCAGCCAGCACGAGAGTCCTTCGGCCGACGAACAGCGCAGCGTCGCGTCCTGGGCGCCGGAGACCACCACGGGGGTCGCTCCACCGGCCGGGTCGTCGCCGTCGCGGAACGTGTCGGACGCCGACTCGTAGGCCCACCGTGCGCCGGGGGCGATCTCGACGTCGATGCCTCCGACCGCACCGTCCGGCACCTGCACGCCGTCGGGCATCGACCACCGACACTCGTACGTGTCGGACTGGGTCCGCTCGATGCCGTCCTTCGTGCCCGGCAGCAGGTCGATCGCCACGTCGGACAGGCCCGGGGTGCCGAGGACCTCGCTCATCGGCCGGGCGGTGGCCAGGGCCGGGCACCCGCCCGACGGGTCCCACCGAGCGGACGACTCGGGCGCCACCCACGGGCGGGCCGGCGTGAGGGGGACCACGACGTCGACGACGCGGGAGAAGAAGCTCGTCAGCAGAGCCGTCGCGTCCGGGGCCAGGGTCGGGGACTGGTGCCACCTGAACTCGATCCAGAACGACCCGGCCACGATGCTGCCGTCGCACTGCCCGATGGTGTCGTCGCACGACAGCACCGACGCGTCGCCGAGGCCGGCGGCGGCGGCCCCGGCGGCCCTGCGTTCGTCGATCCACGTCCGACCCGCGTCGACGTCGGACGAGACGTCCATGATGAGGGAGGCGGACGCCGAGTCGGTCGACGACCCCCACATGCAGGTCCGGACGCCCGCCTGACGCAGACCCGCGATGTCCGGCATGAAGACGTCGGGGAAGTCGTTGAACTGGTCCGGCGCGCGCAGCAGCGAGCCGAGGGACGCCTGATCGGCGACCGCGGCGCAGTCCAGGGGCAGCGACGGGACGGGAGCGGCGAAGTCGGGTGCCGGGGCGTTCGTCGGCGTGCTCGTGGGCGACGGGGTCGGGCTCGGCGTGGGCGTCGGGGTGACGGACACCGAGGCGGGTGGGGCCTGCTCCTCGGGCTCGTCGAACGGTGACGGGATGAGCCCCAGGGCGACGCCACCGCTCGCGAGGCCGAGGCCCACCAGGGCCAGGACGCCGAGGCTCCCGCCGACGACCCGGCCTCGGCCGCGACGGCCCCGACGGTCGCCCGCGACCCCCTCGAGGACGCCTCGCCTCACCGAGACGGTCATGGTGGTCAGCTCGTCGGCGGTCGGAGGGACGTCCCTCCACCCGCCTCGATCGTCGTCAGCGTTCACCGTCGATCACCGCCTTCCGGAGTCTCGTCCTGGATCTCAGGACACGTTGCTTCACGGCGCCGACGCTGACGCCGACGAGCTCGGCCGCCTCCGAGTACGAGCGACCGTCGACGAGGCAGAGCTCGCACACGCGACGGTCGGTCTCCGAGAGCGTCTCGATCTCGGCCCGGACGAACCTCAGGCGATCCCTGGCCTCGTCGTGGTCCGCGGGGGCGGCCAGGTCGTCCGGCAACTCGTCACTCGCGTGACGCATGTTCTTCCGGTTGAGGTTCAGGGCGTGGTGGCGGCAGGTCACGAGGAGCCACGGGAGCAGCGACTCGGTGCCGGCGACCGTGTCGGCCTTGCGCCAGAGGGTGAGGAACGTGTCCTGCACGACTTCCTCGACGTCCATGCGTCGTGACGTGATCGCCCACGCGTACCGCGTGACGGCCGCCGTGTACCTGTCCAGCACCGTCGCCAGCGCCGTCGTGTCCCCTCGGGCCACCTGCCTCAGCAGGTCCTGGTCCGGACTCGTCGTGTGATCCACGTCCACCCCCTCCACCCCGGCAATGTCGTCGACGTCGCGAAGGTCACAAAATCGTCCTGCCCGGCCGGGGCGCCGCACTCAGCCAGTGAGGACCGTCCTCAGGGCGTCGTACGCGGGGGTGGGCGCACCGTCGTCGAAGAGCAGGTCGTGCCCCTGCTGCGGGCGGCCCTCGTCGTCGACGAACCAGTCGTACCGGTCGTCGACACCCCAGGTCGTGTACGAGACGCAGGCCTCGGAGCGGAAGCAGGCCGTGAGGACGGTGGCGTACTGCTCGGCCTGGGCGTCCTGCCCCTCGTCGTCCGTGACGTCGTTCTCCGAGATGCGGACGAGCAGCCCCGCGTGGTCGAAGGCGTCGAACGTCTCGGCGAGGTCGTCGGCCGAGATCGCGTCGGTCCCGAGGTCGTAGACGTGGGCCTGGAGGCCCACGCCGTCGACGAACCCTCCGCGCTCGTTCGTGTCGAGGGCCAGCCGCAGCAGGGCGTCCTGGCGCGGACCCGGCACGTCGGCGCCGTTCTCGTTCACGAACTGCCGGACGTCCGGGTCGGCGTCGTGGACGGCTCGCGAGACGACCACGGGGTAGGTCGGCCCGAAGACCCGGTACCAGACGTTCTGCTGCAACTCGGTCCCCTGGTCGACGTCGAACGGTTCGTTGACGACGTCGAGCGAGTCGAGCCGACCCCGGAAGTGCGTGACGACCGTGGTCACGTAGTCGAGCAGGGCGTCGGCGCTCGACCGTCGCTCCTGCTCGGTGTCGGAGGGGAGCTCTCGCATCCAACGGGGCATCGCCTCGCTGAACGCGATCGTGTGGCCGTGCACCGCCATGCCGTGGTCCTCGGCGAGGTCGAGGAGCGCGTCGGCCTCGTCGAAGAGGTACTCGCCCCGACGAGGCGAGATCGCCTGCGGTTTCATGGCGTTCTCGAGGGTGAGGGCGCCGAAGTCGCCCACGAACTCGTCGGCGTACCGGGGGTCCGAGGCGAGCGGGCCGAGCGCCACGGCGGCACCGACGACGAAGTCCGGGCGGGAGCGGGCGGCGAGCGCCTGCAGACCGTCCGGCGAGGCCTCGGCTCCCGCCCAGGCGGGGCCCGCGGCGGACAGCGAGTCACCGGCCGGGGCCGTCGCGGTGAACGAGCCGACTCGGAAGGTCCCCTCGTCGCTCGACAGGCCGAGCCAGAGCTCGCCGGACCCGAGGACGCCCCCCAGGGGCGCCGAGAACACCGTCTCGCCGTCGTCGACCACCTCGAGCAGGTCGCCGGACCGACGCACCGAGAACTCGGCCTCGGGGTCGTCGATCGTCACGTGCTCGTCCACGACCGGCCGGGGGTCGGTCGCGTCGTCCGGCGGCGACCCGTCGAAGACGGCGATGCCGAGGTCGTCGCCACGGAACGTGAGCCGGACGCCGGCCGGTTCGAGGCGGAACTCGTCGGCGACCACCGGTGGGCTGTCGTACACGGCCAGGGTGGCGTCGGCGGTCACGTCCGCGAACGAGGCGCTGAGGCTGACGTCGCCCGGGGCCACGAGGTGGGTTCCCGCGAGGTCGAGCGGCGGGTCCGGCTGCCCGCCCGACCCGTCCTGGCGCACGATGCTCCGTCCCGTGGCCGCCACCCGCAGGCCGTCGTCGTCGGCGACGACTCCGGGCACGTGCCGCCAGTCCTGTCGGAGGACGTCCACGACCGTCCCCTGCTCGGGTCGCGGGGGCGACGACGTGCACCCCGCCACCAGGAGGCCGACGGCCACCAGCGCCACGACGCACCGCCGCGCCCCCGCTGCTGTCGGCTCCACGTCCGTTCGCTGCTCCACCCACGTCACGCTACCCGCGCCTCCTCACGGGCCCTCCACCCCTCGACCGGCGACCGGGCCAGTTCGCAGACTCGGGTCCTAGTGTCGGGCCACGCGGTCTCCCACCGCTGGAGCAGGGCACGACCGGCCACTTCGAATCATCGAATCCTGGAGTGCCCCCGTGGCCGCCCACCGTGAACGACGCCTGCTGTACGCCATCGTGCGCCTGATGGGCGACGCGACCGGTCCCGATGGCCGCGACGACCGCCTCCAGGTCCTCGTCGACGAATCCGTCGCCCTCTTCGACGCGCACGCGGCGGGCCTGATGCTCTTCAGGCGATCGGGTGAACTGCAGATCGCCGCGTCGACCGGGCACCACAGCGGCCTGCTCGAGCTGCTGCAGGTCGAGACGGACCAGGGGCCCTGCCTCGAGGCGGCCCGGACCGGCCAGGTCGTCGCCGTGCCCGACGTGACCGCGGTCGAGGCACGCTGGCCGCACTTCAGCCGCAGCGCCACCGACGCCGGGTACGCCTCGGTGCACTCGATCCCGCTGCGGCTGCGCGACGACGTGATCGGGTCGCTGAACCTCTTCGGCGAGGAGGCCGGGGCCCTCGACCCGGACGACGTCGCCGCCGCCCGGGCGTTGGCCGACATCGCCACCATCAGCATCGTGCAGCAGCGGGTCGTGGACGACGGCGAGGTCGGCCGGGCCCAGCTGCAAGCCGCCCTCGACAGCCGCACCGTGATCGAGCAGGCCAAGGGATGGATCGCCAACCGCAACGCGATCAGCCCGGAATCGGCCTTCGGCCTGCTGCGGGACCACGCCCGGCGCAACCGGCTGCCCCTGACCGAGGTCGCCCTCGGCGTGCTGGCAGGGCGCATCGTCCTCTAGGTGCCGTCACCGCTCCGGCCGCCGATCGCCCCGGGTCGTGCCGGTGACCCGACGTCGCCCTGTGTGAGCCGGATGCTCTGGTGGTCGGGGCGGAACCCGTGGTCGGAGCCCCAGAGCACCGCGTCGACCCGGTTCACGGCACCGATCTTGCTGTACAGGGTGCGGATGTGGGTCTTGATGGTGTTCGGGCTGAGATGGGCGAGGACGGCGATGTCGGCGTTGCTCTTGCCCTGGGTGATCAGCGCCAGGATCTCGGATTCACGGTCCGAGATGCCGAGCGCCCGACCGGGCCAGTCGACCGCCGGTCCGCTCCGGACGCGGGCACGCGCCCCGTGGACCACGCTCTCGCCGGCGGCGACGCGCTCGAGCCCGTCGACGAGGTCGGCGGCGGCCAGGCTCTTGGGGAAGTACCCCCTGGCGCCCCGCGCCAGGGCGGCCTCGATGAGGTCGTCGTCCATCTTCCAGGTGAAGACCGCCACGTGACGGTTGAGCGGGTTGGCGACGAGGCGTGAGACGTCCTCGTCGTCCGGCTTCGGCTGGGCGAAGGTGTCGTAGAGGGCGACGTCGACCACCGTGTCCACCCGCTCGCGCGCGTTGATCTCGACGATCTCGATCCGCTCGGCGAAAGGCTCGAGGACGCGGGCCAACCCCTCGACGACGATCTCGTAGTCGTTGACGAGCGCGATCCTGGTTCGTTCCGTGACGGGGGACATGCCTCCATGAATTCACCCCCAGGGGTGACACGACCGCGATCCCCGGGTGCTTGTGTCGAATGAGTCAGCGAACTCGCAGCCTCCGGGCCGGGACCGCGACCCGGGCCGCCACTCGACCGCCCGACCACCCCGGGCCCCCTCTGCGCGCCCACCCCCGGAAGGAACACCCCCGTGTCCGATGCCCTAGCTCCCTGGAACGCGTCCCTGACGCTGGCCGAGCACTCGATCATCGTCTATTCGCTCTCCGTCGCCGGCCTGGCGCTCTTCGCGTTCTTCGTGAAGTCGCTGGTGTCGACGAAGGAGATCACCCAGCGCTACCGCCCGTCCGTCTACGCGGGCATGTGCATCACCGGCATCGCGTTCCTGTCGTACCTGCTGCTGGTCCTCGCCTTCGCCTTCGGGTACGAGCGGGACGGCGACAGCTGGGTGCCGAACGCCACGGCGATCCTGTCGTGGGCTCCCCGCTACTTCGACTGGACGGTCACCGTCCCGCTGCTCGTCATCGAGCTGCTCGCCGTCGCCACCCTCGCCGGTGCCGCCGCCCGCCGGGCGCGCACCGTCGGCATCGCCGCGGCGTTCCTCATGATCAGCACCGGCTTCGTCGGCGGCGTCGTCATCGACTCCGGGACGAACATGGGCGCCCTCTGGCTGTGGGGCGTCATCTCGGGCCTGTTCATGGTCGTCCTGTACGTGCTGGTGATCTACGTCGTCGTCAAGGGCAGCCGTGACCTGGCCGGCACCGCCGTCCCCGCCACGCTCCGCAACGCCGGAATCCTGCTCATCGTCACCTGGCTCGCCTACCCGATCGTCTTCGGCCTGCAGGGCTGGGGCCACGGCGGCGCGGTCATCACCTGGATGCAGGTCGTCCTCTCAGCCGCCGACATCGTCGCCAAGGTCGGCTTCGGCTCGATGATCCACAAGATCGCCAAGATCCGTTCGGCGATCGACGTGGAGCAGGGAGTCGACACCCACCCCGAGTCGATCTGGATCTCGTCCGAGAAGCTGTCCGACGCCGCCCCCGCCGCGTCGGCCCCGGCCCGCACCGTCCCCGCGACCGACGCCTCGGGCACGCGTGGCGGACGTGCAGCCCGTCGCTGAGCCGACGAGCAGCCGCTCGGCGGGGGTGCGGGACGCTCGCGTCCCGCACCCCCGCGCCGTCGGCGCCGATCGCTTGCCGCCCCGCACGGTCGACGTCGCCGTCGTCGGGGGCGGCTGCTCGGGGCTCGCGGTCGCCGGGGAGCTGTCCCGGCGCGCGCCAGAGCTCGAGGTGCTCGTCCTCGAAGGGCGCACGCGGCCCGACCCCCGGGTCTGGTGCTCGTGGGACGACGGCTCCGACCCCGTCCCGGAGGCGCGCTCGGCTTCGTGGGACCGCTGGGAGGTCCGCACCCGCGCCGGCATCAGCACGGGAACGGACCCGGACCACCCGTACCGGATGGTCCGCGCCGAGGACCGCCGCGAGGCCGTCGACCGCCGCCTCGCCGAGAGCAGGGTGGCCGTCGTCGACGGCGCGGCCGTGCACGACTTCGACCGCCGTGCCCACGACGGTCGGCACGTCCTGCAGACCGGGGCGGGGACGGTGGAGGCGCGGCTCGTCGTCGACGCGACCGGTCACGACCCCCTCCCCTCCCCGCAGCACGGCGCGGTGCTGCTGCACCAGCGCTTCGTCGGCCTCTGGATCTCGACCGCGAGGCCGGTCTTCGACCCGACGACGGTCACGCTGATGGACTTCACCGACGCCCCCGACGACCAGGTCCGGTTCGTCTACGTGCTGCCGGTCTCCCCCACCGAGGCCCTCGTCGAGAGCACCGTCTTCACCCCGGAGCGTCGCTCCTCGATCGACTTCCGCGCCCACGTGCGCGACTACGTCCACCGTCGGTGGGGCCTCGAACCGCACGAATGGACCGTGACCGGGTCGGAGAGCGGATGCGTCCCGATGACCGACGCCGCGCCTCCTCGGCCCGGGGGCGACGCGACGATCGCGACCGTGGCCGGCGTGGTGCGCCCGAGCAGCGGGTACGGGTACGCCCGGGCACACCGCCACGCCCCCACCGTGGTGGACCACCTGCTCGACGGCACGCCGGCCCCGGCCTTCCGCGACACCTGGCGCACCCGTGCCCTCGACGCCGTGTTCCTGCGCTTCCTGCGCGACCGGCCCGACGCGGCGCCCGAGGCCTTCCGACGCCTCTTCACCCTGCCGGGACCGCTCGTGGTGAGGTTCCTCACCGAACGCTCCACGCCGAGGGACGAACTGCGCATCGTCCTCGTCCTGCCCAAGGCGCCGTTCGTCGCGGCCCTGCTCAGGACGGTCCGCGAGACGTGCGTCGCGCGGTGGCGCCGGTCGGCGTGCCGCGCGTGACCGCGACGGCAGCCGCGGGGCCCGCGTCGAGGGAGACCTCGACCGAGGTGGGGACGGTCGTGGCACGACGCGTCCTGGCACCGGTGACGGCGGCCCTCGCCGTCGTGACCGTCGTCGTGGGACTCGTCCGCGCAGGGGGCGTCGAGATCCCGCTCGAGGTGCAGCTGGTGCCCTTCGCGGTCAGCATCCTGGTGTTCGGGCTGCCCCACGGAGCCCTCGACCACCTCGTCCCGGCGCGGCTCCGCGGCGACGGCCGCGTCCTGCGCTCGGTCGCGGTCGTCGTCGCGCTCTACGCCGTGCTCGGCGCCGCGACCGCCGCCCTCTGGCTCGTCGCGCCCCTCGCCGGCATGCTCGCCTTCATCGCCCTGACGTGGTTCCACTGGGGTCAGGGTGACCGGTGGATCGACCACCTGATGGGCGACGGGACGGTCGGGGGCGCCGCCGCCGCCCTCACGATCGCCGCACGCGGCGCCCTGCCGATGCTCGTCCCGCTCGTGGCGCACCCCACCGACTACTCGTCGGTCGTGGGCGAGGCGGCCTCGGCGGTGGGCCGCGCCTCGACGGCCCCCGTGGGCGCCCTGTCGATCACGACGGGGTGGCGCGCCGTGGCCGGCGTGATCGTCCTGGCCCTGGTCACGGCCCTCGTGGCAGCCGTCCACCGGGCCCGCCGGCCCGTCGCGCGGACGGTGACCGAGGTGGTCGTGCTGGCGGCCTTCTTCTGGGTCGTCCCGCCCGTCCTCGCCGTCGGCCTCTACTTCACGCTCTGGCACTCGGTCCGTCACGTCGTGCGGCTCGAGCTCACCGACCCGGCCGGGGCGCGCGATCTCGCCGCAGGCCGGCTGTTCCGGCCCTTCCTGCGCTTCCTGCGCCAGGCCTGGCCGATCACCCTCGTGGCCCTCGCCATCCTCGTCGGCACCGGGGTGCTGCTGGGCGACGACGGTCTCGGCGTCTACCTCGTCGTCCTCGCCGTCCTCACGACCCCGCACGCCGCGGTCGTCACCTGGATGGACCAGGTGCAGGGCGCCTGGACCGGCCGGGGCCCCACCGGCACCCGGCCCGACGACCACCACATGCCGGAAGGCACACCCCGAGGAGTTGCATGACGATCATGGACACCCTTCCCCTGTGGCTCCTGGCCGTGATCTTCGTCGCCGGCGCCGCCGTCATCTGGGTCGCCGGCGTCCAGCTGTCGAAGACGACCGACGTCCTCGACTCCCGACTCCACCTCGGCAGCGCGCTCGGCGGACTGATCGTCCTCGCGGTGGCGACCAACCTGCCCGAGATCGCCATCACGGTCAGCGCCGCCGTCTCGGGCTCGCTCGAGGTGGCCGCCGGCAACATCCTCGGCGGCATCGCGCTGCAGACGGTGGTCATCGTCGTGCTCGACGCCTTCGGCAAACGGGGCTCGTCGGCCAAGCCGCTCACCTACCGGGCGGCCTCGTTGGGGCTGCTGCTCGAAGCACTGGTCGTGGTGGCGGTCCTCGCCGTCGTCATCGCCGGAACCCAGCTGCCCACGTCGCTCACGGTGGCCCGCCTCACGCCGGACGTCGTCCTCATCGCCGTCATCTGGCTCGTGGGCCTCTTCCTCGTCCGGCGTGCCGGCAAGGGCCTGCCGTGGCACGAGGCCGGAGCGGCACCCGACACGTCGACGCCTCGACCGAGCGGACACCGGACGCGCTCGAACCCGTCGCCGACGACCATGAGCACGAAGAAGGCCGCGGTCGTCTTCGGCCTGTCGGCCCTCGCCACGCTCGTCGCCGGCGTCGTGCTCGAACGCGCGGGCGATGCGGCCGCGTCGCAGATCGGGTTGTCGGGGGTGCTGTTCGGCGCGACGGTCCTGGCACTGGCGACGAGCCTGCCCGAGATCTCGACCGGGTTGCAGGCCGTCAAGCAGGGCGACGACAACCTCGCCGTCAGCGACATCTTCGGCGGCAACGCGTTCCTGCCCGTGCTCTTCCTCGTCGCCACCCTCATCTCGGGGCAGGCGATCCTGCCCCGGTCGAACACCAGCGACATCTACCTGACCGCCCTCGCCGCGCTGCTCACCCTCGTCTACGCCGTCGGCCTGCTCTTCCGGCCGCGACGACGCATCGTGGGCATGGGCGTCGACTCGTTCGTCGTGCTCGTGCTCTACCTGATCGGCATCGGCGGTCTCGTCGCCATCACGATCGGCTGACGCCGGCGGCCCGGCGCGTCGTGTGAGACCGTGCTCGAACTCGACCTCGGGGTCCCCTGGCCCCCGCGCCTCGCCCCACGTCCGTCACGCTCGATCTCGGCCTGTCCGGGGTGCGTCACCAGGGTGCGCGGGTGCCGTCCCACGACCAGAGGGCACCGGTCGGGCCGTCGTCGGGCAGGAGGGCCAGACGGACGATCCCGGCCGCCGCTTCGGCCGGGTCTCCTCCGACGGACATGCCCGGGACGATGCCCGTCCTCCTCAGGCCGGGTGCGACCGCGTTCACCTTGAACCGGTCGCCGAGTGCTTGGGCGGTGAGCAGCGTCACGCCGTTCACGGCGGTCTTCGAGGTCCGGTAGGCCAGCCCACCACCCTTGACAGCTTCCCAGTCGAATTGCGGATTCGGCCCGGCGTTCCACGTCAGCGACCCCGTGCCGCTGGAGACGTTGACGATGCGCGGGTGCGCCGAGCGGCGAAGCGCCGGCAGGAACGCCTGGGTGACTCCGATGAGGCCGAACACGTTGGTGTCGTACGCGGTGCGGAGCTGCTCCAGTGTCGTGCCGTCGATGTCGTCTCCGCCCGGATTCACCCCCGCGTTGTTGACGAGCACGTCCAGCTCGCCGACCTGCGCGGCGGCGGCCTCGACCGACACGGCGTCCGTCACCTCGAGTTGCACGACTCGCGCGGACGGCCCCAGGGAACGCGCCGTCCGCTCACCCTTCTCGACGTCGCGGGCTCCCAACCAGACGGTCACGCCGTGTCGGATCAGCTGGCGCGCGACGTCCAGGCCGATGCCACTCGTCGCACCGGTCACCAGGGCCACGGTCCCAGGGTGAGCGTGCTGGCGAGTCTCCGGTAGGCGTTCGATCTGCATGTCGTTTCCATCCCATCTTCCAACTCCAACGCTGTAGTTGGAGAATAGCAGTGGCCCTTCGGAATGCCAACCGCGGCGTTGGTATCGTCGTCGGATGGCTTGGGACACAGAGGGGACGCGTCGCCGACTCCGGGAAGCGGCACTGACCGAATTCGCTCGATCCGGATTCGACGGCACCACGGTGGCGGCCGTCGCCGATCGGGCAGGGGTGAACAAAGAGCGCCTGTACAGCTACTACGGCGACAAGAAGGCCCTGTGGGACCTCGTGCTCGGGACGGAACTCGAGCGCCTGGCGGCGGCGGTGAGCGTCTCGGGGACCGATCTGGAGGACATCGGCGAATTCGCCGGGGCGTTGTTCGACTACCACGCAGCCCACCCCGAGCTCGGTCGTCTGCTCCAGTGGGAGGGCTTGCGGGGCGGACCGCCTGCCGACGCGATCGCTCGAAGGGCGCACTACCAGGACAAGATCGAGCAGTTCCGCTCCGCTCAACGAGAAGGTGCTCTCGATGCAGCCCTGGACCCGGCCCATCTGGTCTTCGCCCTCATCGCCCTGGCCGCCTGGTGGCAGACCGTGCCGCAACTCGCGGAGTTGATCACGGGAGCCTCGCCTGACGACGAAGAACGAGCTCGCCGCCGCCACTTCGTCGTCGAAGCAGCTCGACGACTCTGTGCCACGACTCCGGTCCGAGGCGGATGAGACCGAGGCCCCCCGGGCGTGGCGTCGGTCCCGCCGGCGAGGAGCACACGAAGAGGCCGATGTCCCCGCCCCGACCTACCGCCGGACTCCTGGGCCCTGTTCAGCGTCCGACGGCCGGAGCCCCTGTCGGACACGCGAGACCTCCCCGCCACCCGAACGACGCAGTAACGTCTGGCCCCATGGACGCACACGTACGAGCCGTCGACACGACAGACGGCGGACGACTGGCCGTCACCCACTGGCGGGCAGAGGGGCCGACCGTCGTGCTCCTGCACGCCGGCGTCACCGACCAGCGGTCGTGGACCGCCGTCGCGGGAGACCTCGCCCACGAGCAGGTCGACGTCGTCGCGTACGACAGGAGGGGCTTCGGGGCCAGCCCCGCAGCCGAGACGACATCCACCTTCACCCATGTCGCGGACCTGACGGAGGTGCTCGATCACCTCGCTCTCGATCGGGTCATGCTCGTCGGCAACTCCCTGGGCGGCGCACTGGCACTCGACGCCGCGCTCCTGCACCCTGACCGCGTGACGGGGGTCGTGCTCATCGGAGCAGCCGTGTCCGGGATGACCGACGACGACACCCCGTTCGACTGGCGACCGGACACAGCCACCGCACACCTCATCGACGAAGCCGACGACGCATCCCTCAGCACCGACGATCGACTTCGAGCCCTCGCCCACCTCTGGCTCGACGGTCCGGCAAGCACCGAGGGAAGGGTCGGCGGTGGAGCCCGAACCCTCTTCTCCGAGATGAACCGAGACATCGTCGACGTGGACGAGACCGGTCCGACAGGTGACGCCGGTGTCGATGCATGGACGCGCCTCGCCGAACTGACCGTGCCCGTCCTGAGCACGTGGGGAGAGCTCGACCTACCGTGCGACATCCCGTTCTACGAAGAAACCGCCCGACGCATCGCCCAGCGCCCGGGCCGCGTCCTCCCGAAGGTGGCGCACCTGCCAGGGCTCGAGCAGCCACGACTGGTGGCCGATCTCATCGGGGACGAGCTCCGTCGCCTGCAGCGATGACAGGGACTCCTCACGCCGACTCGTGCCGTGGAGCGAGCGCCCCGCAGCCCGCTCGGCGATCCCCTGTCGGACGCACTCGGCGGACGATCGGCATCACCGGACCGTCACGACCAGCTTCCCGGGTGCCGCACCGGACTCCATGTCCGAGTGGGCCTGCACGATGGCGTCGAACGCGTACACGCGGCCGATCGGCACGGTGACCCGGCCGGCCCCGACAGCGTCGAGGAAGTCCTGCAGCACGGCCGCCGGCAGATCGCTGGCCTCGCCCGAGTAGGCGGTGAGGCGGACCCCGTTGGGCAGGTAGTCGATGGGGTAGAAATCCGGCACCGTCCACTGATCACTGAGCATGCCGGTGAAGCAGACCGTGCCGTGGACGGCGGTCGCCCGGAGGGTGTCGCGGAGCGTCGGCGCGCCCACCAGCTCGACCGCGCCGGAGACCCCCTCGGGGACGATGCGGCGCACGGCATCCGTGATGGCTCCGTCGTCGATGACGACGTGGTCGACGCCCGCAGCCTCCAGGACGGCGGACTTGGCGGTGCTCCTGGTGGTGGAGATCACCGTCATGCCTCGCTGCTTGGCGATCACGGCGAGGGCGAGGCCGACCGAGGAGGTGCCGCCCCGGATGAGCAGGGTGTCGCCCGGCTGCGCGTCCACACCGGTCACCAGGGAGCCGTAGGCGGTCTGCAGCATCTCGGGGATCGCGCCGATCACGCTCCAGTCGAGGGAACTCGTGAAGGGGACGACGGAGGCGGCAGGCACCGTGACGTACTCGGCGTAGCCTCCGTCGATGGTCCGCCCCATGCCGCCCATCAGGGCCGCGACCTGGGTGCCGGGCTCGAACTCCCCGCCTGGCGCCTCGACGACGACACCGACCGCCTCGATGCCCGGGACACGCGGGAACGACCCGAACGACCCGAGGCCCTGTCGGAAGTGCAGCTCGGAACGGTTCAGGCCGAACGCCCGGACCTCGATCAGCACCTGGCCTGCTGTGGCGCCAGGACGCGGGACATCGCGGATCTCCAGGACGTCCGGGGCGCCCGGTCCGTCGAGGACGATCGCTCGCATGGTGCTCATCTCGCGCCTTCCTGACTCCCGGATCGTCCCGGTAAGTCACACAAAGTAGTTGACGAGGAATATAGTTCCTCGGAGTGCACATCCGCACCGACCATCCGAAGGAGAGCTGCATCATGTCGACCACCCTCGGCCCCACGACCACCGCGGTCCTCGTCATCGACATGCAGAACGACACCGTCCACGCCGACGGGGCCTACGCCACCTCCGGCGCAGTCGAGCACGCGCAGTCGCAGGACGTCGTCGCGAACGTCGGCTCCGTCGTCGACGCCGCCCGCGCCTCCGGGGCCCCCGTCTTCTACAGCCGCATCGTCGTCCACCCGATCGCGGGCATGAGCGGCACCAACGCCCCGATCTTCCGGATGCTCGCCCCCGACACGTTCAAGCTCGACAGCTGGGGCGCCCAGATCGTCGACGAGCTCACCCCGGTCGCCGGCGACGTCGTCCTCGACCGCACCCGCATGAGCGTCTTCAACGGCACCGCGATCGACAACATGCTCCGCAACCTCGGCATCGAGACCCTCGTCGTGGTGGGCGCGTGGACGAACATGGCCGTCGAGCACACCGTCCGCGACGCCGCCGACCTCGGCTACCGGGTGACCCTCGTCGAGGACGCCACCTCGAGCCTCAGCGCCGAGTGGCAGCACGCCGCGACGAGCTTCGCCCTGACGAACATCGCCACCGTGAGCGACACCGCCAGGGTCACCGCCGCCCTCGCCGGCTGACCACGATCCGCCCTGACGACATGAGCCTCTACGACGTGTTCTTCGACCTGACCCGCGCCGAGATGCACCTCTGGGACCGCATCGACGACGCCCTCCGCGCCGAGATCGACGTGCCCTTGGGGCGGTTCGAAGCCCTTCTCGTCCTCCGCCGGCTCGGGCCCTGTCGCATCCTCGACGTCTCCCGCGAGCTCGCACTGACGGTCGGCGGGACGAGCAAGCTCGTCGACAAGCTCGAGACCACCGGCCTGTGCCTGCGGGCACCTAACCCCGACGACCGGCGGTCGTCCCTCATCACCCTCGCCGAGGCCGCCCGGGCCGTCGTCGACCGCGGTGAAGCAGTGATCGACGTGACCCTTCGAAGCCACCTCGGCGTCCACCTCAGCAGCGACGAGCTCAGCGCACTGAGGCGCGCGCTCCACGTGCTTCGCCAGGCGAGCAGGGCTGACACCTCGCCCGTGTAGCCCTCGTTCCCCGGGGCCGCGCCGACGTCAGCGCATGTCGGCCGATCGCGTCAGATGAGCGAGCCGTCGTCGGCGGAGGCGCTCCACCGGGGACCTGCGATGCGACGCCGGGCATCGGAGCGGCTGCTCGGTCGGGACCATCCGGCCGTCGATGCACGCTCTGCCCGTCGGCGTCACTACGGTTGTCCGGTGCTCTCCACGCTCCTGGCCCAGGTCTCCTGGCTCCCCGCGGTCGTCCTGCTCCTCACCGTCCTCGTCGGCCCGTTAGTCGGGACCGCGATCGTGCGACGACCGAAGCTGCTCAGGGTCCTGTGGCTCGTATCCCTCGTGATCCTCGCGGGCCTGACCCTCTACCCCGAGGGCGGAGCCGGGCGCGACGTCACCTGCACGATCGAGGCGCCCTACTTCTCGTTGCGGGCCGCCGAGACGCTGGCGAACGTGCTGCTGTTCATCCCCCCGGTCGTCCTCACCGGTCTGCTCTTCCGACGCCCCGCCCTGGCCGCCCTGGCGGGCAGCGTCGCATCGGCACTGATCGAGCTCGGCCAAGCGGTCGTCCCGGCCATCGGACGCGCCTGCGACACCGGGGACTTGATCACCAACACCACGGGCGCCGTCCTCGGCGGCGTCATCGCCGCCACAGCCCTGTCACTCGCTCGCCGGCGCCAGGGCCACGCCACCGGCCGCTGAGACCCCACCCCCTCCGCACGACGACCCCGACTCGCCACGGCTCCGGGCGGACGGACCCGCGACGGACGGAGTCCTTCTCCGGCGCGAGTCCGTGTATCGTGCTCACCACCGAGGTAAAAGGCGCCGCGCCCTGCGACGCACCCGCACGCGGCATCGAACGAGTCGCCACTTCTTCCCTCGAAGGAGTGCGCCCCCGTGACCCCCAGCCCCTCTCTCCCCCGCCCTCGGCTGCGCGCCGGCGACGCGCCTCCACGGTTGTCCGACGCGTGGATCGCCCTGGCCGGGTTGTCCGCGGTGTTCCTGTTCGAGATGCTCGACACCTCGGTGCTGAACGTCGCCCTGCCGACGATCGGCCGTGAGCTCGGCTCGTCGACGACGGGCCTGCAGTGGGTGTCGGGCGCCTACGCGGTCGCCTTCGGGGGGCTCATGCTGCTCTGCGGCGCCGTCGCCGACCGGGTGGGGCGCCGCCGCGTGATGCTCGCGGGCCTCTCGCTGCTGGCCGTGGCGAGCCTCGCCACCGTGGCGGTCACGACGACCGAGCAGCTCGTCGCCGTCCGCGTGCTGACGGGCGTCGCCGCAGCGATGACCACCCCGGGGTCGATGGCGTTGGCGTTCCGGCTGTTCGACGACGAGGGCCTCCGCGTCCGGGCCCTGACGGTGATCTCGACCGCGGGGCTCGTCGGCCTCGCCGTCGGCCCGACCGTGGGCGGGTTCGTGCTCGCCGTCGCTCCGTGGCAGGTGCTGCTGCTGGCCGACGTGCCGATCGCCGTGCTGGCGTTCGTCGGCATCCGGTGCGGTGTCGCCCGGGACGACGCCGAGGGGCTGCGGCGAGACCCCGTCGACGTGGGCGGCGCACTGCTGGGCACCGCGACCGTGGCGGGGCTGCTCGTGACGCCGACCGTCCTCGTCGGGCCGGCCAGCGCCTCCTCGTGGGGGTGGGCCGTCGGCGGGCTGACCGTCGTGTACGGTGCCGCGTTCGTCGTGCGTCTGCGGACGGCGCGGCATCCGGTGGTCGACCCGCACCTCCTCGCCCGTCCCCTGGTGTCGAGCGGCCTCGCGTTCAAGGCCGCCTCGGGCCTGGCCGTCGCCGGGCTGTCGTACCTCGTGACGCTGCAGCTGCAGTTCGCCTGGGGTTGGCCACCGGCCCTCGCCGCGGTGGGCACGCTGCCGCAGGTCGTCGTGCTCCTGGCCGGGGGTCGTCTCGTGGGGCCGTTCGTGCAGCGGGTCGGCCTCGGCCGGGCGGCGTGGATCAGCGCGGCCGCCGTCGTGTCTGGACTCGCGATCTTCGGCGCCCTGAGCCGTCACGGGTACGCCTGGGTGCTCGTCGCCCTCGTGCTCGTCGCTGCCGGCATGCGCGTCGTCGGCGTCGTCGCGGGAGCCTCCGTGCTCACGGGGCTGCCCGCCGACCGCACGTCCGTCGGCGCGGCCCTCGTCGACACCTCGAGCGAGCTCGCGGGAGGAGCCGCGGTCGCCGCCGCGGGCACCATCGTCGCGGCCTTCGTCACCGGCAGCATCACGACCATCCCGTGGACGCCCCAACGGCTCGGGGACTTCGAGGACGCCCTCACCGTCGCCGGGCTCGGCCTCGCCGCCATCGCCGCCCTGCTCGTCGTGGTCGGGACGTTCCGGGCACGGACCGCCGCCCCTGCCACCAGCGCCGCCGCACCTGCACACTCGACCACTCCCACCCCCACCCCCACCACCCAGGAGCCCTCTCGTGCCTGACACCACCACCCTGCCCCGCCCGCCGTTCGACCCCGAGTTCGTGCCGTTCCTCGAGGCGATGGACGCCCGCGGCCGCTTCCACCTCGAGACCGCGATGCTGCCGCGCATGCGACAGCTGGAGACGACGGAGGCGCAGCTCGACGAAGGACTGCGCGCCCGCGGCCTCGAGAGACGCAGCATCACCGTGCCCGGGCACCTCGGCGACCCGATCGCCCTGGCCGTGGTCCAGCGCATCGGCCGCACCGGGACGGCGGCCTGCGCCTACGCGGTCCACGGGGGCGGCATGATGTTCGGCCACCACCTCGGCAACCTCGACTCGTACGACGACTGGCTGCTCGTGCACGACGTCGTCCTGATCAGCCCGGACTACCGTCTCGCCCCGGAGCACCCCGACCCCTACCCGGTCGAGGACTGCTACGCCGGTCTCGTCTGGGTCGCCGAGCACGCCGACGAGCTCGGCGTCGACCCCGCGCGGATCGTCCTCGTCGGCCAGAGCGCCGGGGCCGGACTGGCCGCGGGCACGGCGCTCCTCGCCCGCGACCGACAGGGGCCGGCCGTCGCCGGGCAGGTGCTCGTCAGCCCCATGCTCGACGACCGCGACGCGACCGTCTCCGCCCGGCAGTTCGACGCGGTGGGCGTCGCCGACCGAGAGATGACCCGGTTCGGCTGGGACGCCTACCTCGGCGACCGTCGCGGCGGCGACGACGTGTCGATCTACGCGGCACCCGGCCGCGCGAACGACCTCTCGCTTCTGCCGCCGGCGTACGTCGACTGCGGCAGCGCCGAGGTGTTCCGCGACGAGACCGTCGCCTACGCCAGCGCGCTCTGGGCGGCCGGCGTGCAAGCGGAGCTGCACGTGTGGCCGGGGGCGTTCCACGGGTCGACGAGCATGATGCCTGGAGCGACCCTCTCGCGCCGGGCCTTCACCGCCCTGCGCGACTGGACCGGGCGCCTCCTCGACCCCACGCCCTGACGGCACCCGGGGCGGGCATCCGAGATCGCCCGCTCCGGGCCCGCACCGGGCGGACTCGACAGCGAGTCATCCGGTTCCACGGCTTGCGTCGGTGGCAGGTCGATGTCGTCAGGCCGCATCTGGTGCTCCGTGAGGCCGCCCCTCGTGCCGCGCTCGGGGTCGCACCGTGAGGGCCGCGATCGACAGGGCAACCCACACCCCGACCATGGACACAGCCAGGACGACGGCCGAGGCATCACCCCCGAGGAAGGTCGCCCAGTTGACCAGGACGCTGGCTGCCCAAGGCACGACCGTCAGGACGAGTGTTCCCGAGAAGCGGTCCCCCGTGACTCGGAAAGCGACGCCGGCGGCCAAGGCGACCACGATCATGATGCCCACCACACCGGGGGCCAGCAGCCCGCCGGCCCAGAGGTACCGGTTGAAGAAGTCGTACCAACTCGGCCGTCCCGCCGCCAAAGGGACCGATGCCGTGTCGAGCTGGTTCATGATCAGCAGCGCCCCGGACAACGCGGCGAACCAGCCCGTGGCTGAGGCGGCCGTGGTCCACTTCCGGTGCGGCTTGCCCACGGCAGCGACGAGGCCGAGGCCTGCGAGGAGGACGAACGTCACCCGGTCAGGGCTCGGGTACACCACCGCGTACTCCGGTGACGACGGGGTCTGCGCGACGACCAGGACGACGGCGAGGACGGCGGCACCCAGAGTGCTCAGTCTGGCGGCCGTGCTTCGCCTGGCGAGCACGAGTGCACCGGCCAGGACCCACAGCACCGTGACCAGGACACCGGCACTGTTGAACGGGCCGAACGGGTCGAGAGCGAAGGCATGAGCCCCGGGGTTCCAGGGCATCCAGTCCTGCACGATGAAGTAGACCAGTGACCACGCCACTCCTGTGGCAAGGGCGAAGCTGGCAGCCTGGTCCCGGGAAGTCGCCGGGAACACGGCAGAGAGGCGGGCACCGAGCCCGTGGGCAGCCAGGTCGAGCATCTCTGCTCGGCGCGGGCGCACACGCCCTTCTTCCTCGGCCATGTCGAGCAGTGTCCCCACCACCGCGTCCTCGTTCTCTCGTCGCCAACGCCCCGGGTACCACCGGAGCTGCCGCCGATATCGCTGCTCCAACTGCTGCAGATCCACGCCGACGACGCTCACGAGACACCTCCGACGCGCGCCTGGCCGGCGATGCCCCGTGGCCGCCATTCGGAGATGCGAGCGCGGGCCGCCGCGGCGTTCGCTTCGAGACGGCTTGCCGTGGCGCGGAGTTCGTCGATGCCTTCGGCGGTGACTTCGAAGTACCGGCGGTTCCTCCCGTCGACCACTTCGTCGCCAGCCACGGCGACGAGCCCCTGCTCGACGAGCCGGTCGAGTGCGGCGTAGAGGGTGCCCACCTTGAGCTGGACTCGGCCCCCGGAGAGTTCTGCCGCATCGGCGATGAGTGCGTAGCCGTGCTTGCGCCCGCCGGCGAGTGAAGTCAGGACGACCATCGTCGGCTCGCGCATCTCAGATCGGGTCATGTGCCCACTATATTCAATTGACCGCAATATTCAAGCGACTTCACTCCGTTCAGTCGGCCGCGCAGAAAAACCTGCCCCTGCGGTCACAAAATGGCCACGCCTGGCACTTCACTACTGAGAGCGGAAGTGAGGACGAGCAGTGAAGCGACGATCGACATCGGGCGAGACCGAGAACGAACTGGTGGCTCGCGCGCGCGGCGGGGACATCGCCGCGTTCGAGGCATTGACCCGTCTGCACGTCAGGAGTGTTCTCCGGTACGCGGCCTCGGTGGTGACGGATCGTGGCAGTGTCGAAGACGTCGCCCAAGAGGTCCTGCTCGTGGCCTGGCGCCGCCGAACGGACCTCGACCCAGAACGTTCCCTATTGCCGTGGCTGCTGGTTGCGACGCGCCACATCGCGATCGCGACCAACCGCCGAGCAATCCGCCAAGAGGCCGGCGACCTCGACACGGTGAACCACCTCCACCAGTGGGAACGCGGTCAGGACCGTCGCAAAGCGACTGAGGAACTCGCACACCTCCGAGAGGCCCTCGACGGTCTCCCCAAGGAGGATCGCGACCTCGTCCGGCTCTGCTTCGTCGAAGGCCTCTCCTACGACGAAGCTTCGGCGGCACTGGGCCTGACGCCTCCCGCGACACGCAAACGCGTCCAGCGCATCCGCGTCCGGTTGCGCTCCTTCCGCACAGCCACCTCCGGCACGCAGTACGAGAACTGAAAGCAGGGCGAACATGACGAACACGAACTGGTCTGGCACAGAACTCGATGCCGCTGCAGGTCGAGTAGAGCACGCCCTCTCGCGCAAGCTACGCGGTCGACAGCGCCTCCACCGCGGTGGGATGGCTGCTGGCGTCGTGGTGCTCGGCATCACGAGCGTCGCAGCCGCTTCCACACTGCTGCCTCCGCAGACCAAGGGTGAAGTAAACGGTGCCGCTCCGTACATCACGGCCGTGTCCTCTTGCCTCGAGACCGCAGGCTGGAACGTGTGGCTGGCCCCGTCCGACGGTCTCGACCCCGCTGCGGACAGCATCCACTTCTCGGTGAACGGCTACGAGCAACTCCGCTTCGCCGACGACATCGACCGGTGCCGCGCCGACGTCGCCCGGACGAACAACGTGGACGTGAAGGACGTCATCGGACTCTGATGGCCCCTGGTGGCCGATCCCCTCTCGGGACGGGACGTGCATGAGGATGCTGAGCGATCGCGAGAGGCCCTTCCAGCCTCTCGTCGGTGTGGCGTCCTTGTTCTGCCGCGCCTCTGGATCGTCGAGTGCCTACCGGGCTTCGACCTCGTCGTCGCCCTCCCAGGGGTCCGACGACTCGTTCCAGATCGCGTCCCCCGAGCCTCCCCGCGATTCCCACATCTCTCTCGTGACGACGATGTCCGTGCCCTCTTCCGAGAAGCCGTGTTCCGCCTCATCGAGATCTCCGGTGGAGGCCCCGTTTCCCGAGAGCAGGAGGCGCGTCAGGGCTTCCCCGGACGACAGCAGGGTGTCGAGGGCGGCGGCCAGGTCGGTGTCGTCGGGCTGCTCAGACCTCAGGGCGGCTCGGAGCACGCTCCGCCTGATCAGCTCTTTCGCGAACGAACCCGTCGTCCCGTCGGCGCGGTCGGCGGCGGCGTCGAGAGCGGCGTCGCTGAACGACAGGCCCGAGGCGTAGCGACGGAAGAGTCGGCGGCGGGCCGCCTGGTTCGGCAGCGGGATCTCGACCCCCAGGTCGACGCGACCGGGCCTGGTGGCGAGGGCACGCTCGAGGACCTGCACGCGGTTGGTCGTCATGACGAACGCGACGTCCGCGTCACCGTCCAGCCCGTCGAGGGCGTCGAGCACCTCGAACAGCAGCGGTTGGGGGCTGTAGCTGCGTTCCATGGCCACGAGGTCGATGTCTTCGAGGACGACGATCGAGGGCTGGAAGGTGCGCGCGATCTCGGTGGCCGCCGACACGAACTGGATGCTCGAACCCGTCAGGAGCACGGCCGTCACCTCGGGAGTCCGCGCCAGCAGGTGCCGGACGGTCATGGTCTTTCCGGTGCCGGGCGGGCCGTAGAGAAGCAGGCCGCGTTTCAGGTGCTGGCCGGCGGCGACCAGTTCGTCGCGGTGTTCGCCGATGCCGACGACGTGGTCGACGACGGTGTCGAGGACGCCCTCACCCAGGACGACGTCGTCCGCGGTCACCGTCGGCCGGCGCAAGAACGTCGCCCCAGCCTCCTGCCCGTATTCGGTGGCGGTGAAAGAGAGCACGTGCCCGCGCAGGACGCTGTGCTCGACCATCAGCTCGCGCAGTCGCCCGAGGAAGACCGGCACGATCGCCTCGTCCGCCGCGATGACCTCGAGGGAGGCGCTGGCACGGCCGAATTGGGGTGCGGCGTCCCGTTGCACGACGATCAGCCGGCTGCCGTCGACGTCGAGCAGGCGAACTCCGAACGCGACCACGCGCCGCGAGGTGTCGGGCCCCGTCGCACGGGCGACGTACGACACCGGTCCGGGCGCGAAGGGGGTGTGCGGGTTGGCGATCAGTTCGCCGACGGACATGTGGAAGCGCTGGTCTCCGCCGCTCACGCCGAGCAACCGGGCGACCTGCCCGGAGGGCTCCCGACTCTCGTCGGCCAGAACGGCGAGTGCGATGTCCGCGTCGACCAACCGGTGCGGCTGAACTTCTTCGGTGATGATCGCCAAGCTGCTCGCGTCCGCTCCGAGGTGGGCACTGATGACATCACCCAGTGGTGTGCGCTTCGATGCATCCTCGGAGGTCGCGAACTCCTCGACGCGCTTGAGGTACCGGGAGATCTGGCGCATCAGGTCCAGGTCGAATCGATCAAGCGGCATCGCAGTCCCTCCGTTCTGGCGGCCATGCGCCGCGAACCGAAGGTAGCGGACTGTCGGTCGCCACGAGCAGACCCCTACGACACCTCGACCGTTCGCGACCTCACGCGGTCACGACCACGAGCGGGAGAGGCCGGGGCCGAGTGTGGACCCCTGTTGTGGGCATGGCAGTACGTGATCGCCTTTCCTAGGCTCCGAACATGGACCACCTCTCCGGCTCGATGTCCGCTCTCCTCCCGATCGCACGCGAGCACGCTCTTGCGTCCGTCCCCTCCCGCGGCCCGATGCTCCCCTTCGCCTTGACCGACGACGGACACGAACGAAAGCTGCAGCGGTGCATGGCCGAACGGCTGGAGGACGCCCTGGAGCAGACGTACCAGGTCGTGTCCTCCGTGGCGGGGCTGGAAAGCGCCGTGATCGTGTGGGACGGCTACTTCACAGGCACCGACGGCCGGTCCGAAGCCGTCTTCTTCGAGGTGCACGAGTCCGGGGCTGCGAACAGTGTCGTCTCGGTGCAGCGCTACCGACGCGCGGGCTTGTTCACCAAACGCATCCTCCCCGTCGGCGGGCTCGAGCAGGTCGTCGACGACCGCCCGACGTTGATCAAGAACTGATCACCACCTCGACCTCGACCCTGACCGCTTTCCGACAAACAACCAGTTTGCAGCGGTCGGCCTGATCGTGAGCGCCGCGACGCTGCTCATCCTCGGGGCCTACCTCGAGGCCGGCAGCTGTGGCGACATGTGGCAGGGAACTGTCGCTGATGCCACGCCTCGGTCCGTCGGCGCGTCCGCAAAGCCCGCGGAAGAAACCGCTGAACATCGGACCGAGGAGCGCATGGAGTCGGCTGTCGCCGCACCGATGCCCATCTGTTGAGCTGCAGAGCACGTCGACGCGCTGCCCCACTGACCGACCCTCTGTCGGGCACGGAAGCAGACCACTTCGAGCTGCGCCCCTCCTGATGCTGCGCAGCTCGTGATCTCAGGAGGATTGACGCACCTGGTCGGGGCGATGCTCACGCCTGGGTGCAAGCCCTAGCCTCAGGGAAAAAGGAGTCCTCATGAGCGTTGCCGTGGAGCAGCTGGTGCGCGCCCCGCGATCGGATGTGCGCGTCTTGGTCGGCACGGGGGCGATGGTCGGGGCCGGATGTGCGTTGCTCCTGCCCATCTCATGGATGGTCGTCTGGGGTGCCTTCGCCGGACTCGACGGCGCTGGTATCGCGGAATGGGTCGTGATCTCACTCGTCTACGCACTCCCCGCTGCCGTGGTGTTCACCCTCATCGGAGCGGCTGCCGGATTCGCCAGCGCGTCGCTGTGGCGGCAGCGTCACCGCTGGGGCAGAGCGAGAAGCCAGGCATCAGCCGTATCGGCCACGGCGGCATTCGTCGGCGTACCAGCAGGCCTGGCCGTAGGCCTCCTCATCGGTGATCCTCTTTCCGGAACCACCGTCGGCCTCGTCGCCGCATCAGCTGCCGGCGTCACGGCCGGACTGTGCCTGCGCCGACTGGCACGGCGAGAGGCGCCGCCCGTTCGGTAGCCGGTCGGCTATCGGCCACCTGCCTCGTACTGCGGGGGGCGAAGCACATCCATGCTTGTCGTGAAGGCAAGACCTTCGACCGCCTCATGACCCACATCGAATCCACCCAAGGTGACCAGGTCACGCTCCCTGAGGACTACTTCGACCCACTCCCCGCCCCTGGCCTCTACAACGTCCTCGAGGACGCACCAGACCCCACCATCGGCCAGCTGACTGAATCGCTGGACAGCCTGCGCCGTGGCGACGACACGATCACCTACGAACTCGTGTGGCTCGGCGACGTCCTCAAGGCCGTCGGGCACCTCACCATCTGATCGCCCACTGCGGCATCGTCCATCGGGACGCTGCCGCCAGATCGTGTTCGGCCCTAGGGAACGTCTTCTCCGAATGCCAGGAGGGACCAGGGTTCCAGGCCGCGGGTCTCCAGGACCGCTTCAGGGAGCGCCCGGCGCGTGCCGAACTCGCGCGCTGAGTAGTCCAGCAGGTTCGTGCCGAAGACGATGACATCCGTCTGGACGACGGAGAAGACCGGGGCCCCTGGGCCGAACGGCGCGGCCGGCAGGTAACGGTGGCCGTACAGAGGTACGAGCTGCGGCCATGTGGTGACCTGTTGCTTCACGACCTCGAAGCGCGCCGCGACGGAGTCGGGGCGCGCACCCCACGACGCCGGCCAGAAGACGTTGTTCTCGACATCGAACAAGACGCCCTCGAAAGGTGCTCGGATCGCATCGCGGACACGCTTGTCTGCCCTCGCCCGCCAGTCGTACCAGCCATCAGCCACGGGAAGCGCGAGGGCGAGGAGCTCGCGGTGATCGGGGGCGAAACGGACGCCGTATCGGCGTTCAGCACGACGCAACTCAGCCTCGGAAAGCCCTGCCTCGAGGGCGACACGTCGTTCTTGAAGGAGCTCGACGACCTCGGCAGCAGACACGTCGTCAGCATAGATGCGACCTGTTCGACAGACGATCCCTCATCGGACGGCGCTCCCGACGAGAGCTACTGGGGAGGAGGAGGCGGAAACACGTCGGTGAAGGCGTACAGCACGATGAGCGTCGAGATGATGAGCATGCCGATCCCACCGACGATCATCAGTCCTGGCGACTGGGTCTGGGGGCCGATCCGGCGCCCCTGATCCTCGTAGGCCTTGCGTGCGGCGTCGGAGATGTGCTGGTGGAACACGATGAAGCAGACCCCACAGATCGCGAACAGGGGCGCGAAGACCACGGCGGCGCCCTGCAGCTCTGTCATCGCCTCATCCTGGCCGTGAACGAGCCCGCGGGTCCAGTCAGCTACGGACGCAGGACGATCCCCTATCGAGACAGGGTCCAAGCCTCTACCGCACGTTCAGGTACACGAGCAGGACGAGAGACACGCTGAACGCAGCTATGGCGACATGTAGGTAGACGCGTCTCGAGCCTTCGGGGTTCGCATTCCCCGAACGCTTGTGCACGCCCAGGTACACCGCGAGACCCATCATCCCGACCACAAGGCCGGCCCGGGGGAGGAAGTTCAAGAGGAATTCCACAGGCCCTCACTCTGCCGCGTGACTCTCCGAAAATTGAAGAACCCACCGCCTGACGATCCCCTGTCGGGAAGTAGGTGACTCGGGACCAGCTTTCACTCGTCGAGGGGCACCGAGGCATAAGCAAGCAAGCGCAGATAGCTGGAAAGCCTCAGAAGGAAGAGGAAGACGACTACCCCGATGGCAGCTCCGCCGAGGAGTATCCACGCTTGCGTAGCGAAGGCCATAACAACCATGAGTGCCGTCATCAGTCCGGTGCCGTACGCGCACAACAGGGCTATCTCGCGGGGAATCATGCCCCACACCTTCTGGTCCTCGAGGAGGGTGATGCTCATGGTCTCGTCCTTTGGTCGGGAGGGTCAAGTCTGTCCCGACACGCGCTCGAGGGCACCGACAGGCCGGATGACGATCGTCTAACGGACGCAGGCGTATGACTCGCTGGAACGCGCAACACGAGGGGTCTCTAGGGTGACGTCATGACGAAGAAGAGCTGGTGGTTACAAGCTGGCCCAGCCAAGCGATGCGCCAAGGCGGCCGTGTTCTGGGGCACCCTGGCAGCTTTCTCTCTCGTTCTTTCCCTAGTCGTAAGGGATGTGGCCTGGTGGGCTCAGCTAAGCCAGTCCGTGGCCACGCTTCTTCTCGCAGGTCTGGCACTTGCCTTCGGCCTGAGCTACCGAACGCACCGCGCAGTCGAGGCTGGCAGATAGAAATCGTTCGGCCAGCGATCCCCTATCGGGCGGCGTCGAACTGATCTTGGTGGGCTGTGACCTCGTCACGGTGGGCCTCGGACCATTCCTTCAACTGCCTGACCGTCGTGTGCAGAGAGAGGCCGAGCTCGGTGAGCTCGTACGTCACCGTGACCGGGACCGTCGCAGTCGCGGTCCGGGTGATCAAGCCATCCCGCTCGAGAGACCGCAACGTCTGGGACAGCATCTTCGGACTCACGCCCGCGAGGACCCGTCCGAGTTCGGAATACCGCATCGGCCTCGGGTCGCCGTCACACTCGGGGCCACTGCCCAGCGCAGACATCACCAGGGTCACCCACTTGCCGGCGACCTGCGCCAACAGTCGCTGACTCGGGCACACCGACAAGAACGCGTTGTAGCGCGCCTTCTCATCAGCCTTCTTCTCAGCAGCGGTCGCGGTCGCCATGGAACCTCCTCAGGTATCTACGCACTTTAAGGTAACTACTTCCTCCAAGAAAGTGCTTCGTTCAGAGTGAAAAACAACACGCAGTTCCACAAGCACGAGAGGCACCTGATGAGCACCAGCACCACCCCCGACCTGCCCGGCGGAACCTGGACCCTGGGCGACCACACAGTGACCCGCTTCGGGTACGGAGCCATGCAGCTCGCCGGCCCCTGGGTCGTCGGCCCCCCGAAGGACCATGACGCCGCCCTTGCAGTGCTGCGCTCCGCCGTGGCCGGCGGCATCACCCACATCGACACCGCCGAGACCTACGGGCCCCGCGTCGTGAACGAGCTGATTCGTGAAGCCCTGCATCCGTACGCCGACGACCTCGTCATCGCGACGAAGGCAGGCGGCCGCCGTGACGAGAACGGCGGGTGGCCCTCAGCCCGGAATCCCGACGAACTACGCGCCCAGATCGACGACAACCTCGAGACCCTCGGTGTCGACTCCCTCGACCTCGTGCACCTGCGCCTCGGCGACGCCGACGGTCCCGTCCAGGAGCGCATCGCCAAAGCGTTCGAGACGCTCGTCGATCTGCAGCAGCAGGGCGTGATCCGACACCTCGGCGTCAGCAACGCCACCGCGCAACAGGTTGAAGAAGCGCAGTCGATCGCACCCATCGTTTCGGTGCAGAACATGTACAACCTCGCCAGCCGCGGGGACGACACCCTCATCGACCGGCTCGCCGACGAGGGTGTCGCCTACATCCCGTTCTTCCCCCTCGGCGGGTTCACCCCGCTGCAGTCCGACGCCCTCTCGGGCGTCGCCGCCCGGCTCAACTCGACGCCCATGTCGGTCGCATTGGCTTGGCTGCTGCACCGGTCGCCGAACGTCCTCCTGATCCCCGGGACCTCCTCGGCGGACCACCTGAGCGAGAATATCGCCGGCGCCGCACTCCCCCTCGCCGAGGCGGACCTCCGCGAGCTCGACCGCATCTCGGGCTGACCATCGGTGCCGCCTGGTGAAACAAAAGGCAATATCCCGCCAGGCGTGCCCCGGTGAACGGCAAACGATCCCTTATCGGGACACCCGCACGCAGGCAATGAGAACGTACGAGCCCACGAGAAACTGCTCACCTATAGTCAGCTCATGCTTCTCTGGCCTGTACCCCGGAAGGACCTTGCTCTACCAGAAGGTGTGGGCCCCGAACTCTTCCGCATGTTTCACTCGACCTACCCATCGAAAAGCGTCGGTTGGTTGTCTGTCAGCCCGCGCTGGGAATGGGACCTTCAGGGTCCGTGGTGGAACCGCAGCTGGGGGTCACCACGGGTCGTTGGAGACATGTCGATCGATTACACCGTGGACACGCGCCTCATCTACCCCGATGACCCCGAGGTGTGGACTTTCGTCAGCAGCGCCTGGCCACTTGAACCAGATGACCTCGAAATGCTCAAGAAAGGAACTCTGGAAAAGAGCGACGCAACCTTCAGTGTTGAACTCGTCGATCCCCAGGTCGAGAGCGACATTTGGTCGGACCACTGGTACGTCCCCTGAGACTTAGAAATCCTGACCTCGACCGCTTTCTACCGTTCAGTTGTGGCGGCCAAAACAGGGAGAAAACCCGCCCGGGTACTAGAGATGCCACGGACAGCGCCGTCGAAGCGTAGTTCTACCTCGACTCCTGACCTCGACCACTAGCAGGGCCCCAAAGAACGACGCCCTATCGGGCGCCGTAGCAACTCGTCTAGATGCTTCGCGGCATACGTTGTCGCCTGGTGAACGACTGGGGCCTCCAGGCGCTCGTGCTTCAAGTCTCGGTATGAGTCCGTGAGTCCACGTCGGACATGGCGGTCTTCGAGGGGCGGAGGACGCTCATGGCAGGATGCTGCTGGCGACGGGGACCGACGGACCGCCGTGTCAGGAGGGAGCGACCATGACGGACAGCTATGAGCCGATGACCATGCAGGACTTGTTGCGCCGAATCCCCGTGGCGAACCGCCCCACGGTGTCCCGCATCCTCGAGGGCATCCCCATTGCCGCTTTTACTCTTGCTGGGTCCTACGTCCGAGCAGATCGCGCCGACGGTAAACCGCCGCTGCGCATTGCGTCCGGTTGGGTCAACGGCTTCATCAACCGAGATGAAGCAGTCGTAGTCGGCGGTCCTGGGCTCGAATACTGGGCCAGCAACGAGCGTGCTCCGTTGTGGGGTGTATGGATGCCAGAGAACAGCGCACGCGACGGCAACAGCATCAGCCGACATCGCCTCGAACAGCAACAGTGCCCGAACTGCGGCGAACTGATGCCGCTGACGAACGTCTGCGACTTCTGCTGATGAGCGCAACAGCTGCCGCCGCCGGACACCCACAGGTGGGTAGCCTTCACAAGAACGGCGACCGTATGTTCGGTATTGCTGGACCGTATTCACGAGACCTTGCTGCCCGCGGCACCCCGAAGCTTTCCAGCCTGCACAAGCAGGCCGTCACCCCGCTCATGAGTGACGTCCGCATTGGAGACCAGCTCCGCGTCGAGTGGGACGGCACGAAACACTGGTGGGCATCCTCCGACGCTGGCGTCATCGGCCGGCTCTCCTGGTTCAAGAGCATGCAAGACCAGGTCGCGAACCTCACCGCTAATGCCCGAAACCCCTACGACTTCGACAATGGCGTCCTGCACGTGCAAACCGTAACTATCGACGACGGCGGCATCGTCGTCGATTGTGGTGGCTACGTCGTGCCTGACGGGCACGACCCGGTTCAGTGGAACGCTCACTCAGAACCGCAGCCGCCGAGACAACATAAAACCCCCGTCCCGGCCCCGGAACCGACGCGGTCCGTAACTCCCGCCGAAGCGCAGCCGGCCAGGTCGTTCCTCAAGAGATTCCTAGGCCGCTGATTCGCGACCTGCGAGGCCGGATTGTTAGTTGCAGCGTGTCCAGCGGACCCGCGCTCGGCCTACCGTGCCAACGCACCCATCCGTCCGTCAGCCGATCGTCTATCGGGACGCTGCGTCGCGTTTGGGGTTGGATCAGCCCGACAGCGGTGGCGATGGTAGTTCGTTGACGCGCAATGTACGGCTAGGAGGGAAGCCGAAGTGCTGCCGATACGCACGGGCGAACGTGCTGGCGTCGAGGAACCCGGACTCGTGGCAGGCCATTTGCACTGTCATCCCGCGCTCGAGAAGATATCGAGCATGATCCAGCCGTCGTCGACGAATTTCCGCGGCCGGTGACCGACCTCTCGCGGCGAAGATGACCTGAACCGATCGGACCGACAAGTGGGCAGCGTCAGCTAGTGACGCGGTCGAGAACGACGGATCGACGAAGCGCTCATCTATTACCTGGCTTAACTCGCGGTGAAGCCGCGTGTGGGACCCAGCCGTCGACATCTGACGGACCAGCGGGCGGTGGCTGTTCATCGTCTCGTGGTGCCGGCGGTGCGGCTGCGCGAAGGTCAGGAGTACGTGCCCGGACGTGCCGACGGGCTTGGTCGTCCAGCACACCTCCCGGACGTCGCCCGCGAGCGTGACGAACCACTCAGCTGAGGCCTTCGCGCTGCCTAGGCTGATGATTGGGCACTCGTGAGACGGGTACGGCGAACCATCCGGACGGTGTCTGTGCAGCAGGTCGTGGCTTGGCCCGCCCTGCAGGTCAGCGCCTCGGCGGTGCCCGAGGAAGCGGGCCGCGGAGTCGTTAGCCAGCGACAACAGGCCTTTCTCATCGATGACCCACAGCGGTACGGGCGCATCTTGAACGACCGCCGCGAGGAGCGTCACGTCGTTCATCATCTCGCCGCCAGCCATGAGGGCCTCCCGAACTTCACGCTAAGCGAGGACACATGAACGCCGATTGCGGCGTTATTTCAAGCATGTAAAAGCTGCCCCGGTCTGCGCGATCTGCCGGGTCAACTTCGCGGAAAGCCTGTCCGCCAAGACTTGCGACCTCGACAGTGATCTGGCGAGATTCGATCGCTTATCCGAAGGAGACCGACATGACCGCATGGAACGACAGACGCGACGAGGCAACGAGCACAGTCAGGAAGGCTGCCGCGACGTCCGGTCGAACGTGGGCCGAGCTCGCCCACGAACTCGACCGCCCACTCCTCTGGACGATCGCCGCGCTGCTCGGCTCTCACGCCCTCCCCAAGGAGCTGGCAGCGAAGGCCGGCGAGCTGCTCGACCTGGACGAGGAGACCGTAGCCGCGCTGCAGGAACAGCCATACCGAGTGATGGGCGACGAACTCAAGTCCGACCCCACGATCTACCGCTTCTACGAACTTCTCGGTGTCTACGGCCCGGCCCTCAAGGAAGCCATCCACGAAGAATTCGGTGACGGAATCATGAGCGCGATCAACTGCAACATCGAACTCGCTCGCCGCGCAGACCCCGAGGGCGACCGTGTTCGGATCGTCATCGACGGCAAGTTCCTGAAGTACCAGTGGTGACGGCGGAGAGAACATACTCATGACGTACATCGCCCCTAAAGACTTCGCGGCCCGCATGATCGACGCCGGCCACGCCAAAGCCTTGCTCTCAACCCGAGACACTCTCATCCGCAGCTACATGGCCGGGGCGATCCTGGCTCTCGCGGCAGTCTTCGCCGTCACCATCAGCGTGCAAACCGGCTCCCCCTTGCTGGGCGCAGTCCTGTTCCCCGTCGGGTTCTCCCTTTTGTATCTGATGGGCTTCGACCTGCTCACCGGGGTCTTCACCCTGGTTCCTCTCGCTTGGCTCGACAAACGACCCGGCGTGACCCTCGGTGCGGTCCTGCGAAACTGGGGGCTCGTTTTCCTAGGCAACTTCGCCGGCGCCCTCACCACAGCACTTCTCATGGCAATCGTCTTCACCTTCGGCTTCTCCTCCGACGTCAGCGAGGTCGGACAAGCGATCGGACACATCGGCGAAGGCCGGACCCTGGGCTACGCAGAACACGGGGTTGCCGGGATGCTCACTCTCTTTGTCCGCGGGGTCCTGTGCAACTGGATGGTCTCCACCGGGGTCGTCGGCGCCATGATGTCCGACAGCCTCCCCGGCAAAGTCATCGCCATGTGGATGCCGATCATGCTCTTCTTCTACATGGGCTTCGAGCACTCGGTGGTCAACATGTTCCTCTTCCCCATCGGACTCATGCTCGGCGGCAACTTCACGCTCGGCGACTACCTCGTGTGGAACGAGATCCCGACCGTTCTCGGCAACCTCGTCGGCGGGCTGACCTTCGTCGGCCTCGTCATCTACGCCACCCACGCAAAGACCGCCCCCGCAAGGCAACTCAAGGTCAAGGCCTGAGCCGGCGACCACGGGTGCGCCTCTCGCGAGGGGCGCACCCGGCCATGCCGACCTACAGTGACCGCTGGCCGATCGTCTATCGGGACAGTCAATCGTTCCCGGCGCGGCACATCAGTCCGAGCGCTCCTGCTATCCGCCGGCAACGCTCGATGCACTGATCACGATTGGTGATCCTGCGGCAGCACATGCCTCACTGATCGCCTGGCGGGCAGCGTCATAGTTGCCCGCAGTTGGGTCAAGGGCCGCAGCTCCCCGGGCGAGAGTTGATAGCTGTTCGAGGGCGGCCGAGATCTCTGGGTCATCCGAATCCAAGTTGGCGAGGGGCTCAGTCGCACCCTCGAGACGCGCGTGGAAGCCGCCCTCGTCCAACGTCCCTGCGTCGCGTTCGATGAGGGCGTTGGAGATGACGCTGACGTACGCGGTGACCTGGCCACACGTGTTTGAGGCACTGAGGTCAGGGTCGGGGAACGGGTCGGTTGCTGGGTCTGTGACGGTCTCATTGCTGGTCGGAGCGGAAGTAGGAGCGGAGCCGTTGCTTTCCCTCGCATCCGTGGCTGTGCAACCAGTAAGCGTTGCCACGCAAACCAGAAGCGCGAGAACGCGCGTGCCCCGTGCCTTTAGCGCCGTCATAACAGACCCCCGTCGTCGGTTCAGAGACAGCGTATGGGCTTCACCGCGCGTCGAGCACTCACCCGTTCGGTTCAGGCCGGTGCTGTGTTCCACCCATAATCCGCGAGTGACGTTGCCAACGAAAAGTGGTTTCGTCGGAGTTATGTCACGTTGACCAAGCCTGGTCGGTGCTCCACAGTGATGACCTATGAGCCGATTCGTCTCCAGGTCAGCTATTCGCATGGCCAGCGCCGGCGCTGTGGTCCTCGCCCTCACCGCCGCGTGCACGAGCTGCGCTGCCTCGATCGATCACACCGTCAAGGGCAAGATCGAAGAGCGTGCGGAACAGGTGCGGAGCTACCTGGAGTACATCGGCGATAACCCCACGGGAGACTCAGTCGAGCATCGAATACGAGCGGGCGAGCTGTAGACGGATCTCGCGCTCGACGGCGCCGAACCGGCCAGCGACTCTCCCCTCGGTCCTCCCACAAGCGTCGTTTACGACCTGAGCACCGACGAGCAGGAGGTCGTGGCGGTGTCCTTCCTCATAGCCGATCAAAGCACCGACAGTGTTGGCCTATATGGCTCAGAAACCCGCGCCCTCATAGCTTGCATGACTCTCACCGCGAACTCTGACGGTCGAATTCGGGGCAGCTCGGCCGAGTGCCCCGACTACGTCGACAACCTCTACAGCGCCTACCGCCAAGTGGCCATGAAGCCCTAGACCCAGGAACTCAAAGCGATCACTTCCGATATCGGATGGTCTAGCGGGCACCCCGTAACTGACTTAGTAGCTCTGCTTCCGCTAGAAAGAGTGATGCCTCTTGATCCCGTCCAGCAAGATTTTGACCTTAAGAGCACCATCGCTCCGGACGACTTGGCCGGCCGTGTCTTCGATCACTTTCACGGCGCCTCTCGCCAGGTCGCGACGAACGGTCGCGTCGGCAGCGTGAACCTAGGATCTCGGCTTGCCTATCGAGCCTTCGGCGCCCTCATGAAAGCTGGCAGGAAGCGGCTGCCCATGATCGTGAACTGGTCGATCACAGAAGATGGGGCCGGTAGTCAGGTACACGTCTCACTGAAGAGCGACGAAGGCGACTACGCCTTCGCCACGCGATGGCACTATCAAGCGTACGAGGCGCGATTTGCTCAACTCGAGACAGATTTTCGACGCCGCTTTGCTTAGCAAGCTCCGTCCGGAATTCGATCCCCTATCGGGCGGGTCTAGTACGACTGCTGTCAGGACACTGCGACGTGACCAGTGGGGTGAGACCTCGCCCTGCCATGATGTTGGCGTGCCGAAGGACTACGAGATCGAGGTCGCCCTGCAGAAGGTCCTGCAGCGATACCGGTCGACCGGCCCCGCACTGACCTATCTCGACTACGAGATCCTTGATCTTCGCCCTGGCACGGGGAGCGTGGATTTCGAGCTGCAGCAACGAGATGGTCACTCAGCACGCTTGGTGATCCAGCACCCCTCCAGCGGCGCGCCTCAGTTCTGGCTCTTCGCAACACCAGCGGACGCCGACGACTGGGTCGGTCAACTACTCCTCTGGATCGACGAGGAAGTCTTCACGAGCGGCCTGATGGAAGGGCGTGCCCGAGTAGAGCATGACGGAGACAGCTACGTGCAGGCAGCCCCCTACGGCTGGCGGCTCGACGATCCCGGAGAACACGAGCGCCTCATGGAAGCAGCCGGCCCCAAAGGCTGGTACAGCGGCCTGAGATGACGACCCACGGTCAGAACCGGGCACGACATCACTGCCCACGAAGCCCAAGCCCTCAAGGAGCACCCATGAACATCACGGTTGAGATCGGCGACTGGGAGCACGAGTGCTGCGGTGAGGCCATCGAGCGCAACGACATGGTCGACCTGGGCTGCAGCCGGTTCCAAGACGCCGGCGGACAGGTGCGGTTGATCGAGACCCACCACGACTCCCGCCCTGAAACCCACATCCGCGGGCGGGTCGTCGACATCCTCGTCCTCGCCGACGATGGTTCGACGACGCCGATCCTCCGACTCCCCAGCGGGGCAGCACTGCGAGGCTTCGACAACGAAGACGACGGACACCTCGAGTCTCCTTGGACAGGTGAGCTCGTCAAGGAGGAAAGCAACCACTTCCTCATCGTGGTGAAGCGGTAGACGATCGTCTAACGGGCGCTCGGTCCGTGGTCTTCCCAGAACCCCGGACCGGTTCAAACCTCGTTTCGAACCGGTCGCCGTTTCCGGTCCGCCAGTCTGGCCCTCAGGCGGGCACGCCCGGAATCGATCGTTTCTGACTGCCCGGGAGGGATCGCTAAGCGGAGATGCCTCGTCGCGTTGACACGAGGAGGGCTCCGCCGGCAAGGACTACGACTCCGGCGGTGAGGAACAGGGTTTGCACGCTCGTGGCGTCGAGGAGGATGCCGCCGATGGCTGCGCCTCCTGCGATGGCGAGCTGGAATGTGAAGACGAAGAGCCCGCCGGCTGCCTCAATGCGTCGCGGTTCCGCGCGAGAGATCCAGGTCTGCGACATGGTCGGATTGGCGCCGAAGCCGATGCCCCAAATGGTGGCAGCGATGAAGACGAGGGCGGGCGATCCGATCGCGAACGAGAAACCGATGATCGAGAGTCCGATCACGAGGGGAACGGCGACCATCGCGACGCCGAGGCGGCGGTCCGCGACGAACCCGACCAGGACGTTGCCGATCAGGCCGCCGACGCCGTAGAGGGCGAGGAGGAGGGCGACGGACGCTGCGGTGATGCCGGGGGTGGCCTCGGCTGCGGTGCGGACGAAGGTGTAGCTGCCGAAGTGGCCGCCCACGAGGAGCGCGAGGCCGATGAGGCCGACGATCATGACCCGCGAGTGGAGAGCGTCGAGCAGCTGTCGGAGACCGCCGGCGGTCGCGGCGGGGACGCGCGGGACGAGGAAAGCGAAGATGACGAGGGCGACTGCTGTTGCGGCTGCCACGGCGAGGAACACCGTTCGCCATCCGGCGATCGAACTGATCAGGGCGCCCAGCGGGACGGCGGCGACCGTGGCACCGGAGACGCCGATGTTGACGATCATCATGGCGCGGCCGAGGCGGTGCGCGGGGACAAGGGAAGCTGCGACGGCGAGGGCCATGGCCCAGGTACCCGCGACGGCGGCGCCCAGCGCGAGGCGGGCAACAACGACGAGGGCGTAGCTGGGTGCGGCGGCGGTGAGCAGGTTCGACACGAGCGCGAGGGCGAGCAGCCCGACGATCAACACCTTGCGGTCAAGCTTAGGGAACAGCAGTGCTGTACCGGGCCCAGCGATCATGCCCATGACGGCGGTGGCCGTGACCACTTGCCCGGCGAGGCCCTCGGTGATGCCGAAGTCCCTGGCCATGAGTGGCAGAAGGCTGGCGGGCAGAAATTCGCTGGTGACGAGTACGAAGATGGCGAGCATGAGCGCGACGACAGCGGCCCATGCGTGTCGAGGTACGGCCTCTGTGTCGGGGCGTATCTGAGGGACGGATGCTGTGCTGGTCATGCGGGGGCTCCTGCGATCGGATGGCGAGGGAAGACGGATTCGTCGGACATCGTCGGCCGGGGAGACGCAGGTGCGAGAGATGCCGCAGGCTGCTGCGTCATCGCCGTGAACGACGCTACGACCACCCGATGAAGAAAGGGAGGCACGGACAGGCCCCCCTTTGCGCAAGGCGCCGATATCGCCAGCCCCGACGGCCTGGTCGTGCCCGTCGGCGAGGAAGAGAGCGCTGGTTCCTCTCTCAGGCGCGCCGAGCATGGGTACCGTGGCCGGATGAGCATCAGTGACGAGATCCGGGAGTTCCTGACGTCACGTCGAGCCCGCGTTCGTTCCGACAGCGCCGGGTTTACCGGCAGGTAGATCCCGTCAGAGATACGGCAACGCAACAGGCCCCCGGCAACCGCCAGGGGCCTGTTGCGTACCGGCAGGCCGCGGCTCGCGAGCCGGGGCGGACGTCGCCGGACGCGCCCCGTTGTCAGTCTTCGGGAATCGTGAACTGACCAGGGGGGCGGACCTCGTCGGGGTCGGGCCCGCCCCGCACGCCGAGGTCGAGCGCGTCGATGGCGGCGAGCTGCTTGGGGGTCAGCTCGAAGTCGAACACGTCGAAGTTCTCGGCGATGCGCTGGGGCTTGACCGATTTCGGGATCGCACTCCGCCCCTCCTGCAGGTGCCAGCGGAGCATGACCTGGGCGTTCGTCTTGCCGTGCTCGGCGCCGATGCCGGCGATCACCGGGTCGCTGAGCGGGTTGCGCGACGACCCGTCGCTCCAGCCGGGGTAGAAGGTGATGCCGCCGATCGGCGACCAGGCCTGGGTGACGGTGCCCTGGGCGGTGTCGGCCGCCTCGTTCTCCTTCTGGGCGAAGTAGGGGTGCAGCTCGATCTGGTTGACGGCCGGCACGATCGTGCTGCCCTCGGCCAGGCGGGCGAGGTGCGTGGGGGTGAAGTTGCTGACGCCGATCGACCGCACCCGGCCGTCGGCCAGCAGCCTCTCGAGCGCGCGGTACGCCTCGAGCGTGACATCGAACTGCCACGGAGCGGGCTGGTGCAGGATCAGCAGGTCGAGCGTCTCGACGCCGAGCTTGCGGGTGCTGATGTCGAAGGCGTGCAGGGTCTCGTCGTAGCCGTACTGGCTGATCCAGACCTTGGTCTCGATGAAGATCTCGTCGCGATCAACGCCGGAGGCGCGGATGCCCTCGCCGACCTGGCGTTCGTTCATGTAGGCGGCGGCGGTGTCGATGTGGCGGTACCCGGTGCGGAGCGCCGCCTCGACGGCCGCCGCGGTCTCGTCGGCGGAGCTCTGGAAGACGCCGAGCCCGAGTGCGGGCATGCGGACGCCGTTGTTCAAGGTGATGAAGTCCATGGCCTGACCGTACGACCCGTGCATGGAGGGAGGGAGGTCCTGGTGTCACCTGTCACCCGTCCGGCCGCCAGAGCACCCTGGTCTCATGAACACGGACATCCACGATGACTCCCTCGAGTCGAAGGACCTGATCCTTGCGGCCCGTGGGCAGATGGACGAGAGCATGATCGCCGCCGACGCCGAGCACCTCGAAGCCCTCCTCGGGGAGGGCTTTTCGTTGACGCACATGACTGGTTACGTGCAGCCGAAGGCGGAGTGGCTGGATGAGATCCGCAGGGGTTCGATGCGGTACCACTCGATCCGGCGAAGCTCATCGTCGGTCGATGTCGACGGAGCACGCGCAGTCGTGATCACCCGGGACATCGTCGACGCCACCATCTGGGGCAGCCGGGCGAACTGGAGGCTGCAGATGACAACGTCCCTGTCGCGTCAGGACAACAGCTGGGTGCCGACCAGGTCGGTTGCGACGACGTGGTGACCAAGAGGGGTTTTGCGAGTACCGGTCACGGCAGCAACTCCCGCGTCGACCGCCGTCGGCACAGGATCAGATCATGACCGATCTCCAGGACGCACCCCGCACCGGCACGACCCCCACCACCCCGGTGGTGCACCGGACCGCGATCCTTGCGATCATCCTGGTCACGTATTTCATGATCATCCTCGACAACTCGATCATCTTCACCGGGCTGCCGTCGATCCAGGCCACCATGGACTTCTCCCCTACCGGCCTGACGTGGGTGCAGGACGCCTACACGCTCGTCTTCGGCGGGCTCCTCCTGCTCGGCGCCCGGGCCGGCGACATCGTCGGCCGGCGCCGCCTGTTCATCATCGGCCTGGTCATCTTCTCGGTCGCGTCGCTCCTCGTCGGTGCAGCTCCTTCCGGCGCCGTCATGGTCGCCGCGCGGGCCCTGCAGGGCGTGGGTGCCGCGATCCTCGCACCGCTGTCGTTGTCGCTCCTCACCGCGACCTTCTCCGAAGGCCGTGAACGCAGCCGTGCCGTCGCGCTCTACGCCGCAGTTGCTGGCATCGGCGCGAGCGCCGGCATGGTCGTCGGCGGCGTCCTCGCCGACCTCATCTCGTGGCGAGCCGGGTTCTTCCTCAACTTGCCCATCGGCGCCGTCATGATCGTCCTTGCCGTCCGGTACCTGATCGAGCTGCCCCGGGTCCGCGGCCGCTTCGACGTCGTCGGCGCGGTGACTGCGACCCTCGGCGTCGGCGCCCTCATCTTTGGCATCATCAGCTCCTCCGAGGTCGGCTGGGCGTCACCACGGACGCTCATCTCCCTCGCCGTCGGCGTGCTCCTGCTCGTGGCCCTGGTTATGAACGAGCGCCGCGTGGAACAGCCGATCATGCCGCTGCGACTGTTCGCCAGCCGTGCCCGGTCCGGTGCGTACGCGATCCGGTTCCTGTACCTCGGCGCCATGATGGGGTTCTTCTTCTTCACCACCCAGTTTCTGCAGGAGGTGTTCGGCTGGAGCCCCCTCCAGGCAGGGCTCGGGTTCCTGCCGATGACGATCGTCAACTTCGCCGTCGCGCTCTCGGTCCCGCGCCTTCTCGACCGTCTCCACTCCGTGGTGGTGCTCGGCGCCGGCGTCGCCGTGACCTTCGCCGGCATGCTGTGGCTCAGCCGTGTCGACCAGGGCGACTCGTTCGTCACGGGCGTCGCTCTACCGATGGTGCTCATCGGCCTGGGTCAGGGGCTCGCCTTCGCACCGTTGACGAGCTACGCCCTCGTCGGCATCACCGGTGCTGATGCCGGCGCCGCCTCCGGTCTGCTGAACACGTTCCACCAGCTGGGCAGCTCGCTCGGCCTCGCCGTCCTCGTCGCCGTCGGCACGAGCGCCGCCGCAGGCGGAACGGACCCCGTCGGGGTCCTCAGCCAGCGGGTCGAGGTCGCCCTGACGGGGTCGAGCGTAATGATCGCGCTCGCGTTCCTCGTCGTCGTCCTCGTGGTCCTCCCCGGCGATCTCGCCCAGAAGCGCGCAGGCAGCAGCCGGGCCTGACGCCGTGAGCACGTTCACCTTCGATGGCATCGGCACGAGCTGGGACATCGTGACCGACCTCCCGCTCGACGCGCGCCTGCGTGCACTCGTGCTCGACAGGGTCGAGGCCTTCGACATCACCTGGTCGAGGTTCCGGGAGGACTCGCTCGTCACGCGGCTCGCGCAGGGCGGCCCGGTCACGTTCCCCGACGAGGCACGAGCGCTCTTCGACCTCTACGACGCGCTCTCCAACGCGACGGGAGGTGCCGTCGATCCTCTTGTCGGTCGAGACCTCGAGTTGCTGGGGTACGACGCTGACTACAGCCTCGTACCCGCCTCGAGGGAAGCCCGTGAGGCACATCGGGCGCAGGGACGGCCCCTCTGGAAAGACCTGGTCCACCGAGACGGCACCACCGTCACCAGCAGCGACCCCGTCCTCCTCGACGTCGGGGCAGCAGGGAAGGGCTTGCTCGTCGACATCCTCGGTCAGCTGCTGCACGACGAGGGCGTCGAGTCGAACCTCGTCGACGGCAGCGGCGACATGAGACGACGCGGCAGCGGCACCGACCGGATCGGCCTCGAGCATCCCCTCGTACCCAAACGGGTGATCGGCGTCGTCGAGCTCCGCGACGGCATCGCGCTCTGTGCGTCGTCGACGACGAGACGGGCCTGGGGACCAGGCCTGCACCACGTCCTCGACGGGCGAACCGGATGGCCGGTCCGAGGCGTCCTCGCGACCTGGGTCACGGCCGATGACTGCCGCACGGCTGACGGTCTCACCACAGCCCTGTTCACCACGCCCGCGTCGCGTCTGGCCAAGGACTTTGACTTCGCGTCGGTTCTCATGACCGTCGACGGCGAGGTCGAGACCTGGGGCGACCTCCCCGGCGAGCTCTTCTCGGACCATCCCACCCACACGACCCGAACCCACTCCTGAGAGCAGAGGAACACATGCCCACCACCACTCCCCTCACCGTCCTTGCCGTCGGTGCGACCGGCAGCGTCGGCCGCCACGTCGTCGCCGAAGCCGTCCGCCAGGGCCACACCACCCGTGCCCTGGTCCGCGACGCCTCCCGCGCCTCCCGCCTCGATCCGTCGGCCGAGACCGTCGTCGGGTCCCTCACGAGCGTCGATGATCTCCGCCGCGCCCTCGACGGCGTCGACGCGGTCGTCTTCACCCAGGGTGCCGCCTACGGCAGCTCGGACGCCGAAGCCGTCGACTACGGGGCCGTCGCGAACGTGCTCCGCGCCCTCGACGGCCGCCCCGTGCGCATCGCGCTCATGACCGCGATCGGCGTCACCCGCCGAGCAACGACCCACGATTGGAAGCGCCGCAGCGAACGCCTCGTGCGCGCCAGCGGCAACGCCTACACGATCGTGCGGCCCGGCTGGTTCGACTACAACGACGACGACCAGCTGCAGAACGTCTTCCTCCAGGGCGACACCCGTCACGCCGGCAACTCCTCGGACGGTGTTATCGCCAGAGCGCAGATCGCCCGCGTCCTCGTCGACAGCCTCACCAGTGACGCCGCCGACCACACCACCTTCGAGCTCGTCGCCGAGCGCGGCCCCGCGCAGACGGACCTCGACCCCGTCTTCGCTGCCCTGGACCACGACGGCACCATCGACGGGGTCCGCGACCAGCAGAACCTGCCCGTCGACGCCGAGCCGGCGTCCGTGCAGGCCGACCTCCGCGACCTCGCCCGCTCATGACGCCCAAAACGACTGCAGCGCGCCTGATCGCCGGATCGATCGCAGCCGCGACGGCAACTGTCGTCCTTGCAGGGTGCTCGTCGTCCGATAGGGAGCCCGCACGAGCGACGAGCACGACCTCGTCGCCGCGCAGCGCCGAAGCCTCCGACCAGGCGGCACCGAACAGCTCCTATCGTGACGGGACCTTCGAGGCCACTGGTTGGTACGGCGGGCTCCCTTCGCACCACGACGTCACACTGACGATCACCGACGACCTGATCACCGACGTCACGATCTCGACGCCAGCTGAGGACCCGACGTCACTGGAGTACCAGCAGGCCTTCGCCGCCGCACTCCCCGACGAGGTCATCGGTCGCCACGTCGACGAGGTGCAGATCGACCGCCTCGCCGGTGCCAGCGGTTGCCCCGACGGCTTCATGGACGCGCTCGAGCAGATCAAGGCCGAGGCCGCCATCTGACCTGCTCTGTCGATCTCACGACGACGGCCGCCACCCTCTCGGGCGGCGGCCGTCGTCAGCTGGGAAGTCGTGCGCTCAGCGCCTCCGAGCTGCCACCGCGAGCTCGCTCGTGCCGTAGCTGTCGTCGTCGGGGTTGAGGGTGACGCCCGGGGCAACGATCTCGTCGATGCGGTCGAGCACGTCGTCGCTCAGGACGACGTCGGCCGCGGGCAGCTGCGACTCGAGCTGCTCCATCGTGCGCGGCCCGATGATCGCCGAGGTGACGCCCGGGTGCCGGATCACGAACCCGATCGCCAGCTCGATCATCGTCAGCCCCGCCTCATCGGCGAGGTCGGTGAGCGCAGCGAGGGCCTCGAGCTTCTGCCCGTTGGCCGCGGTCGTCATGTCGAAGCGGGCGCCGGGGCGAGCCGAGGAGGCGGGGGTCGGCGCCTTCCCGTCGCGCCACTTCCCCGAGAGCCAGCCGCCCGCGAGCGGGCTGTACGTCAGCGTCCCCATGCCGTAGCGCTGGGTGGTGGGAAGCACGTCGGACTCGATGCCGCGGACGAGCATCGAGTACGGCGGCTGCTCAGTGACGAAGCGCTCCAGGTGGCGGTCTCGGGAGACGACCTGCGCCTCCACGATCTCGCTGGCCGCGTACGACGACGAGCCGACGTAGAGGACCTTGCCCTGGCGGACCAGGTCGGTGAGGGCACCGAGGGTCTCCTCGACGTCGGTCGTGGGGCTCGGACGGTGCACCTGGTAGAGGTCGATGTGGTCGGTGCCGAGGCGGCGGAGCGACTCCTCAACCTCGCGGACGATCCAGCGGCGCGACCCGCCCGAGCGGTTGACGCCCTCGCCCATGGGCATGAAGAACTTCGTGGCGAGCACGACGTCGTCGCGGCGGCCCTGGATCGCCTTGCCGACGATCTCCTCCGAGCGGCCAGCGGAGTAGACGTCGGCGGTGTCGACGAAGTTGATGCCGGCGTCGAGCGCGCGGTTGATGATGCGGACCGAGTCGTCCTCGTCGTCGTTGCCCCAAGGGCCGAACATCATGGTGCCGAGGGCGAGCGGGCTGACCTGCACTCCCGTGCGGCCCAGCAGACGGTGTTCCATCATTCCTCCTTGTGTCGTTCCTCCCATGCTGCGCCTCAGCCGTCGGCACTCACGGGTACTGGTGGACCCTCTCAGGGCCGGTATCTGCGTCGTAGCGTCGAGAGTGCGGCTCACGACGCTGCGACCCACCGCGCCTCGTGACAGCCGCCGAGACGAGGAGGACGACATGCAGATCGAACCCAACAAGCCGACGGTGAAGAATCCCCCGGAGCAGTTCGCCGGAGACGTGTGGCTGGACGCCATCGCCGCCCCGCACACCGACGACCAGCGGATGACCGTCGCCCTGGTCCGCTTCGCACCCGGAGCGCGCACCGCCTGGCACTCCCACGCCCGCGGCCAGTACCTCCGGGTCACATCCGGCATCGCCCGGTTCGGCGACCGGGCCGGGAACATCCACGAAGTCCACCCCGGGCAGACCATCTACACACCCCCCGGCGAGGAGCACTTCCACGCCGCCGGTGGTGACGGGTTCATGGAGCACATCGCCATGATCGAAGCCGGCGACGACCCCGCCAGCACGACCACGTGGCTCGAGCACGTCTCCGACGCTGACCTCGAGGGCCGGGCATGAGCCGGACACCTGGTGCTGACGCGAGAGCCGAGCACGATGTGCTCTTCCCTAGTCGCACGTCGGATCTCGCCCGCACGGACCCGGAGTTCGTGGCGTTCTTCGACGACTTCGCCTTCGACGAGACCCTACGGGCCGTCACGGGCGACCTCCCCCGGCCCGAACGGCTGATGTACCAGCTCGGTGCTGTCATCGCAGTGGGCGCCGTGACTGAGTACCGGGTGATACTCGGAGCTGCTCTCGACAACGGTGTGACGCCCATCCAGGTGAAGGAGATCGTCTACCAGGCGACCGCCTACGTCGGCATCGCCAGGGTCATCGACTTCCTCCACGCCACCAACGAGCTGCTCACCGAGCGGGGCGTCGCCCTGCCGCTTGAAGGCCAGTCGTCGACCACGCCCGAGACGCGCAACACCGACGGCCTGGCGAAACAGAAGGAGATCGTCGGGGACGACACCGTCGACGGGATGTACGCCAACGCTCCCGCAGACGCCCGACGGTTCCAGGGGTTCCTGTCGGGAAACTGCTTCGGTGACTACTACACACGTGGTGGTCTCGACGTGCGTCAGCGCGAACTGCTGACGTTCTCCGTCCTGGTCGCCCTGGGTGGCGCCGACGGACAGGTGAAGGGGCACGTGAAGGCGAACGTGAACGTCGGCAACACCCGGGCGCAGCTGCTTGATGTCCTCACCGTGCTGCTGCCGTTCGTCGGGTACCCGAGGACACTCAACGGTCTCACGGCCGTGAACGAGGTCTCCCCGCCCGAGTGACCCGGAGCGGCGAAGGAGGCGCGGTGTCGGTCTTACCGACACCGCGCCTCCTTCATGTCGTTACTACGGGCGGACGAGCACCTTCAGCGCTTCCCGGTCCGCCATGGCCTGGTAGCCAGCGGGCACACCGTCGAGGTCGACGGTGTGGTCGAACACCTTGCCAGGCTCGATGGTGCCGTCGAGCACGAGGGGCAGCAGCTCGTCGATGTAGGCCCGGGCGGGCGCGACGCCGCCGGTGAGGGTGACGTTTCGCATGAAGGGTCCGAAGCCAAAGGGCACGTCGGTGAACTGCGGGGCACCGACACGGCTGATGACGCCACCGTCGCGGACGATCTCGAATGCCGTCTCGAGAGCGGGCTTGAGGCCGACAGCTTCGAGCACGACGTGGACGCCGTCGCCGTCGGTGAGCTCCTTGACCTTCGCGATCGCCTCGTCGCCACGCTCGGCGACGACGTCTGTGGCGCCGAACTCACGGCCGAGGTCGGTGCGGGACTCGTGACGGCCGAGGAGGATGATGCGCTCGGCGCCGAGGAGCTTGGCCGACAGGACGGCGGAGAGGCCGACGGCTCCATCGCCGATGACGGCGACGGTCTTCCCGGCGCTGACGCCGCCCTTCTTCGCCGCGTGGTACCCGGTCGACATGACGTCGGACAGGCTCAGCAGCGACGGGATCAGCGAGTCGTCGAAGCCTGCGGGCACGGTGACGAGGGTGCCGGAGGCCTGCGGAACGCGGACCTTCTCGCCCTGGCCGCCGTCGACGCCGTCGGAGCCCCAGTGGGCGCCGTGGCGGCAGGAGGTCTGGAGGCCCTCCTGGCAGAAGTCACAGGTGCCGTCGGAGGCTACGAAGGGCGCGATGACGAAGTCACCGACGGCGACACCGGTGACGTCGGTACCGATCTCCTCGACGATGCCGACGAACTCGTGGCCCATGCGGGCGGGCTCGCTGTCGGCGTCCTTGGAGGCGTAGGGCCAGAGGTCGCTGCCGCAGATGCAGCCGGCGACGATCTTCACGATCGCGTCGGTGGGCTGCTGGAGGGTGGGGTCGGTGACCGTTTCGACGCGGACGTCGCCGGCGCTGTACATCAGTGTTGCTCGCATTGTGGGGCCTCTCGACAGATGCTGGTGGCCGGGCAGATCGCCGGCCGTGAGTCAGGGGCAGCGGTGTCGTTGCTGCATGTCCATGCAACAGCGGTCACGTCGGCGACGACAGGGCCTGTTGTGCCCGGTACTGTCAGGACCCTGCTGCCGGGTGGCGGTCGTGCTCTACTCCGCGATCTCCTCGGGGGCCAGGCGTACTTCTTCGGCGTCGAAGTTCGCCTGGACCTGGCGGAGGACGGTGTCGTCGATGTGCCCCTCGTTGCGGAGCCGCACCACGGTTTCGCGCTTACGGTGCAGGATCTCTAGGCGCAGAGCACGGTACTGCTCGTCGCGGCGGACGTCCTCGTCGTCCTCGGCGGTGACGTCGCCGGCCTCGATGACTCGGAGGTGGGCCTCGTACTCCTCCCGGGCGCGGTCCTCGACTTCCTGGTCCACCCCGAGGTCGTGCGCCACGTCGGCCAGGGACCCCAGCGCCTCCTCGGTGGCCGTCGTCTCCGCCAGCCGTCGCTCCTCGATCACTCCGGTGTCTTCGGGGAGAGAGGCCCAGCGAACGACGGCAGGGAGGAGCAGCCCCTGGACAACGAGGGTGAGGACGATGACACCGGAAGTGACGAAGACGATCATGTCGCGGTCGGGGAAATCTGTGCCGGTCGAGAGCACGAGCGGGACGCCGAGCGCGGCGGCGAGCGACACAGCACCACGGAACCCGGACAAGCCGCTGAGGATGCGCGCGCGGTGGCTGACGCGGCGAAGCCGCTGCTCAGGCCGGCGGTCGAGCGCCCTGATCGCGTACGCCGCAGCGAACAGGAACGCGATGCGGACGGCGATGAGGGTGACGCTGATGACCAGGACGGAGACGAGGCCGCTGATGATGAGCCCGGTGTCGAGGGCGCGGACGGCGGTCTGCAGCTCGAGGCCGACGAGGACGAACAAGGAGGCGTTCAGCAGGAACGTCGACAGGCGCCAGAAAGCGTCCGACTCGCGCCGTGTCGCGGCTCTTCCACGACGAGGTGCGACCTGGCTGAGCGTGAGGCCGGCGATGACCACGGCGAGGACACCCGACGACTCGACGGACTCGGCCACGAGGTAGGCGACGAAGGGCGTGAGGATCGTGATGACGGTCTCCTGGAGGGGATCGTCGAGGCGGTTCCGTATTTTCTTCACCGCCCAGGCCAGGGCGAGGCCGATGAGGGCCCCTCCGCCGTAGGCGAGGACGACGAGCCACGAGATGCGAAGCGGCGTCGCCTCGTCCTCGCCGATGACGACGGCCACCGCGAGCCCGTAGATGACGAGGGCCGTGCCGTCGTTGACGAGGCTCTCTGCACGCAGGGTCGTGACGGTGCGCCGCGGCAGGGACTTCGTGAAGGCGCCGACGGCGGTCGCGTCGGTGGGCGCGACCGCGGCGCCGAGTACCCAGGCCGGGCCCCAGGGCATGCCGAGCAGGTGCGCGACGGTGGCGACCGCCGCTGCGGTCGCGACGACGAGCACGGTGCTGGTCAACACGATGCCGCGAAGGTTCGCCTTGATTTCTCGGAGCGAAGTCGTGAGGCTCTCCCAGAACAGCAGGGCGGGCAAGAACAGGAACAGGACGACTTCCGGTGGCAGCTGCACCTCGCGAAGGGCAGGCACGAACCCGAGCAGGATGCCGCTGGCGAGCAGCAGGATCGGCGGGGCGATGTGGAGGCGGGCGGCGAGGCCGCTACAGATGAGCACGGCGGCGCCGAGCACGACGACGATCTCAAGACCGAACACGGTTGATCCTCACGACTGAACAGGCCCGATCGGCCCGTGACGACGACACAACTCGTTCTGCACGTTGTCTGCCAGGTGCTGGTGTTGCTTGTCTGCCCGGGGGTACCAGGGGAACCTCCCTCACCGTCGTTCTGAGATCTACGCTCGACGTCATGGACGACAAGACCCAGGTGCGCGATTTCCTCGTCAGTCGGCGCGGCCGGCTCACCCCGGAGCAGGCGGGGCTTCCGGCCTACGGCGCCACCCGCCGCGTCTCCGGCCTCCGCCGAGAGGAGGTCGCCATGCTCGCTGGCGTCAGTGTCGACTACTACGTTCGCCTCGAACGGGGCAACCTGTCCGGTGTCTCGGAGAGCGTGCTCGAGGCGCTCGCCCGGGCCCTGCAGCTCGACGAGGCCGAACGAGCTCATCTGTTCGACCTCGCCCGGACGGCCAATGCCTCCCCGACCGCCCGCCGGCGGGTGACGACGCGGCGCGTCCGCCCACAGGTGCAGCAGATGCTCGACGCTCTGGGTTCTCCGGCCTGGGTCCGGAACGACCGAGGCGACTTCCTGGCCGCCAACGTCCAAGGACACGCCCTGTACTCGGAGATCTTCCGCGACCCCGTCAGGCCGGCCAACACCATCCGATTCACTTTCCTCAGCCCACGCGCCCGTGACTTCTTCGACGATTGGGAGGGCACCGCCGACTCGAGCGTTGCGATCCTCCGCGCAGCAGCTGGCCGCGACCCACACAACAAGGCCCTCTCCGACCTTGTCGGCGAGCTCGCGACCCGCAGCGAGGAATTCCGTGTCCGCTGGGCAGCCCACGAGGTCGCCTTCCACCGCACTGGCTTCAAGCGACTGCATCACCCCGTCGTCGGTGCACTCGAGCTGAACTACGAAGGAATGGAGCTCACCGCCGACGTCGGCCTCACCCTCTTTATCTACAGCGCCGAGCCCAGCTCCGTTTCAGCCGAGCGCCTCGCCTTGCTCGCTAGCTGGGCCCTGTCCGAGGATCAAGAAGCCAAGCTCGCAGCAGCTGAGGCGACCGCACAGACACCTTGAGACGACGTCTCCCGATCGTCAACCGGACGACCCGGCGGGTCAGCCAGTCTCCTGCAGCTACTGGGCCTGGAGCGTCTCGATAGACCAGTTCGGTGCCGATCTCGATGAGGGATCGGCTATCGGGACGTGCGATCGCGAACCGTGCATTACGGTCGAGCCGTGATTCTCGTCTGTTGGGCAGTCGCCATCCTTCTTGCGTTGATCGCAGTCGCGTTCGCCTTTGCCGACCGGCGTGCCGGACGAGCATTGTCTCGACGGGCGTACATCACGCTGGGCGGATCCGTCGTGGTCGCCCTGGTCGGCACTGCGTCCGTGTTCATCTGACCTAGCACCGCCGCGGGAGCCCGAACGACCATCGGTAAGCGGGCACGATCGGGTCAAAATTTCCGATCTCGGCGAAGCGTGAGTGGGACACTGCCGCAGTGATTAAGAACATCCAGGTGGAGTTAAACATCTATGGCCAGCAGGGCTCTTCGGTGCACGTGACACAGCTCTTGGGCGTCACACCGGACGAGCAGTACGAGATCGGCGATCTCAGGGGTGACGGCCCCCGCGTCTTCGACGTGTCGATATGGAACCTATTCAGCAACCGTCACGTCGACGCTATCCGCGCAGAGCACGGGCAAGACCCTTGGGGGCGTGTGCAGTGGATACTGCTACTGCTGCCGCAGAACTCGGCGACACTTTTCACCAAGCTGCGCCTCGAGGGCTACCTCATCACACTGGCCGTGTCCCTCATCACCGACCACGAAGAAACCACCTTCACAGTGCCCGCGCAGGTCTTGCAGCAAGTGGCAGCCGCTGGGCTTGATCTCGAACTGACACCCAGATCAACTAAGCACACGCAGCTCTCGTATCACGACGTCTGGTGATTCTGGCGGAGCCCAACAGGACACGTCACCACTGGCCGGCAGCCGATCGTCTATCGGGCACAAGAGACCCGTTTCCGCCACACACCGACGAAAACGATGCAATATCGTCCAGCGGAACGCCGCAGACGGCGGGTCATACCGTCCCGGCCACTGAACCGACGAAAGTGTGCGCGCACAGCGAAGCCACTCACAATACGACTGACAAGGAGCCAAAGTGAAAGCAAAGAGCTTCGTCACGGTCGTCATCGCAGGCCTGGCGCTGATTCAGACCGGATGCGCTTCGAGCGAGGCTCGCCAGGTGACGGCCATCGACAGCCGCTTCGACCAGCTCGACCTCAGCAGTCTTGGCGAGGCCAGTTGCGATTATCGGTTCCAGCCAGGACCCCTTGACCAAACGGGTAACGAGTTCAGTAGACATATCGCCCTGACGGACGAGAACCTCATTTCTGGAGCGACATCAGTCCTAGAAGAGCAGGGGTTCACGGTCGCCAACCAAAACCAGGGTCAATTTGGCGAAGTTATCCGATTCGACGGACCAGACGGAATGACCGCCGGCGTCACCACTATTCGAGCCGAGTTCGAGGGTAAAAAAATGCCCTATGACGGCTTGGAAGACTGCGATGTTCCTGCCGAAGGCCTGACGGTCGTGTCGTTGTCCCTTCCCAAGTGACCCACCTATCAAGTTCTCACACCCCTCCTTCGACGGGTGCTCTGCTGCACTGACGTATCTACGGCCCCTGCTACTAGGAGGAGGTCGGCTCGCGACACAACCGTCCGTTATGAAATGCAGAGGGCAGCTGCCAGGTCTGGGCTGTCTCGTTAGCCAATCGGCTATCGGGCCTCGCGCTCAACGGCTATGCCAAATGGTGACCCGTATTCTGTGCAGATGCGGCCACGGGCGAGACGACTGTTCGGCGGGGTGCTCTTACTCGTCTCGCTACCGCTTGGATTCGTCTCCATCGCGCTCGGGTTGACCTTTGATGGACGGGACCCACTCACCATCCAATGTTTGCGTGGGCCTTACCCCGACGAGGGAGGCCCCTTTTACGAGGCGACTCGCGTCGTAGGGGAAATTTCGCTCCTGCCACTGGGCGTCGACTGCAGTTATGACGTAGACGGCGACAACGTGGCTGCGCAGACTATTCACCACTACGACTATCCGGCGACAGCCGGCCTGATTGTAAGCGTCATGGCCTTCGGTTGTGGCGCTCTGCTCATCCTCGTCCGTGACTGATTCGAACTGTCGCCCGCTGAGCGATCGTCTACTGGGCACGGTCAGTACCCCTTGGCACCGTGGGATGCTCGTGTCATGACTGCTGGACTTGGTGCTGCCACAGCGACCATCATCGTGTTCCTCGTCATGGCAGTACGACGAAACCGACACACTCGCCAGCTCATCGATCAAGGCGACCTAGACCCCGCCGCGGCTCGAGAATCTCGTCTGCAAATTCGAGTCTTCTCAGTAGCACTCGCTCTCGCAGTCATAGCGACAATCGCGTCCGCTCTTCTCGTTTGACTGCAGACCCTGACCATGGGCTCCGCTGAGGGATCCCCTATCGGGACAGCCACGGATCGCATGCCGCGATAGGCAAAGCTGAACCTGTCCTAGGCGTTCTGCGGCAGCACAGTGCCCGCGCTGAGGCACGACTTACGAATGACATCCTCGAAGTCTGTATTGCTGATGGCATTCGCAAGGAGGTAGGGCCTTGCGCACGCTCGTTCGAGAACGGCGAGGATCTCAGGCTGGGAATAGAGCCAATCTCGAGAGTCGACGTAGCTCGTCGAATCGGGCGCATGCTCCTGCAATAAGAGCTGAAGCTTCTCCTCATTGGTTTGACAAAAGTCGCGCACAAGAGCCTCAAAATGGGTCTCGTCTGTCCCATAGGCGCTGAGGAGCAAGTTCACCAGCACAACATCGGAAGCTTCCGGGGTGACCTCGCCGGTGAGCTCTTCGTATTCGTGCTCCAGCGCCTCAAGAGCCAGCGCAGGCCTATACATGGGCAAATTCCTCCTCTTCCGAACCACGCGCTGAACCTCGTCATCGAAAAGCTCCACAAGCACAGTGAGCCGGTTGATCACGCGCTGCATCTTCTTCGGCGGCTGCACCAAGCCCTTGTAGAGCAGCTTGTGGGAGACGACCGACCACGCATCTTGTGCGCGCGTCCGCAGCTGGACTTCTACGAATATCTCCTCGCCCTGATCGTCCTGGACAGATGCGTCGGAGAGGATGAAGTGGATGCCTGGGTAGAAGAGTTGATTCTGCTTACCCTTCTTTACGCTTCTCTCAACAATGGCCCATGAGCCACCTTGGATAAGGCGGTCTGCCTCCCGGACGTCCTCCTTCGTGGAGCAGATTAAGCGAAGTCCGACCTTGTCCTGAATCGAAGTCCATGTGCGAGGTGAGGTTGGGTCTGCACGTGCCTTCCGAATCAGACTTCGAGCCGTCTTGACTCTGCCGCTAAGGACGTGATCGCCGATGTTCCCACCAGTGAGACCCTCAAGCGTCCGGTGATACGTGTCGAGCGCAACAAGCAGCGACGGGTGGGCCAGCCGATACCTCTCGCCGAGATCGAAAGACTCCGAGCTCATGCCGGCGGGCGTGACAGCCGATAGGAATCAGTCGACCCTCTGACGATGATTCGAGGGCCCTCAGGCGAGTCTGAGTCCACTGTCACGGTTCCATTCTGCATAGCCTCGCTGGACGCGGTGATCGTAACGCCAGACGAGGTCTTCAGCTTCAACCCACCGATTTGGCTACTAACTAACCTGGTGTCCTTGGCAAAAGTCGACGACCTAATTTGACTAGGTAGGGACTCCGAGAACACATCCCGGTCCTCGGCGTCCAAGAATTCAGAGATGAAGGAAGTCGGATTGAGCTGTGGAGCGGGGCTCTCGAGGACAGCGACAGCAGCTGTGGCATATCTACCGCGCTTCTCCTCCGAAATCAAAGGAGAGTTGATGAACTTCGTCAGTGCTTTTACGAAGTCTTCGGTCTGCACTTCTGCCCGGTGCTTGAGGTCACACCCGAGAAATTGCTGAAGGAAATAGTCCGCGAAAGAGACGCCGTTCTGCTTGTCGACCATCAGCCCAACCAGTTGATCAGCATCATCGATCCAGAAGAGTCCGATCTTGTAGACCCTCGAGTTCTGGCCCATGATCAGCTCTGTGAGGTGTTCGACCTGGAACACGACATCGTCGCCCTCACCTTCGTGGTTCAGGCGAACACCCTCTTGGTGCTCGGCCTTGAGAATGACGAAACGGTTACCCTTCGAGCTGCTAGCCAAAGAGGCCATAAAGACTCCCGCCGAGCTTCCGTTGGTCTGCTTCCGATGCATCCACTCAGCGATCTCCTTCGAGTTTGTTGCCAGGAGCGTCGGATCGGCCAGAGCCGCCCGAACGAGTTCGGGGACAGGGCTGCCGTACTCATCCGTGGCCACAATTTCGCGAGCAAAGGCAAACGCTGGCTGAAGCATTTCCTCGCGGATGAAGCGATCTGTGGCCAGGTTTAGCGGTGTGGGCGCCGCAGAAAATAGCGGCTCAGAGCCACCTTTTTCCTGCCATCGTCCCCGTGGGATCTCGTGGAGCATTGTTTGATGAAGCGTCAACGGTTCGACAGTTGGCACGTTTTTCCCCTCGGCCCCGGCAGTGGGACTCGATTCTATGAGATTGTATCGACTACCACCGACACCGACGGCATCGACTTACCAACAACCAGCCGAATGCTCTCGGCCTACTGAACAGAATCGGGCTACTCCGATCTATGAACTGCCCGGTAAACCGTCGAGCGGGCAACTCCGAACAGCTCGGCGATCTCGCTCGTCGTGTGGGCGCCGGTGCGGTGCAGCTGTACGAGGTGCTTCTCCTGGGAGGCGGTGAGCTTGGGCTTTCGGCCGCGCAGCTTGCTGGCGGCCTCGGCGATCGCCATGCCCTCGCGGGTGCGGGCTCGGATCAAGTCAGCCTCGAACTCGGCCACCATGCCAAGGACGTTGAACAGGAGCCGGCCGACAGGGTCGGTGGGGTCATAGACCGCTCCCCCGAGGTTGAGTGCGACGCCCTTCTTTGTGAGCTCGTCGGCGATGTCGGTCGCGTCGCGCAGCGAACGGGCGAGGCGGTCGAGCTTCGTGACCACGAGGACATCGCCGGCACGGCACGCCGCCAGCGCCTCACGGAGGCCCGGCCGCGCTCGAGTCGTCCCCGATAGGCCGTGGTCAACATGCACGTGATCATCGTCAACACCGAGTGCTGCAAGACCGTCACGCTGTGCTGCAAGATCCTGCCCAGAGGTCGAGACGCGGGCGTATCCGATGAGCATCCGTTGAATGTAGCGTTTAAACCCCCGTCACCGGGCATTTTTACGGGACAGGCATACGCGAATCCGCGGGCCAGACGCCCCTTGGCCTCAGTCGGCCGAGACCAGCTCGTGAAGGTGTCCCGATGAACGACCGTCAATCGGCCACGACTTCATCAGCCCTTCAGCACAACCGCTTTCCGCCAGATGCGGCACCCGTGCCGGCCGCCGGGCGTCAGCGCCGGTCGTCGACGACCCGGTCGAGCCACTCGCCGAGCAGTCGGCGCTCCGGACCGGTCAGCTGGTCGAGTTCGGGGGCGACGGCTCGGAACGCGACGACCGTCGCCAGGTGCCCCGTCCGGTCGGCGACGGGCGCGTCGGTGAGGATCTGCGCGAGGAGCCCCTCGAGGGCCGCCTCGGCGAGCCCCGGGTCGCGGTCGTCGACCAGCGTCCCGAGCAGCGTCGTGATCACCCCCACCCCCGAGGTCTGGACGAGCCCGACGGCACGCTGCTCGGAGACCCTCAGACGGCCGGCCGCCGCCACCCGGTGGACGCGAGCCTCGAGCACCGCCCTGCCTCGGCGTGCGGCGGATGAGTCCGCGACGCGGCCGGGGTCGCTGAGCAACGTGAAGAGGGCCGGGTTGTCGAGGCCGAACGCGACCTGGCTGCGCCATCCGTCGCGGAGGTCGTCGACCGGGTCGACGTCCGCCTCGGTGGCGGCCTCGACGACCGACGCCTTGGCCCCTCACCGCAGCCGACGCACCCACCTTCACCGAGATCGCCTCGATCGCGGCCGAGGTGGCAGGCCGACCGGTCGCGACCGAGGTCGTCGGCGAGGACGAGTGGGTCGCGCGGGAGGTCGCCGCGGGTCGCCCCGAGACGACGGCCCGGTTCGTGCTCGGCATGTACCAGGCGGCGGCCGGCGGCTTCTTCGCCGGCACCGATCCGCTGCTCGGCGAATTGCTGGGTCGCGAACCCCGGTCGGTGCGCGATGTGCTGAGCGGTGATCGCCCCGCCTGAGACGTGCCGCGCGGGTGGCGTCGACACACCCAGCCGCGATCGCCCGCCTGTCGGTGCTCACGGAAATTGCATAGGCTGCACGAAGCAACTCGCCAGACGATGACGTCCCTGAGGAGAACACATGCGCCCGACCGCTGCGAACCGGACCCGGAGGTCGCGACTCCTCGCGACCGCACTGGCCGCCCTCACCGCGGTGGGGGCGATCGGGTTCGCGGCGGTGCCGGCCCAGGCCGACGACGCGGCCGGGCGGGCGGTGGTGTCGGGTGAGGCTCGCTTCGAGGTGCTCTCGCCCACGCTGATCCGCACGGAGTACGCCGGTGACGGTCGCTTCACCGACCGCGGCACTTTCACCGTCGTCGGCCGCGACGACTTCGGCCCCACCCTGTTCAGCCAGACCCGAGCCGACGGCTGGCTGACGATCGACACCGGCAAGATGGTCGTCCGCTACCGCGAGGGCACCGGTGCCTTCACGAGCGAGAACCTGTCCGTCGCCCTGACGACCGACACGGGCCAGGACGTCACCGGTTCGCCGTGGACGTCCGCCGAGGTGCCCTCGTGCGCGGTCGGCGTGCTGTGCGAGGCCGAGGACGCCGGGCTCGAGGGCATCGCCCCCGCGACGAACCACACCGGCTTCACCGGGACGGCCTTCGTCGGCGGCTACGAGGCCGTGGGCGCCGCCCTGCAGTTCGACACCACGGTCTCGACCGCGGGGCCACTCGACCTGACCCTCCGCTACGCGAACTCGCAGGGCGGCGACGGCCAGGTCACGACCCGCTCGCTGAGCGTCGTGGTCGACGACGGACCAGCCGTGCCCCTGAGCTTCGCCCCCGGCACCGGCTGGGACGACTGGCGCACCACGACGGCGGGTCTCGACCTCTCCGCCGGGCCCCACAGCATCCGGATCGAGCGGGGCGCCGACGACTCCGGCCAGGTGAACGTCGACAGCTTCGCCCTCACCGCGCCGGGAGCCGCCTACCCGGCACCCGCCGCGACGACCGCGGGCGCGGACTGCCCCTTCGGCGAGATCTGCGAGGCGGAGGACGCCGGCAAGACCGGCACCGCCACCCGGGCGACGGACCACAACGGCGCCTCCGGCGACGCCTTCGCCGCAGGCCTGTGGAGCGACGGCGCAGCCCTGACCACCCACCTGGTCGACGTGCCCGCGGAAGGCGACTACCGCCTCCAGGTCCGCTACGCCAACGGCGGCACCGGCACGCCGACCCTGTCGACCGACGCCGGCACCGACACGGCGGCGCTGCCGCCGACGAGCGGATGGGACCACTGGGACACCGTCAGCCTGCCCGTCCACCTGGGCGCCGGGGCGACCGACGTCCGGCTCGACTGCCCGACGACCGCGGGCAACTGCAACGTCAACGTCGACACCGTCGCGGCCGTCACCGCCGACAGCCCCACCCTGGCGCCGCACGCCGCGCTCGGCGGCTACCGACGCGACCTCGACACCGCGAACGGCGACGTCGCGACCAACCCCGGCCTGCTCTACCAGGACGGCTGGTCGCTGCTCGACGACACCGACTCGGCTCTGTACGACCAGGCGGCCGACGTGGTCACCCCCCGCCCCGACCGCGCGGGGACGGCGATGCAGGACGGCTACGTCTTCGGCTACGGCTCCGACTACCGGACGGGACTGGCCGACCTCTCGACCCTGACCGGGCCGACGAAGCTGCTGCCGCGCTGGGCGTACGGGGTCTGGTACAGCGAGTACTACGACCGGTCGCAGGCGGACTACGAGGCCATCGCCCAGGAGTTCCGCACGAGGGGCGTGCCGGTCGACGTCATGGCGATCGACACCGACTACAAGATCGGCAGCACGACGAACGTCGACGACAGCAAGTGGGACGGATGGAGCGTCGACCCGGCCCGCATCCCCGACATGCGGGCCCTGCTCGCCGAGTGGCACGACGAGGGCATCCACAACACCCTCAACATCCACCCCTCCATCTCGGGCAGCGACCCGAAGTTCGCCCAGGCGCAGGCCACCGCCGGCGGCAAACTCACCAAGGGTGACGGCGACCGCTGGCTCTTCGACTGGTCGGATCCCGACCAGCTGCGCGCCTACTTCGACCTGCACGACGACACGCAGGCCCAGGGCGTCGACAACTGGTGGCTCGACTGGTGCTGCAGCGAGAACTCGCGCTACTCGGCCAACGGCGTCACCCCCGACGCGTTCATCAACCAGCAGTACGCCGCCCAGACCGACGCGGCGAACGACGGCCGGGGGTTCGCGTTCTCGCGGGCTTACGGCTCGCTGACCGCCGGCGGCTACGGCAACCCCCAGCCCGTCTCGACCGGGCCGTGGGCCGACAAGCGGACCACGCTGCACTTCACGGGTGACACGACGTCGTCGTGGGAGATGCTGAAGACCCAGGTCGGCTACACGCCGGGCGAGTCGGCGGCGACCGGACTCGCGTCGATCAGCCACGACATCGGTGGCCACAACGGCGCCCAGTACGGCATCACGGGTGCCGAGCCCGGCACGACGCAACTGCCCGAGGACCTCTACGCGCGGTGGGTGCAGCTGGGCGCCTTCCAGCCCGTCGACCGCCTGCACAGCAACCACAGCGACCGGCTGCCCTGGCAGTACCCGGCCGCGGCGGACGAGTCCGCGACGCAGTTCTTGAACCTGCGCGAGGACCTGCTGCCCCTCACCTACACGCTCGCCGCCGAGGCGACCGCGACGGGCACGCCCATCGTCCAGCCGCTGTACCTGCAGTACGCCGACCAGCAGGAGGCATACTCCGCCGCGGGATCGGAGTACCTCTACGGACCGGACGTGCTGGTGGCACCGGTGACGACCCCGAACGGCGACGCGGGCACCGCGACGACGTCGGTCTGGTTCCCCGCCGGCAGCTCGTGGACCGACTGGTTCACCGGCACGACCTACGCCGGCGGCACCACGGCCGACGTGACGACCGACCTGACGGCGATGCCGGTCTTCGTCCGGGGCGGCGGCATCGTGCCGACCCGCTCCGAGCACGTCGCGAACGACGGCTCGGCGCCGCTCGACGCCGTGACCCTGACCGTGGCCACCGGGGCCGACGGCGCCTTCTCGCTGTACGAGGACGCCGGCACCTCGGCGACCGCCTCGGCGAGCACGGCCGTCACGTACACGCAGCGACCCACCGGGGGCCTGCTCGAGATCGCGCCGGCCGACGGCAGCTTCGACGGCCAGGTCACCGACCGAACGTGGACGGCGACCTTCACGGACGCGGACGAGCCGGCGAGCGTCCTCGTCGACGGCGCACCCCTCGCCGCGACGGACTGGACGTACGACGCCGCGACCCGCACGGTCTCGGTGCCCACGACGACCCGGGCGGTCTCGGCGGGCACCACCGTCGAGTTCTCCTCCGTCGCGGCCGTCGACCCGACACCGGCACCGACGCCGGGCGACGGCGCGACTCCGTCCGCTCCCCCGACCGCCACGGTGCCGGGGGCGGGTGACGGCGGCACCGGCGGCGGCGACGGGACCACCCCGGCGGCCGACCGGCCGACCGACCCCTCGTCCGGCGGCCCCCTGGCCTTCACCGGCGCCGACGTCGTCCCCCTCGGCCTGGTCGCCCTCGGCCTCGTGCTCGCCGGAGGGCTCCTGCTGTGGCGACGACGCCGCCCTGCCGAGTGACCGCGAGGACGAAGGAGGCGCGGCGCCGGCCGTGCGGACGGCCGGCGGTCAGCGGGCGGCGAGCGCCTCGACCGGGGTGACCGACGTGGCACGCCGGGCCGGGACGAGCGCGGCGACCCCGGCGAGCACGGCGGCGGTCAGGGCGAGGCCGACGAGCAACGGCACGGGCAGCGTCGGGGCGATCAACGCCCCGTCGTTCGCCGAGCCGAGCAGCGCCTGGGCTCCGGCCCAGCCGTAGACGACGCCGAGCACGACACCGACGACGATCGCCGTCGACGCCATCTGCGTCGCCTCGAGCAGGATCATGCGACGCACCTGACCCGCGGTCGAGCCGACCGCGCGCAGCAGACCCAGTTCGCGCCTCCGTTGCAGGACGCTCAGCGACATGTCGTTGACCATGCCCACGGCCGCGATGACGGCGGAGAAGCCGACCAGGCCCGCGACGACCAGCAGCGTCGTGCTGAAGAACCGGTCGAGCTCGGCGGCGTACGTCGGGTCCTGCTCTAGGGTGTGGATGAACGTCCGCAACGTCTCGAGCGCGACCGACAGGGTGGTGACGAGGGTCACGCCGATCACGACGCCGATCGTGGCGCGGGTGCTGCGCTCGGGCTGGCGCACCGCGTTCTCGGCGGCGAGGCGGGCCACCTGGCTCGGGCCGAAGGCCCGGCCGACGGCGTGCAGCACGGCGGGCATGAGCGCGTGCGATCCGACGACGACCCCGGTGAACGACAGCACCCCGCCGGCGAACGCGACCAGCACGCCCGTCACGTCGGCCAGGCCGACGACGACGCCGGCGACGAGCGACAGGCCCCCGCCGACGACCAGCAGGGCGGCGAACACCGTCCGCACGACGCGGCGGTTGCGGCCGGACAGCGGAACGTCCTGCGCGGCGTCGGTGGCCTGCAACGGCGTCACCAGCAGCACGCGGCGCGAACCGACCCAGGCCGCGGCGACCGTGGTCAGCACGACCGCGACGGCCGGGACGAGCCCGCCGACCGAGACGTACGAGTAGGCGAGGTCGGGCAGGTGACCCTGCGCGACGAGCACCCGGACGGCGACGACGACGAGCGCGACGCCGACCACGACGCCGATGACGGCCCCGGCGAGGCCGACCAGGAGCCCCTCGCGGGCGACGGCCCGACGCTGGTCGCGCGCCGACGAGCCGAGCAGCCGCATCAGCGCGATGGTCGGCGTGCGACCGGCGACGACCGTGGCGAAGGTGTTGGCGGTGACGATCGCGCCGACGTAGAGGGCGAGGCCGACGAAGACCGACGCGACGGCGCCGAGGAGCGTCGAGACGGTGCCGCTCGAGGCGACGGCCGAGTCGGCGACGACCTGCTCGAGAACGTGCGTGACGCCGAGCAGCCCGACGCCGAAGGTCGTGCCGAGCCCGGCGACGACGATGCTCGGGCGGTGCTCGAGCAGCTGGTCGCGGGCGCTCACGCGACACGCTCCAGGTCGAGCATGACGCCCGAGATCTCGGCCGCGCTGCTCCGGTCGATCTCGTGCACGATGCGGCCGTCGGCGAGGAACACCACGCGGTCGGCGTAGCTCGCCGCGACCGGGTCGTGCGTCACCATCGCGATGCTCTGGCCGTGGTCGGTCGTGGCGGTGCGCAGCACCTCGAGCACGTCGCGTCCGGCCTTCGAATCGAGGGCGCCCGTGGGCTCGTCGGCGAAGACCAGGTCGGGCCGGGTGGCCAGGGCGCGGGCGATGGCGACGCGCTGCTGCTGCCCGCCCGAGAGCTGGTGGGGGCGGTGGGTGAGCCGGGCACCGAGGCCGAGGGTGCCGACGAGCCGGTCGATCCAGGCGCGCTCGTCGGCGGTGGCGCGACGACCGTCGAGACGGAACGGCAACTCGATGTTCGCCGACACGTCGAGGGTCGGCACGAGGTTGAAGGCCTGGAAGACGAAGCCGATGCGGCGTCGCCGCAGCAGCGTGAGCTGGGTGTCGTCGAGACCGGTGATGTCGGTGTCGCCGAGCAGCACGCGCCCCGAGGTGGCCGAGTCGAGACCGGCCGTGATGTGCATCAGCGTCGACTTGCCCGAACCGCTCGGGCCCATGACGGCCGTGAACCGACCGGCGGGCAGGTCGAGCGAGACGCCGCGCAGGGCGTCCACGCGGCCCTCGCCCTCACCGAAGGACTTCGTGACGTCACGGACGCGGGCGACGGGCGCCGCGCCTCCTGGGGTCGGGTCGGCGAGCCGGGTGGTCGGGTCGGACGAGGAGGCGCGGGTCGCGCCGGTCGCGGAGGTCGTGTCGTTCATGTCGTCCATCGTCGCCGCGAGCCCCGGTGCCGGGACATGACGCCCGCCCACGGACTCCGGCGGGGGTTATCCCCCGCCGTCGGCGCCCGTGACCCGCGAACGGGCGCTGTCCGCCGAGGCGACCCGTCGGTATCGTCCGGCTCATGACCTCCGTCCTGCACCGGTCGGCACCGACGCCGACCGCCCCTGCCGACAGCGCCACGGCCGACTTCGTCCGTCCGACGCTCGTCCGTTCCGGGACGCGCGCGGCCCCCCTGACGAACCAGGCGGTCGTCGCCGCCGTGGCCGGGGTGGCGGCCCTGTGCAGCCTCGTCCTGCCCGGGGTGACCATCACGGACGCCGTCAGCATGTGGACGGGCGTCGCCCTCGCCTTCCTGGGCCTGGCCTTCACGGCGCTCCTGTCGCTGCGGCCGGGTCTGGCCCGGTACGAACTGCTGGTCCCGGCCCTCGACTTCGTGGCGATCGGCCTCTTGCGCTTCGGCACGGGCGACGCCAGGTCGCCGTTCCTCGCCGCGGTGCTGCTCCCCGTCATCTGGATCGCGGCCCGGCCGGGACGGAAGAACATCGTCTACCCGCTGATCGGCACGGCAGGCACCTTCCTCGTCCCCATGGTCCTGACCGACGCCGACCCGGGCGCCTCCGAGACGGTCCGCCTCGGCTTCGTGCTGCTGGTCTTCACGGCGGTCGCGTGGGTCACCAACGAACTCGCCCGCCAGGCGGCGAACCGCCTGCAGCACGTTCAGGAGAGGCGTCGGGTGGCCGAGGACGAGATCGGGCAGGCCGCCGTGGTGCAGCGCTCGCTGCTGCCCACCTCGACCGCCGGCATCCCGCCGCAGTTCACCGTCCGCGGGGTCTGCCTGCCGACCCGGTCGGTCGGTGGCGACTTCTACGACTGGTTCCCGACGACGACCGGCGCCGCCTTCACGCTCGGCGACGTCATGGGCAAGGGGGTCGGGGCGGGCATGATCGCCGCCGGCGTCCGCTCGGTGCTGCGGGCGACGACGCGCGCCGGCTCGCCCTCCGAGGCCGTCGGCCGGGCGGCGATCGGCGTCGACACGGCGGGCGACGGCTCGTCACCCGAGCAGTTCACCACGTGCTTCCACGCGCACGTCGACACCGACGGCCGCGTGCACTGGGTCGACGCCGGCCACGGTCTCGCCATGGTCGTCCGCCACGACGGCGGCCTCGACTGGCTGCGCGGCGACGACCTGCCCATCGGCGTGGGCACGACCTGGACGACGCACGAGACCTCGCTCCACCCGGGTGACGTCCTCGTCACCGTCAGCGACGGGGTGCTCGACCTCTTCGGCGACGACCTCGACGCGCTGGCGGCGTGCGTCCGGGCCCACCCCGACCCCGACGACCTCGTCGCCGAGGTCGGGCGGCGGGGCCGGGACGCCCACGCGGACGACGACGTCACCGTGCTCGCCGTGCGCTTCGAGGCGCCCGCCGGCCCGGTCACGGTCGCGTAGGAGGCGCGGGTCGACACCCAGCCCCTAATCTGGACCGCAGGTCCCGGCACACCGACGTCCGGGCGGACGACCGGCGGGTGCTCCCCACCGGTGACGAGGGGGACATCATGACCGACGGCCGACGACCGGGACGGGCTGACACCACGACCAGGGCCGACACCACGACCAGGGCCGTCGAAGCGCGCGGCGCGCTGACCGCCACCCCGTTCGTGACGATCATCGCCCTCTCGCCGATCGTCGCGATGGCGCTGACCGTCGTCGTCATGCGAGGTGCGCTCGAACAGGCCGTGCCGGGCCGGACGGGTGTCGACGCCGGCGACCTGGCCCTCGTCCAGGTCGTCGCCCTGGTGCTCTGGCTCGGCATCGTCGCGCTCGCCTGGCTCGATCACCGCACGCTGCGCGCTCGGGGTCTCGAGCGACCGTTCGCGTGGGGCTGGGCCCTGCTGGGCCCCCTGGTCTACCTGATCGGACGCAGCGTCGTCGTGCGCCGCCGGGTCGGCGGCAGTGCCGCTCCGCTCTGGCTCTACCTCGGGCTGACCGTCCTCGGGTCGATCGTCGCCACCATCGTCGTCGTCTCGTCGGGCGTGCCGACGCCGTGACCGTCGGGGACGCGGTCGTCGTCGCCACCCTGCTCGTGGTCGTCGGGAGGAACGCAGCCTGACCCGCGCCTCCTTGTACGCCTCTGGCGAGGGTCCGTCAAGGGGTGCGACGACGTGCTCGACAACGTCGGTGCCACCGTCGTATCGTTCACCGACCGGTCCGCCGGGCTCTCGAGCCGCCGACCGCGCCACGAACCACCCGTCAGCCCGGACCTCGCTGATCAGGCCGCACGACTTGCGCCCACGAGGTCCCACCCGTTGATCTCGTGGGCGCAAGCAGCCCCACCCGACGGGGCTGCGCATCGGCGGACACCTGGTCCCCGAATCGCCAGGTGTCCGCTCCCGCTGCCGCGGGGCCGCACCCGCGACCACGCGACGCTCGTCACGGCGCGCGCGGCGAACCTGAGAACACCCTCGGCGGCGGGCGCGTAGCGTCCGACGGGTCGAAGGCGTTTCTTGCGTCTTCATTGGCCGGTGTTGCCTCGCATCCCTGCCCGTGAAGCTCATGCGACAACATCGGCATCTGGGGCACGGCTGCGGACTCTTCCGCGGCCGTGCCCCTCTCTCGTCCCGACCCATCCCCCGGGCCCCGTACGGCCCTGGGCCCAGGGCGCCCGGCGGGAAGTCAGCGCGTCGAGCCGTAGGCCCCCGCGTCGATGTCCTCGATCAGGGTCGGGCCCGTCGGGGTCCAGTCGAGCAGTCGACGCGTGGCCTCGGACGACGCGGCCATGTCGAGGCCGAAGAATCCGCCGATCCAGCCGAAGTGCTCGGCCACCCGCTCGGCCGGCACCGACTCGACCGGGAGGCCGTACGCGCGCCCGATCGCCTCGGCGACCTCGCGCGTCGGCACGCCCTGCTCGGCCACGACGTGCAGCACGTCACCGGCGGACGCCTCGGCGAGCCCGAGCACCACGGCGCGGGCGGCGTCCGAACGGTGCACGGCCGGCCATCGGTTCGACCCGTCGCCCGGAAAGGCCGACACCCCCTTCTCGCGGGCGACCGCGACGATCGACGCGACGAACCCGTGGTCACCCCTCCCGTGCACGGTGGGCGCGAAGCGGAGGCTCACCGCCTGGACGCCCCGGGCGACGGCGTCGAGCGCGAGGTTCTCGCTGCCGCCCCGAGGCGCTTCCGGCCCCTGGAACGGCGAGCGGTCGGCCTCGGTCGCCGGGCGCCCCTGCGCGAGGCCCGCGGTGCCCGAGGCGAGCAGCAGCGGACGGCCGGTCCCCTCGAGCACCGCGACCAGCGCCTCCACGGCCCCGCGCTCGGCGCGGTTCGACGCCGCCGGGTCGGACCAGTCGTGCTTGTTGGCGAGGTGCAGCACGGCCTCGGCCTCGGCGGCGCCCGCCCGGATCGCGTCGAGGTCGTCGAGGTCGCCCCGGCGGACCGCGACGCCCTTCGCCGCGAGCGACGCCGCGGACGCGTCGGACCGCGCGAGACCCGTGACCTGGTGGCCTGCGGCGATCAACTCGTCGACGACGGCCGACCCGATCCAGCCGGATGCTCCGGTGACGAAGACGTTCATGGGTGCTCCTTCCTTCGGTGACCACCGAGTGCTCGACGCACCACCCGGTCACGATGTCAGCGACTGTCATCAGCCGCGAAAACGACGGTACACCCGATGTCAGTGACTGACAACAGACGTGCCGGAACCCGTAGACTCGGGCGCATGGTCCGCTGGCAACCCGACACCCGAGCCCGCCTGCAGGCGGCGGCCCTCGGACTGTTCGTCGACCGCGGCTACGACGAGACCACCGCCGCCGACATCGCCGAGGCCGCGGGCGTCACCGAACGGACCTTCTTCCGGCACTTCGCCGACAAACGCGAGGTGCTCTTCGACGGGCAGCAGTTCTTCTCGGGGGCCTTCGTCGACGGCGTCCGAGCCGCCGGGCCCGACGACCCTCCGCTCGCCGTCGTCGCCTCGGCCCTCGACGGTGCCGCCGCGTTCTTCCCCGACGAGCGTCGTGCGTGGTCACGCAGCCGGCAGGCGATCATCGACGCCCACCCCGCCCTGCAGGAGCGTGAGCTGCTCAAGCTCTCGGGGCTCGCCGTCGAGGTGGCCGCCGCCCTGCGCGACCACGGGGTCGACGAGCCCGCCGCCACCCTGGCCGCCCAGTCGTGCCTGACGGTCTTCGGGGTCTCGTTCGCCACCTGGATCGCCGACGGCGAGAACCGCCCCTTCGCCGAGATCTCACGCGACACGTTGGCGCGGCTGCGAGCTCTCACCGGCTGACGCGCGCCCGTCCCGGCGGGTCGCCGGGGTCTCGGCGGTTCAGCGCGAGCCGGGGCCGGCGCCGCCACCCGGTGCCGAGCCCGCGGTGGGCGTGGTGCCCGTGTCGATCCGGACGGTCAGGGCCAGCGCGTAGCCCGAGGTCGCGTCGCCGGTCACCGTCGGCAGCTGCAGCGCACCGCTGTCGTCGCTGAACACGTTGTCGCTCGCGAGGCTGACCCGGTCGAGGTTCGCCGTCGAGCCGTCGTACTTCGAGAGGGCGTAGACCGTGCGGCAGACGTCCTCGGGCAGGGCGAGCTGCGACGTGGCGATCGCCTTCGTCGAGTCGGTGATCGACCCGACGTCGGGGTAGACCTCGAAGTGGACGTGCGGCCACCGGCCCGAGTAGCAGGCGGGGAACACCGACGAGAACGTCACGGTGCCGGTCCGGTCGGCGACCTGGACCCCGCGGAGGTAGGTCTCGTCGGTGATGCCGTCCGAGTACATCGAGTACCCGCCGGCGGCGTCGCAGTGCCAGACGTAGACGGCGACGTCGGCGAAGGGGACGTCGCCGGCCGCCATGTCGAGCACCGTCATGCTCAGCGTGATCGGCACGCCCGCCGCGGTCGTGCCGCCGTCGAGGCTCGACCGGATGTCGCTGCGCACGATGCCCGACCGTTCGAGCACGTCGGCACCGTTCGACCCGTCACCCGGGTAGGGCCCGGCCGTCTCGTCGGGGATCTCGCCCGCGGGCAGCGTGCCCGCACCCCCGGTGGCGCTCGCGCCCGGCGTCGCGGTCGCCGACGACGAGGCGCCTGCCCCGCTCGAGCCCCCCGCCGACGTGCACGCGGCGAGGACGACGCTGCCCGCTCCGAGTCCGATCAGGCCGAGGACGCTGCGGCGCGAGACGAGCGTCCGCAGGTCGAAGGCGACGCCCTGGTCGACGACCTCGTCGTCGACGCGGTCGAGCAGGCGGCCCTCGTAGGCGGGCCCGTCGGGCGTCCGGTCGGGTTCGGGGATGCGGGTGGGGCGCTGGTCGTCCATGGTCTCGCTCTCGGCTCGGGCGGGTCGCCTCGGAGCAGGTCACTCCGAGGTGTCGCCGTCAGCCTGACGGCCGTCCCGATGACCCGGCACTGCGCCTCCTGTGGGCCGCCCATGAAGGAGGCGCGGTGCGAGAGGTCCTCGCACCGCGCCTCCCGGGGTCGTCGGCCTACTGGTAGACGCGCACGTAGTCGACCTTCATCTGCTGCGGCAGCTGGGTGCTGCCGTCCGGGTAGCCGGGCCAGGCGCCGCCGACCGCGACGTTGAGGATGAGGAAGAACGGCTTGTCGAACACCCACGGGTCGCCGCCTGTGCTGGCCGGGGTGACCCGGTGGTAGACCTGGCCGTCGACCGACCAGGTGATCGAGCCGGGTGCCCAGTCGACGGCGAAGGTGTGGAAGTCGTCGGCGAACGACCAGCCCTGGGGGTGCTGGTACGTGCTCGTCAGCCCTTCGCCACCCGAGTACCCCGGGCCGTGGACGGTGCCGTGCACGCGGTGCGGCTCGAAGCCGACGTTCTCCATGACGTCGATCTCGCCCGCGCTCGGCCAGCCGGCGTTCGGCAGGTCCGCCCCGAGCATCCAGAACGCCGGCCAGATGCCCTGGCCCCGCGGGATCTGGATGCGCGCCTCGACCCGGCCGTACTGCGCCGTGTACTTGTTCTGCGTGGTCAGGCGGGCCGACGTGTACGACCCGTCGCCCTCGCGCTTCGCGGTGATGACGAGGTTGCCGGCCCCGTCGAGCGCCGAGTTCGAGCGTGAGTTCGTGTAGTTCTGCAGCTCGCCGTTGCCCCAGCCGCCCCCTCCGGTCTCGAGGTTCCAGACCGAGGGGTCGGGCGCGCTGCCCGCGCCTCCGTCGAACTCCTGCGACCAGACGATCGCCTGCTGGGCCGAGGTCGCGGCCTCGGCCGGAGCGGGCGCGGCGGCGACCGTGGTCGCGGCCAGTGCTGCGGCGGCGGCCAGGCCGACGCCGGTCAGGATGCGTCTCTTCACGGGTCTCTCCGTTCTCTCGGTGCGTGCGGTGGTGTGTGCGGTGGTGCGTGCGGTGGTGCGTGCGGTGGTGCGTGCGGCGGTGCGTGCGGTGGTGCGTGCGGTCGACTCCTCGCGTGCGGTCACGGGTACGTCACCACCCGGCTCGGCACGGTGTTGCCCGCGGGCGTGGGCACCGAGTCGCCGACGCCGTTGATGACGCTCGAGATCGTGCCGACGTCGCCGAGCGAGACCGTGAAGACGCCGTGGGCCTTCACGCCCGAGGTGCGCGGCACCTCGAACGCCTGGGCCAGGCGCACCTGCGGGTTGACGTTGAAGAACGAGTACACGCCGCCACCCCAGATCTCGTGGCTCGTCACCCCGTCGGCGACCTTGTAGGCGGCCCATCCCTCACCGGTCGGGCTCCGCCACGAGGCGTTGTCCGGCACGTCGTAGGGCAGCTCGTTCTGGAAGAAGATCGTGCGGCCGCGTTCGCCGTTCCAGACCACCTGGTACTGCTGGTAGTGCTCGACGAACAGGCCGGTGGCGAGCACGTCGTCACCGTTCACCTCGACGCCGGTGGCCCCACGGTTGACCGTCCACCCGGTCGGGGCACCGCCGTGGTCGGCACGCCAGGCCCAGATGTGGTCGACGATCGTGTCGTCCGAGTTCACCTGCAGCGTGGTCGTCGCGTTGCCCTGGATGCTCGAGCCGACGCGGAAGTACACGTCCTGCACGCTCTGCGGGTTCGCCGCGTGGTCGACGTGCGAGCCGGTCGTGCCGAGGCGCATCAGCTGGTCGCTGTTCCGCGTGCCGGCGTCGACGACGAGGCCCGAGACGTTCACCCCGGCCACGTCCGCCGTGGTGAGCACGGCGTTGCCGCTGGTCGGCACGAGCGTCGGGAACCCGATGCCGGTGACGACGGTGTCGGCCCGCGTGACCTCGATCGCCTGGTCGAGCGAGTAGGTGCCCGGCGTGAAGAACAGGTTCAGCCCCTGCGCCAGCGCGCCGTTCAGGGTCGCCGCCGAGTCGCCGGGGTGGGCGACGTAGAAGTCGCGCATCGGCAGGTCGCTGCCTGCCGTGTCGGGCCAGGTGACGCCGGACGAGTCCCGCTGCAGCGACGGCACGAACACGTGGTAGTCGCCCGAGTCGTCGACGTAGAGGTACGGCTTCTCGCGCGTGACCGGGGTCGTGGCGAGGGTCGTGTAGCTCTTCGCGAAGTCGTTCGCGGGGGCGCCCTGCACGCCCGAGAAGGTCATGTTCCAGTTGCCGCCCTGCCACGACCCGAGGGTCGAGTCCCGGGTGTACCACTGCTGCTGCGAGCCCGAGGTGACGGTGCCGTCGACCTTGCTGTCGGCGATGTAGCCGCCGGATGAGTAGCCCTGGCCGCCGTCCTGGTTCGACGGGCCCATGGTCAGGTCGCCCCTGATGTGCACGCGGCGCATGGGCGCGGCCTGCGACACGGCCCAGCGGTCGACGCCCGACTCGGGCTCGACGGCCAGGTTCTCGACCGAGCGCCAGAAGTTCTGGGTCGCGTTCTTCTCGTCGCCGTAATTCCAGCCCGAGTCGACGTTGACGGCACCCTGGATGGTGACGTCGTCGGGGTTCTTGCCGAGCCCCTGCAGTGCCGTGTAGAAGCCGAGGTTGGCGAAGACCCGGCCGTAGGTGCCGGGCTCGAACAAGAAGGCGTGGCGCTGGTCGCCGAACTGCGCCGTGGGGTTGCGCAGCTGCGCGTCGAAGGCCGCGTCGATGTCGGCCTGGATGGTCGAGGCCGGCACGCTCGGGTCGTACACGGTCACGTTCGGGCCGAAGTCCGGCCGGTCGCTCGTCGCCACGGCGGTCGTGCCCCCGGCCGCCGCCTGTGCCGCGAGGGCCGGCAGGACCGCCCCCACGACGCTCGCCGCGACCCCCGCCGCGATCACTGTCCTCATCCGTCTGTGCATGATCTTCTCGTCTCCGGTGGCGTCGTTGCCACCCGTCTGGACGCTACGCCCGCATCGCGGACGAAACAAGACCCCCCTGTCCATCACGCGAACGGGGGGTACGAGAAAAGTGCGGAGACCGCAGGAGGCGGGGGGGGGGGGGGCCCCGCCCCCCCCCCCCCCCCGCCCCCCCCGCGGCGGGGGGGTACGGATAATTGGGGGCCCCCCGGGGGGGGGGGGGGGCGGGGCCCCCCCCCCCCCCGCCTCCTCGGGCCCCTCGGGGATCGAGGTCAGGCCGTGGCCGCCGCGCGGGCGACGTAGCCCTCGGCGAGCCGACCGCTCGCCGCCTCGGCGTCGGGCACCGTCCCCGGGTCGACCGTGAGCCGCACCCAGTCGTCGCCGAGCACGAGGTCGGTGACGCAGGCGTCGGCCGAGCACGACCGGTAGGCCCGGTCGCCGTCGGCGAGTCCGGGCACGCTCACGGCCGTGTCGGGGTCGACGAGCCCGAACTCGATGCGCTGGTCGAGGGCCCAGGCCCCGCCGGTCAGGACGCTCTCGTCGCTGTAGGGCGTCGTATCGGCGAGGATCGAGCACGACGTGGCCACCGCCCGGCTCCAGGCCGCGGCGTAGACCGACCAGCCGCCGCCCGGGGTGAGCACGAAGAGGTCGTCGCCCGCGCCGAAGGCCTCGCGCTCGACCGCGGCGTCGGCCACGCACGACCAGGGCCGGGCCGGGCCGCCGAGCGGCCACGGGTCGTCGGACACGTCGGCGGACGAGACGACCTCGGTCACCTCGGCGACGACCGGCGCGAAGCGTTGCTCGGGCGTGGCCTCGGCAGAGGGGTCGAAGCCCGAGGCGAGGATCGACACCCAGGTGTCGCCGACCAGCTGGTCGAAGGAGCAGCCGCGGAAGGTGTCGTCGCCGAAGCACCGGCCGTCGGGGTCGTCACCGTAGATCTCGACGAACTGCGGCCAGACGTCACCGGCGTGCGGGAGCACCTGCACGAGCAGGCCGCTGTAACCGCTGCCCTCGGTCGGGTTGTTCTTGCCGTCCGACGAGGCACCGTCGTTCCAGGTGCACGACAGGCCGCCCTCTTGGGCGATCGCGTAGTCCGAGGGCATGACGGTGTCGCGGTCGTAGTGGTCACGCGGGGCCCACGACGCGTCGAAGGCCGTGGCGGTGCCGGCCGCCAGCAACCCGGCGCAGTCCACCCCGAGCTCGGTGACCGGCGAGTCGGCGGCGGGTGGCGGCGTCGTCGCCGGCCCCGAGGTCGCCGGCGTCGTCGACCCCGCCGTCGGCACCGCGTCGTCGTCCGGCGACCCACCGCCGCTCGTGCACGCCACCAGCAGCACCGTCGTCGCGAGTGCCCCCGCCAACGCCGCCCCGACCCGACCCGTCATCATCCCCATGGTTCGACGCTATCGACCGCAGGAGGCGCGGGTCGTCTCGATCGTGCAACGGCCGTACCCGAACGCCGCGCGGCGGGGGACAACCGCATCACGGTCTCATCACGACGCACCTCCGACGTCCCTCCGCCCCCCGGTCGGGCCGACCGGGCTGTCTACAGTCGACCGACCGCGCGCCCGATGCGCGGCACCACTCGTCCCGGGGGAACCATGTCCAGATCTCGCCGTCTCGGCGCCACCACCGCCCTGCCCGCCGCCGCGCTCGCCGCGGCCCTCGTCCTCGCGCCGACGACGGCGTTCGCCGCCGAGGGTGACCCCGTGGCCGTCGACGCCCCCGCGGCCGACGCCGCCCCGACGGGCGCGCCCGTCGCCGTCGACCCGACCACGGTGGCACCGACCCCGGCGGACGCCCCGGCGACGTCGACCGGCGACGCGGGGGCCGTGACCTCCGGCGACGACGCGACCGGCGCCTCCGGGTCCGGTGCGACCCCCGCCGAGGCCGACGCGCCGACCGGAGACGACGCCCGGCCCGCCGACGACGCGGCGTCGGAGGACGAGACCGCGGTGGCCCCCGGGCCGGTCGAGACGTCGGCGCCCGCCGAGGTCGCCGAGGTGTCCCCGGCCGACGAGGTGCCCGTCGACGAGCCGGTCGTCTACGGCGACGACTTCCAGATCCACCCCGGCATGGCGGTGTCCGTGTTCCCGTTCGGCTTCACGCCCGGCGACCTCGTCACCGCCGAGGTCGCCGGGGACGACGTCGAGGACGGCGACGGCTGGTCCTCGCTGTCGCCCCTTGAGGTCTTCGACGCCGACGGGGCCGCGACGTTCTTCGTCACGGCCCCGGCCGACCTGCCCGTCGGCGGGACCGTCACCGTCACCGTGTCGGACGAGCACGGACGCGTCGCGTCGACCGACTTCGCGGTGACCACGTTCGCTCCGGCCCCGCACCTCGAGGCGCCCACGGATGCCACGGCGGGCGTCGTGACGATCGCCGGCGAGAACGGCGTCGCCGGCGGATACGCCTTCGTCGAGGTCTACGACGCCGAGGACCTCCCGACCGACGAGGAGCCCCTCCTGCGGGCCGCGGCCGCCGACGAACCGGCCGACGAGCTCGAGGCGATCCCCGTCGACGTCGACCCGGTGCCCTACGAGACCAGCGGTGGCGCCGTCACCCTCGTCCCCGTCGACGCGACGGGTCGCTTCGCGGCACGGTTCGTGCTGCCGGCGGGCGACTTCGCCGCCGAAGCGTTCTCGTTCGACGCCGCCCAGACGACGGTGAGCGGCTTCTCGGACACCGTCCTGCTCTCGGTCGCCCCCGCCGTGACGGCCCCCGTCGTCTCGACGCCCGGCTCGGTCGCCCCGGCCGCGACCCCGGTGCGACCGGTCGTCGCCGCGACGCCCACCCGTCCGTCGTCGCTCGCCTACACCGGCTCCGACCCGTCGGGCGCCCTGGGCTGGGCGGTCGCGTCGGTGCTCGCCGGGGCGGGTGCCCTCGTCGCCGGGCGCCTGCGCCTGCGCCTGCGTCGCCGCTGAGTCGACACCCGTCGGCCACCACGCCGCCACGATGTGCACAGCCCGCCACGAGATCTCGTGGCGGGCTGTGTACATCGTGGCGGCGTCGGCCGCACCGGTGCCGGCGTCAGGGCGCGGGCTCGCCGGGTGCCGGAGGGTCGCGGACCACCTGCTCGGCCCCGGCCTTGTCGAGCATCCCCGGGAAGTTGAACCGCGCGAACCTGCCCGTCGGGTCGTGCGGGCTCACCGGTCGGGCGATCGAGGAGGCGCGGATCACCTCGACCAGCAGGTCGCGTCGGGCGTCGTCGAGCACGGGCGTCGACCGCTCGCGCAACAGGACGGACACCGACGGGCGGCGACCACGCGAGAGCTTCAGGAGCAGCCCGGCCTCGTCGTCCTGTACCGGGACGAGTTCGGCGCGGGTGATCTCGGCGAAGGGCACGACCCGCCGCCCGATGCGCAGCCGCCGACCCCGCAGGTCGACGGCGAAGGGCGCGTTCAGCCAGAGCACGACGTTCCAGACGACGGCGGCGATCGTGGCCCAGAGCACGAACCAGATCGGCACGGCGATGAGGCCGAAGAGGTCGACGGGCGAGTCGCCCGACGACTTGGAGAAGAACGCGCTGGCGGTCCCGAGCAGCACGGCGGCCGGCATCGCCACGCGCATGACGCGGACGAGCAGGCGCAGCTTGGGCTCGTCGTCGAAGACGATCCAGGTCTCGTCGGGCATGCCGTCACCGTACCGGGCCGACGCCCCGGGATGTCGGCGAGCGCCCGCCCCCTCCCCTTGGAGTAGACAATCCCTCATGGACAAGGCCGCCCTCGACCCGCCCCGAACCCCGTCCGAGAAGGCGCTGCAGTCCCGTCAGCTGTTCCAGGTGGCCGTGCAGGTCCTGCTGGTCCTGCTCTTCGTCGCGCAGCTGAGCTTCCGGGCCGAGACCCGGGGCCACGACGGCATCTGGTTCGCGATGCTCGCCTTCGTGGTCGCGTTGGCGGCGGCCGACGTCGTGCTGGTGGTGCGCCTCCTGGCCGTGACCTCGTGGCGGAGGCTCCCCGTCGGACCCGACGAGCGCCTCCTCTGGGGCACGTTCGCCGAGCGGGTGCTGCCATCGGGAGGCGCGGCCCACCCCGGTCGCCTCGCCCTGTCGACGGCGCGGTTGCGCTACCTGCCCGACCCGATCTCGCGCCTCCGCGGGGCACGGGCCGAGGAGTGGCCCGCCGCCGGACTGCACGACGTGCGCATCACCCCGGTCGACGAGCGTCGTCGCCGCCGCGGCGGCCGGTGGGTGATGGTCGACGTCGAGGGCGGCGATCCGATCACGCTGATGTCGTCCGAGGCGCACCTCGTGGCGGACGAGTTGTTCGACGCCCTGAGCGTCGCCACCCCGGCACCGCGCGACTGACCCGCGCCGACCCCGCCACCGGCCCCTCAGGCGAGTCGCGCCTCCAGGCCGGCCCGCACGTCGGGCCACTCCGGGCGGACGATCGAGAAGTAGGCCGTGTCGCCGACCGTGCCGTCGGCGGCGATCCGGTGCGATCGCAGCACGCCCTCGGGCACGGCGCCCAGCCGCCGGATGGCCGAGGCGCTGCGGAGGTTCCGCGCGTCGCAGCGCAGTGCCACCCGGTTCAGCCCCAGGGCGTCGAACGCGTGGGTGAGCAGCAGCAGCTTCGTGGCGGGGTTCGTCCGTCCTCCCCAGAACGCACGGCCGTACCAGGTGCTGCCGATCTCGACCCGTCCCTGCGCCGGCGCGAGGTCGTAGAGCGTCGTCGTGCCGCGCACCTCGCCGTCGTCCGCGCCCCGCACGGTGAAGGCGAGGGTCGTCGGGGCGGCGAGCTGCGCCTCCACGTGGTCGGCGTAGGCCGCGACGCTCGCCGGTCGGGGCGTGACCATGCCCGCCCACAGCTCGTCGTCGGTCAGCGGCCACAGCGCGTCCGCGTCGCCGACCTCGAGCGGGTCGAGACGCACGCCGCCACCGGCCAGCCGCACGTCGTGGATCACCGGGCTCCGCCTCGCGCACTCATGGCCACCACCCTACGAAGGGCCGCATCGGCACCGCCACCCGGGCGTCCCGCCCCCTTCGCGCCACCGCGCGAATCCGCTACGGTGATGCCGCGGCCGCCCACGAACTGGGGGCCGCGGCACGACCCCACCGTGCCGCACCATCGTCAGACGCGCCCGACCCGACGGGCCCGCCCGAGGAGACACCCATGAGCACCCACGGCACCCCCACCCGCCTGCGCGAGGACGACGTCGACGGCGTCGTCTGGGACGCGGCCCAGGAGGCGCGGCTCGCATCCGCCGCCGCCCGCACCTCGACGGCGGCCGCGAGCCTGCCGGCCCCGGGCCCCGCGGCCGTCTGACCCGGCGCGCCCGCCCCGGCTCCCCCCTGCGCCTGCCCCTGCCCCTGCCCCTACCCCTGCCCGGACGAAGAACACCGTCGAGTGGACAGGGCACCGTCGCAGGACGCGGTGCGCCGTCCATTCGACGGTGTCTTGATCCGGTCGGCTACGGCCGGTCGGCATCCTCCCGGCCGTCGTCTCGCGCGTCGACACCGTCGAGCGGCGCGACGGGAGCCCCGGTGGCCACCGCACCGGCGGTCGCGGCCTCCGACGCCGTCCCGGCACCGCGCCTCCCGGCACGCCCCTCGCCACGACCGTGTCCGGCCCGCGCGGCGGCCTCGAGCTGCTCGGCCTCGTCGCCCGAGAGCGCCTCGCCGCGCGACACCATGCCCGCCACGTCCGACAGCTCGATCTGGGGCAGGAAGAGCGAGAGCACGAACGCCACCGCGATGAACGGGATCAGGTAGGCGAAGACCGGCGCGAGCGAGTCGGCGTAGGCCTCGACGACCAGGCGACGGACCTGCTCGGGCAGCTGGTTCAGCGTGGCCGGGTCCAGGGTCGCCGTGGCCTGCGAGGCGTCGTCGGCCGAGGCCCCGGCACCGGTGAAGACGTCCGTGAGGTTCGAGGTGAGCCGACTCGTGAACAGCGCACCGAAGATCGCGACGCCGAGCGCGGCACCGACCTCGCGGAAGTAGTTGTTCGTGCTGGTCGCCGTGCCGACGTTCTGCGCGTCCACCGAGTTCTGCACGACGAGCACCACGACCTGCATGATGAGGCCGAGGCCGGCGCCGAACAGGAAGAGGAAGACACAGATCAGCCAGAGCGGGGTGTCGGCCGTCAACGTCGTGAACAGCGCCATGGCGATGCCCGTGAGGACGGTGCCGACGACGGGGAACACCTTGTAGCGACCGGTCTTGGTGATCAGGTTGCCCGACACGATCGACGTGCCGATCAGGCCGACCATCATCGGCAGCAGCAGCAGGCCCGAGACCGCGGCCGAGGCGCCCGAGGACATCTGGAGGAACGTCGGGACGAACGCGATGGCCGAGAACATGCCGATGCCCAGCACGAAGCCGACGGCCGTGGCGAGGACGAACACCTTGTTGCGGAAGAACGACAGCGGGATGATCGGGTCGTCGGCGCGCGACTCGACGAGCACGAAGAGCGACGCGGCGACCACGACGCCGGCACCCCAGAGCCAGGTCTCGGGGGCACCCCAGCCGTGCTCGTCCTGGCCGCCGAACTCGGTGAAGAAGATCAGGCAGGTGGTCGCGGCCGACAGCAGCACGACCCCGAGCACGTCGATGCGCTTCGTGGCCTTCTTGCTCGGCAGCGTCAGGGCGGCCCAGGTGATGGCGAACGCCACGATGCCGACCGGGATGTTGATGTAGAACGCCCACTGCCAGGTCAGGTGGTCGACGAAGAAGCCGCCGAGCAGGGGTCCGCCGATCGCCGAGAGGCCGAAGACCGCGCCGAGGGGGCCGAGGTACTTGCCGCGCTCGGAGGCGGGCACGATGTCGGCGATGATCGCCTGCGACAGGATCATCAGGCCGCCGCCGCCGAGACCCTGGATCGCGCGGAAGACCACGAAGGCCCAGAAGTCGGTCGCGAAGGCGCACCCGATGCTGGCCAGGGTGAAGATCGCGATCGCGACGAGGAAGAGCGAGCGGCGCCCCAGCACGTCGCCGAACTTGCCGTAGATCGGCATGACGATCGTGGTGGCCAGCAGGTAGGCCGTGGTGATCCAGGCCTGGTGCTCGACGCCGCCGAGCTCGCCGACGATGGTCGGCATGGCCGTCGACACGATCGTCTGGTCGAGGCTCGAGAGCAGCATGCCCGAGATCAAGGCGCCGAAGATGATCCAGATGCGTCTCTTCGTCAGGAGGAAGGGCGCGTCGGCCTTCGCGGCGGTGGTGGTCGTCATGGCTGGGTCACAGCGCCTTTCGGTCGTGGTCGGCGGGGAGGGTCGGTGCGGCTGCCGGGGTCGGCGACGCGGAAGGGGTAGACGCCGCGAAGAGCCCGCGGGCGATGGCGAGTTGGGCGTCGAGGACGGCGTCGAAGCGCTCGTCGGCCCGCCCCTCGGCGGAGAAGAAGCGTTCGAAGGCGCGCTGGACGAGGCCCGTGAGCAGGGTCACGGCGACGTCGATGCGAGGGTCGCCCTCGTCCAGCCCCTCGTGCGAGGCGACGGCCGCCACGATGCGCCGCCGCTGCTCGTCGCCCTGCCGCATCATGGCCCCGAACAGTCGCGGTTCGCGGTCGAGGGCGGCCTTGAAGTCGGCGGCCTGCCCGCGGGTCAGGCCGACGTTCTCGACCCGCTCGACGACCAGGGCGCCCAGGTCGTCGAAGACCGTCGAGAGGACCGGGAGGCGCGGGTCGCGTCGCGAGGACGCGTACCCGTCGAGTGCCTCGTCGTCGTCGTCGAGCGCGACGCCGACGACGACGTCCTCCTTCGAGGCGAAGTGGTTGAAGAAGGTGCGACGCGAGATGCCCACCGAGGCGCAGAGCTCTTCGAGGGTGAACCCCGAGAGCCCGTGCTCGGCGGTGAGCCGCCTCGCGGCGGCGGTCAGCTCGAACCGGGTGCGCTGCCGACGCTGGGCGGTCTTGCCGGTGGCGAGGGCCATCGCGCGCCTCCTCGGTCTCGTCGCGGTTCGTGGTCGGCGACGTCGCCGGGGCCGGTCGGCCGAGATCGATGATTGCACTCCGAGGCCAGGAGTGCAATTCTGCTCCCTGTGAACCTGCCGGGTGACGAGCCTGCCTGGGGGCTACGCGGCAGAACGGTCAGCGTCCGCTGGGAACGCCGTCGATCGGCGGCACCCGTTGCCTACGCTGGCCCGATGAGTGCACCGAGAGCCCGCCGCGTCTGCCTGTCGGTCGCCGGTTTCGCCCTCGTGGCGATCGGCCTGGCCGTGCTGGCGTTCACCTTCGACTGGGACGCCCCGACCATGTTCGGCCTGCCCGCCGGCCTCGCCGGCTTCTCGCTGATGATCGCGGGCGCGATCGTCGCCGAGGTCGGGTTCCGCGGTGCGGTGAAGGCCAGGAGGCGCGAGGTCGCGATCCGCAGGCGCGCCCACGTCACCGACCTCGAGCGCACCTCGTAGCGCGTCGCGTCAAACCGTCATCCACTTGATCGCGGGGTAGAGCACCCGGGCGATCTTGCGGGGGCAAGGGAACGACGTCCGCGTGCCGTCGTGCTCGGCCAGCGTGATGACGGGCTGGTCGGCACCCGGGGCGTAGTCGACCGTGGCGAGGGATTCGGCCGTGATCTCGTGCGTGCTCGGCCGGCCGGCGGTGTCACGCAGGACGTAGACGAGACGGTCGTCGTGCACCTGCATTCCGTGCTGCGCGTCCCCTGCCGTCCAGGTCACCGAGAGTCTCACGAGCCGACCTTATCGGGTCGCGGGCACACCGGTCCCGGCCGGTCCGCCCGGACGAGGAGGCGCGGGGGCGTCCGTCAGGCGACGAGCGACCCGAGGGCGGTGCCCAGGTCGCGGAAGACCGCTTCGGCGACGGACCGGCGCGAGGCGGGCAGCGCCTCCTCGACGGCCCGGCCGTAGAGGGCGCCGGCGTCGTTGACGCCCGCCGCACCGTCGGCGGTCAGGGCGAGGACGAAGCTGCGCCGGTCGGTGGGGTGCTGCGACCGGTTCACGAGTCCGGCGGACTCGAGGCGGTCGGCGAGGGCCGTCATCGCCCCCGACGAGAGCCCGAGCGCCTCGCCCACCTTCTTCGGCGGGGTGTCGCCCTGCACCGACAGGTGCACGAGGGCGAGGAAGTCGGTCGACCCGACGCCGATGCGCTTGGCGAGCTGGTCGTTGGCGAACGCGATCTGGGTCTGCAGGTGCTGGAGCGCGATCAGCACGGCGGCGATGTCGCCGGTCTGGGGCTCGACGTGCGTCGAGGCCGTGGGTGAGGGGGTCATGGGGTCTCCGGGGGTTCGGGTGCCACCGCGATCGGGTCCGCTCGTGTGGACGACACATGTCGCTTTACTGACGAGCAACTCGACCAGCGAGTAGTTCGATGAACGTAACATCTGCTCGGGCGGGCGACAAGACCCCCGGTCGGGTCGGGACCCGTCTCGGCGGACCCCGCCCGAGGCCGTGCCCGGGGACCTCGCACCGGGGGTACGAGCGGGCCCACGAGGCGAGTAAACTCGCCGCGGACTCGCCGCCAGGGTCCGGCCAACCGGGGTCGACGACGATCCGACGACACGATCGACACCGCAGGAGCACCCCCATGACCGCAGACACCCGCCCCCACGTCGTCATCGTCGGCGGCGGCTTCGCCGGCATCGCGGCGATGAAGTCCCTGCGCGACGCGGACGTCCGCATCACCCTGATCGACCGTCACGTCTACAACATGTTCCAGCCGCTCATGTACCAGGTGGCGACGGGCGGCCTCAACGCCGGCGACGTCACCTACTTCCTGCGGAGCCTGCGCTCGAAGCAGTCGAACGCCGAGTTCCGCCACGGGCTGCTCACGACGGTGCGCGCCGACGACCGCATCATCACCCTGCGTGACGGCGAGGAGATCGCCTACGACGCCCTCGTGCTGGCCAACGGCGTGAACACCAGCTACTTCGGCACGAAGGGCGCCTACGAGTACGCCTACTCGATGTACTCGCGGTCGCAGGCGCTGCGAATCCGTGACGAGCTGTTCACGCAGCTCGAGAACGCCGCGGCCTCGCAGGGCAGCGGCGAGGTGCGGGTGGTCATCGTCGGCGGTGGCGCGACCGGCGTCGAGATGGCCGGCGCCCTGGCCGAGCTGCGCGACCAGGCCCTCAAGGACGCCTACCCCGAGATCGACGCGTCGAGCATCACGATCACCCTCGTGCACCGCAGCGGCGAGCTGCTCAAGCCGTTCTCGCCGCGCCTGCGCAAGTACGCGGCCAAGGTCCTGCGCAAGCGCGGCGTCGACCTCCGCCTCGACACGGGCGTCGAAGAGGTCCGCCCCGACGGCGTCGTCACGGCGGACGGCGAGTTCGTCCCCGCCGAGCTGGTCGTCTGGGCGACCGGGGTCGCCGCCCACGCCGAGGTGGCCGGCTGGGGCGTGCCGCAGACCCACGGCGGGCGCATCCAGGTCAACGACGACCTCACGGTCAAGGGCCTGGACCGCATCTTCGCGGCCGGCGACATCGCCGCCACCGACGACGCCCTCGCGCAGCTGGCCCAGCCGGCGATCCAGGGCGGCGAGCACATCGGCGAGCAGATCGTCCGGATGCTCGCGGGCAAGAAGCCGACGCCCTTCAAGTACCACGACAAGGGCACGATGGCGACGGTCGGCACGAACGCCGCCGTCGTGCAGCTGCCGAGCGGCATGACCATGACCGGCCCGCTCGCCTGGTTGCTCTGGGTCTTCGTCCACATCACGAGCCTGCTCGGCAACGGCAACCGCCTGTCGACCCTGACGCACTTCTTCGTCCGGTACCTCTGGGCGTTGCGCAAGCGCGCGATCCCCATCGTGGGCGACGTGCGCCCGGTCCGCCCCAACGGCGACCGCGCCCCCGAGCAGTGGCAGACCGAGAAGGTCGAGTAGCAGGCCGACCCTGCCGGGTCGGGTGGGCGGCCCTGCCGGGTCCGGTGGGCGGCCCTGCCGGGTCGGCGGCGGCTCGCGTGAGGTGACCCGCGCCTCCTGACCGCCCGAGACCGAACGCGAAGAACCCCGTTTCGAACGATGAACCCGGAAGAAACGGGGTTCATGGTTCGAAACGGGGTTCGAGGCTGATCCGGCACGGGCCGGATCAGGTCCGGAGCTACTCCGTGGCGACGGTGATCTTCGCGACGCCGACGAGCATCTCGTCCTGGACCGCGTCGGTCTTGAAGGTCTGGTTCAGCAGGGCCGCGGCGTCGGGGCTGATGTGGACGGTGGTGCCCTCGAGGACGGCGTTGGTGCCGTCCATCTGCAGGGGCTTCAGCGTGCCACCCCAGAGGTTGAACAGGTAGGCGTCCTCGGCGGCGACCTGGCCGTTGGCCGTCACGGTGCCGTAGAGCTTGCTCTCACCCGGGTCGATGCGGAAGTCGGTCAGCTCGACGACCGTGCCGTCGGCGGCGGTGAGGCTGATGCCCGAGCCGTCGTGGTCGATCTCGCCCTGGACGTACGGGCGGACGTCGCTGTCAGGCCCGTAGTAGTCGACGTTGCCGCCCGTGATCGGGAACGCGAAGGTGCCCGTGGTGGAGTCGAACGTGGCCGAGCCCACGACGCCGGGGGTGAGGCCCAGGCTGGTCAGGGCCGAGACGAAGGACGCGTCGACGGCGACCTGGGTGTCGACGCCCTTGCTGAGGTCGGCGATCGACGCGGCGGGCGTCGACGCGGCGGACGGCTCGGACGAGGCCGAGGCGGACGACGACGAGGTGTCGGTCGACGAACCGGAGTCCATCGAGCACGCCGCGAGGCTGAAGACGAGGGCGCCCGAGGCGACCAGGCCCAGCGTGGTCTTGGTGATGTTCTTGCGGGTGAAGGCGTTCATGGTGGTGCTCCTTGTCGTTGGTCCCGGTGGGGATGTACAGGGTTCGCCACCACGGCCGAAACGGATTGGAACGCCCTCGACCCGTCACCCGGCGGGTACCTCGGAGGGGTCCTCGGCGAGGTGCTCGGTGGCTCCCCCGACGGGTTCGGCCCACCCGCGGGCCCGCGCGACGGTCAGGCCCCGCTGGGACGTCCAGAAGCCCCGCACCGTGTCGATCAGCTCGGCCGCCCCGACGTCGGCGCCGAACGCCAGCGAGCCCGGCTCGAGCGCGATGCCGTCGGCCAGGGTGGGCAGGGCGACGGGGTCGAAACCGACGGCGTCGACGAGCGCGGCGACGACGTCGAGGGCCGCCCGGTCGTCCGACGCGAGGGCGATGGCGCTGCGGTCGGGGTCGCCGGCCGGCAGGGCTCCCTCGTCGAGGTCGTGGTAACCCATGTGGTTGAAGCCCTTGACCACGCGGGACGCCGGCAGGTGGCGCTGGACGAGCTCGCTCGTCGAGGTGCGGACGTCCGAGAGGTCGTCGCGGAGGCCGTCGGTCTCCCACCAGTAGTTCATGGCGTCGACGACCACCTTGCCCGCGAGGGCCTCGACCGGCACGGAGTCGAGCTTGCCGAGCGGCAACGCCAACACGACGACGTCGGCGTCACGGGCGGCGTCGGCCGACCGGACCGCCCGCGCACCGGGCGCGATCACGTCGACGATCAGCCGGATGCGCTCGGGGTCGCCCGAGCCGGCGAGCAGGACGGGGTGGCCGGCGGCGTGGAACAGGCGGGCGAGGACGGTGCCGACCTTGCCCGCGCCGAGGATGCCGATGGTGGGTGCAGACGTCATGTGTCGTGCAACCGAGCGGGCGGCCCGTCGATTCCGAGGTGACCCGCCGGGGAGGCCGCGCGCCCGTGAGCGCCCCCGAGGCGTCACCTCGACGGCACGCCCGCGCGCGCGGCGATGCACCGCAGGCCCCTGAACCAGGTCTGCGGTGCACCGTCGGTGTGGAGCGTCGCTCAGGTGCGAGCGGCGCGGGTGCGGGTCAGGCGCGAGCCGTCAGGCGCGGGCCGAGCGGCGGCGGGCCGCCACGAGCAGGCCGAGCCCGGCGAGCAGCGCCAGCAGGCCGCCCACGAGCGGGGCGGTCGCGTCGTCACCCGTGAAGGCGAGCGACGAGTCCGCCGCGACGGCCGAGGAGGCGCGGGCCCCAGAGGCGAGGACGCTGCGGTCGGTCGCGGCCACCGTCACGAGCGCGACTCCGGTGGTGCCGGTGGTCCCGGTCGTGACCTCGGTGCCGTCGGTGCCCGGCGTGGTCGTGCCGTCGTCACCCGGGGTGGTGGGCGTCGTCGGGTCGACCGGGTCGGTCGGGTCGAAGGGCTCGGCCGGGTCGACGGGGATCGTCGGGTCGGTCGGGTCGGTCGGCATGGTGGGGTCGGTCGGCGTGGTGCTGGTCGTCCCTCCGGTGGTGTCGCTGTCGCCGATCACCGAGACGGCGTTGCCGCCGATGGTGACGGGCAGTCCGATCGAGGGCACGACCTGCGTGCCACCGAGGATGCCGTCGTCACCCGACGTCGTGCCACCGGTGGTGCCGGTGCCGGTCGAGCCGGAACCCGTGGTCGTCCCCGTGCTGGCCGAGTCGCCGACGACCGAGACGGCGTTGCCGCCGACGGTCACGGGCAGTCCGACCGAGGGCACGACCTGCGTGCCACCGAGGACGCCGTCGTCACCCGACGTCGTGCCACCGGTGGTGCCGGTGCCGGTCGAACCGGAACCCGTGGTCGTCCCCGTGCTGGCCGAGTCGCCGACCACCGAGACGGCGTTGCCGCCGACGGTGACCGGAGCGGTCACGTCGGGGATCACCTGGCTGCCGCCCGCGACCGAGTCGTCACCGCTGGTGACGGCACCGGTCGAACCGCTGCCGGTCGAACCGGCACCGGCCGAACCCGTGCCGGCCGCAGGGGCCGTCGTCGTGTCCGTGCTGCTGCTGTCGCCGACCACCGAGACGGCGTTGCCGCCGACGGTCACGGGCAGCCCCACCGACGGCACGACCTGCGTGCCCCCGAGGATGCCGTCGTCACCGCTCGTGGTGCCGGCACCGGCGGTGGCGTCGTCCGCCGCGCCTCCTGCCGGAGCACCGGTCGTGCCACCGGTGCTGGCCGGGTCGCCGATCACCGAGATCGCGTTGCCGCCGACCGTGACCGGCACGGTCACGCCGACGACGGCCTGCGAGCCCGACCCGACCGAGTCGTCACCCGAGGTCGCGGCCGGGGCCGCAGCAGGGGCGGCAGCCGCCGGGGCAGCAGCCGGAGCCGCGGCGCCGGTGCCGGCCGAGTCGCCCAGCACCGAGACGGCGTTGCCGCCGACCGTGACGGGCACGTCGACCGAGACGATGCCCTGGCTGCCCGAGAGCAGGCCCGATTCGCCGCTCGTCGTCGTGACGGGTGCGACCGGTGCCGCCGGAGCGGCGGGTGCGGGCGCGGCAGGCGCCGGTGCGGCAGGCGCCGGTGCCGCAGGTGCCGGTGCCGGTGCGGCGGGCGCCGCGGCCGGGGCGGCCGTGCTGCTCGAGTCGCCGAGCACGCTGACGGCGTTGCCGAGGGCCGAGACCGGGGCCTCGACGACGGCGCCGACCTGGGTGCCCGAGAGCAGCCCGTCGTCGCCGGTGGTGGTCGCCGCGTTCGCGGCGGTCGTTCCGAGGGCCCAGATGCCCCCGACGAAGAGTGCTCCCACGAGCCCTCTCGAGACGTACTTGTTCACGATGTTCTCCAAGAGATGAGGTGTGTGGTGCCGCGTGGTCGCGGCGGGGTCGCTGATGTCGCCGGCAGCAGGGGGCTGCAGGGGCGACGCGACCGGCCTCAGTCGGGAGAAGAGTCGGTGTCGTACGCAGGCGTCGACGGGAGGTCGTCGTCGCCGTCCGCGGACCCCGTCGAGACGGCGAGTCCGGGAAGCTGGGAGGCGCGGGTCGCGTCGACCGCGACGGCACCGCCGGTCGCGCCGCCGCCCGAGGCCTGGCCGTTCGCGCTGCCGCCGGTGGCCGAGGGCAGGGCGGGTGCGCCGTGGTCGTCGCCGGCGGGCGAGTGGGCCGGACCGGGGGCGGGAGCCAGGGGCGCGGTGGTCGAGTCGACCGGGGTCGACGCCGTGGCCATGCGGTCGCGGAGCGTCGAGAGAGCGTCGGTCGGACCGACCGCCGAGGACGACGACGCGTCGGCCACGACCGCCGCGTCGGCCGTGCCGGCTGCCGCATCGCCGTCGAGCGGGCCGACGACGCCGACGGCGTCCGGGGTCGTTCCCGCGAGCGCGCCGTCCGCAGGGACGTCGCCGCCCGGCCGGGGCGTGACGCCCCCCGGCACGACCGGCGGGACGATCGGGGTGGCCGGGGCCGCCGCCGAGTCGCCGACCGCGGCGAGGCCGTCGTCGACGACGCCGGTCAGCGGGTCGGTCACGGTGGAGACGGGTGCCGGGCCGGCGACGGCCGGGACGACCGGGACGGCCGCGACGACCTGGTCGACGGTCTGCGAGACGGGCGCGACGACCGACGAGACGGGTGCGGCGGCCGCGACGTGCTGGACGACCTGGGGCACCACGGGTGCGGCGGCCTGGACGACCTGCTGGACCGGGGGTGCGACGGCGGTGGCCTGGACGGCGACGTCCGTGACCTGCGACACCGCGCCTCCTGCGGTCTGGCCCACGGCGGCCACGGGGGCGTCGAGCGAGCCGGAGACCTGGCCGACGGCCGAGGTCACGCCGCCGAGGAGCGACGAGGGAGCCTCGTCGGCCGAGGCCGACGTCGACGAGAAGGCGAGCCCGAGACCGACCAGGCCGATCGCGGCGAGCCCCGAGAGGCCGAGGAGGCGCGCGAGACGGAGCGGGGCGGGTCGCCTCGTCGTCGTCTCGGCCGTCTGATCCACGGCGCACCTTCTTCGGTCGCGTCTCCAGCCGGGTCGGTCGGGCCCGGCGGCGGGGAGTCTCACCCCTTCACCGCGCTGGTAAGACGCGATGTGGGGTTCTTTCTACGCCGATGAGGCGGGGTTGTCCATGAGTTCGCCTCAGATGTACCCCGATCCCCACCGGCGGCCCGGACCGCGCGGGGCGCCTCAGACCAGTTCGAGGTCCCAGGCCGGGGGGACGTAGACCGAACCCCAACCGGCGCGGAGGCGCGTGACCGCCCGGTCGAAGGACGCGACGACGTCCATGTCGCGTCGGACCATCGACTGCAGCTGCAGCCCCTCGTAGAGGGCGATCAGCTGCTCGGCACCGCACGACGGCTGCATCGTGTCGGGCTCGCGTCCGAGTTCGACGTCGCGGGCCAGCGAGGCGTGGACCAACCGGTAGAACTGCTGCCACTGGTCGTGCAGCAACGGGGCGGCCGGGTGGCCCGGGGTCGCCGCGACGTTGACGACGGCGCTGAGCAGTCGCATGAGGGCGGGTTCGGCGGCGTTGGCGGCCACGATGGCGCGGAGCAGGGCGATCGTGCCGTGCGTCTGGGCGAGGGGCATCAACGGTCGGGTGCGCCGGCCGACCCAGAGGTCGACGGTCGCGAGGACGAGGCCGTGCCAGTGCGTGAACTCGTCGCGGACGGTCTTGACCGGGAGGCCGGCGGCCTCGGCGACGAGTTCGAACGAGGCCTCGTGGAACGCGTTGTCGGTGAAGACGCGCATGGCCGCCTCGACGATGGCGATGCGCCGCCCGACGGCGGCCGAGGGCGCGCCGAACGGGGTGGTGGGGGTGCTGGGGGTGCTGGGGGCCGTCGACCCGGCGGGTGTCCGGGCCGGTTCGGGATGGGTCTCGTGGATCACGGATCGACGTTACGGAGTCCGCTCGCGGCGGTCGACGCCCAGTCCGGGGCACACCGGGCCGCGGTCAGCGGCCTGCCGAGTACCGGGCGCTGACCTCGGCCGGCGTCGAGGCCACGTCGAGGACCGTGGTGTCGTCGAGGTCGCCCTTGTAGTACCTGCTCGTCGGCATGGACGGCCAGGCGCCGTTCATCCCGTCGTAGCCGATTCGCCAGTAGCCCCGGAAGTTCTCGGCGGCGGACTGGGTCGACGAGGCGACGCTGGCGCCGTCCACGTAGAGCACCATGCCCGACGGGCCCAGGGTCACCGTGGCGAGGTGCCAGGCGCCGTCCGTGTAGGCCCGCGGACTCTCGATCGAGAAGTAGCCGGCGTTGTAGACGCCGAAGATCAGGGTGCCCTTGTCGGTCAGGTAGAGGTGGCGGTCGTACTGGGTCGACGCCCCGGCCTGGCTGTTGCCGAAGCTGATCAGCTTGCCGCCCGTGGTCGTGGTCGTGCGGAACCACGTCTCGACGGTGAAGACCTGGGGTCCGACGAGGCTCTCCCCCGTGGTGATCTGACCGGACACGCCGTCGAGCCGCACGAAGGGGCTGTTGCCGGCCGCACAGGTGCCGTCGCGGATCGTGGCCCCCTGCGTGAGCGTCCCCGCGCGCCCGTTGCCGCTCGCGTCGCGGGCGGTCGTGCCGGCTCCGTCGTTGAACTGGTACGCGAACCGGGCCTGGGCGGCGACCGGACGGTCGAGGCAGGCGAAGCGCGAGGTGGCGAGGGACGCGCGCGTCGACGTCGTGGCCGAGAAGGCGGCGTGGCTCGACCCGACCACGGCGAAGAGCACGGCCACCCCGGCGACCACCGCGAGCACCGCGCCCGAGGCCCGCGCCACGCGGGTCCGCCCCGTCGGGGGCGTGCGCGCTCGGTGACGCGAGAGGGCGAGCGGGTCGGCGACGCCGTCGGTCGTCGGCTCGAGCCGGGTCGCGGCGAGCAACAGCAGCACGACGAGCGACACGACGAGCACGCCCAGGACGCGGTCGCCGCCCTGCCACAGCATCGCCGAGCCGATCGCCGGCACGAGCAGCACGCCCACGCCGCGGACCGCCTCGGTCGGGACCAGGCTCGAGTCGACGTCGGCGTTGGCGTCACCCCGCAACCGCAGCCCGTCGTCGGTGGTGTCGACGAGGCGGTGCAGGCGCAGCGCACCGGCGCGGTCGGGGTCGTCCACGAGCAGCACCTGGCCCGCGTCGAGGTCGTCGGTGGCGACGGGCATCGCGACGACGACGTCGCCGGCGACGATGGCGGGCGCCATCGAGCCCGACACGACGGTGGTCGGCGACCAGCCCCAGAGCGCCGGGACGGCCGCCCAGAGCAGGAGGCACACGGCCGTCGCGAGGACGACCCGCGCGGTCGTCGCCAGGCACAGCGCACCCCAGAACGACAGAGCGGTCCGGCTCTGCTGGTCGGCGGTGGCGGTCGTCATGGCGGCGTGGCCGGGCTCGGAGGTCGACGAGGGTCGACGACCGGGTCAGCGCGTCTGGGCCTCCCAGGTGAAGGCGATCGCGGCCCGGGAGTCCTGACCGGAGTTCGGCGTCGACTGGTTGAGCGTGTACTAGAACTTGAACGACCGCGACTCGGCGGTCGTGCCGGCCGGCGACCACGTGGGGGCGCCGTCGGCGTAGCCGGTGCGCTGGCTCGCGAAGTCGGCCAGCGTGCCCGAGAAGACCTGCGCGTTCTGCGAGGCGGGGGTGAACGAGTCGCACGAGGTGCTCGAACCGCCGGTGCCCTGCTGGATGGTCAGGTCGAGGTACGACGAGAGCGAGTTCGTCGTCGTCGCCGACGTGCCGTAGAGCCGGACGGCCGAGGGCGCGCTGCCCTTCGACGTGACCGTGATGCACTTCGTGCCGCTGTCGCCGGGCACGAGGTTCGAGGCCGAGAACAGGGCCACGTCGGCGTCGTCGTCCGTGAGCTGCACGGTGCCGGTCGACCAGTTGCTGGTCGGGTTCGAGGTGGTGGCGGAGAAGGCCGAGTACGAGGCCGTCGAGATGATGGCTCCGGAGGCGATGACGGCGACGGGCACGGCGGCCCAGCGGGCACGGCGCGTCCAGCGGGCGCGACTGATCGATCGGGACATGTCGGGGAGTCCTTCGGGTGGGGTGCGTCGGGCCCCCGTGGTGCGGGTCGGGAGGGGGCACGGACGAGTCGGCACGGTGCCGATGATGCGAAAGTACCGACGAATCGTCACGTCGGTAAGGGTCCCGGTGTCCCCAGTGAGGGGGAACCCCCTGTACCCCGTTCGGGCCCCGAGCCGCGCCGTCAGCGCCCGCGGCCGGCCAGCAGGGCGTGCAGCAACGGCACCGCCGAGGCGACCATCAGCACGGTGCCGAGCACGTCGTCGCCGCTGCGCAGCACGGCCCCGGCGACGAGCAGCGCCCCGAAGAGCACGGCCGAGACGACGCGGCGCGCCACCCGCTCGATGCGCCCGAGCTGCCGCTCGATGCGCGGGCTGCCCACCTCGAGCGACCCGTCCTGCAGTCGGTCGACGAGACCGTCCAGGCGGCCGGGCAACCGGGCGGCGACGGACGCGGCGTCGAGGGCGCGCCGTGCGACGTCCTGCACCGCGTTGCCCCTCTCGTCACGGATCAGCTGTGCCGCGTACGGCTCGACCGAGTCCCAGAGGTTGAAGCTCGGGTCGAGGGCGCTCGCGACGCCCGACGTCAGCGTCATCGCCCGCAGGACGAGCAGGAAGTCCTCGGGCAGCTGGAACGGCAGCGATCGGATGAGGTCGCCGAACTGACCGGCGAACTCGCGGTACTCGCGGGGGTCGACCTGACGCAGCTCGGCGAAGCCCATGCCGCCGAACCGGGCGAAGGTCGCGCTCACGGCCCGTTCGAGCCCGACGGTGTCGGCGTTCGGCAGCAGGACGCCGAGATCGCGCATCGCGGCGACCATGCCCGAGCCGTCGCGCGACGCCGCGGCGATGAGCAGCTTGCGGAGCCCGTTGCGGGTGCCCGTGGGCACCTCGCCCATCATGCCGAAGTCGATGAAGGTGAGCTTCCACGGTCGCGCCCCGTCCACCGCGTCGGGCACAGGGGTCACGAAGATGTTGCCGGGGTGCGGGTCGGCGTGGAAGAACCCGTGGGTGAAGAGCTGGTCGAACATCACCTCGGCGAAGACCGGCGCGACGTCGGCCGGGTCGATGCCCGCCGCGGCCAGCGCCTCGACGTCGGTGATCTTGATCGCCGAGACGTCGTCGAGCACGAGCACCCGCCGCGTCGTGCGCTCCCAGACGACCTCGGGCACGCTGACCCGGTCGTCACCGGCGAAGTCGGCCGCGAAGCGGGCCGAGTTGGCCGCCTCGTTGAGGTAGTCGATCTCCTCCAGGCTGGTGCGGGCGAACTCCTCGACGAGCGCGGGGGCGTCGACCCGGTCGGACACGAGCCGGACGTGGCTGAGCCAGCCGCCCACGCGACGCAGGGCCGCGAGGTCGACGTCGACGATCGCGTCGATGCCGGGCCGCTGGACCTTGAGCACGACGGCGTCCAGTCCGGTGTCGGCCGAGTCGGCCGGGCCGAGCGTCGCCCGGTGCGCCTGACCGAGCGAGGCCGCGGCGATGGGCGACGGGGCCACCGAGGTGAAGACCCGCTCGAGGGGTCGACCGAGCTCGGCCTCGGCGAGCGCCCTGATGCCCTCGAACGGCACGGGCGTGACCTCGTCCTGCAGGCCCTCGAGCTCTTTCGTGATCTCGGGCGGCAGCACGTCGAGGCGTGACGACAGGTACTGGCCGACCTTGATCATCAGACCGCCGAGGTCGAGGGCGAGGGCGTGGAACCCCCGTGCGAAGCGGCGCATGCGCCGCGCCCTGGTGCGTTCGGCCACCCGCCTCAGGCCGAAGCGCGGCAGCACGAGCTCGAACCACCAGGTGACGGCCAGGTGGCGCGAGGCGAAGCGGAGGATGCGGCGGTATCGGGCGCGACCCGCGGCGTCCTGGAAGGCGGGACGGGACGGATCGTGTCCGGCGGACGACACCCGCGTCAGTCTCGGGCGAGGATCGAGTAGATGCGACGCCGGGCGTCGTCCAGCACCGCCACGGCCTCGTCCACCTGCTCGGGCGAACCCGAGCGTCCGACCTGCGCCGTGGCGCGGGCGAGGTCGACGCCGGCCTTGGGCAGCGCCGTGTACCGGTCGCTCGACGAGGGTCCGGCGGCACCGAACGGCATGGAGTCGTCGGCTCCGGCGACGGCACGGCCGGCCTCGGTGAGCGAGTGCACCTTGCGACCGTCGGTCTCCTCGGCGGTGACGAGGCCCTCGTCGATGAGCAGCTGCAGGGTCGGGTAGACGGAGCCGGCGCTGGGCTTCCAGTCGCCGCCGCTGCGGTCCTCGATCTCGCGGATGATCTGGTAGCCGTGCATGGGCCGTTCGGCCAGCAGCGCGAGGATCGCGGCGCGCACCTCGCCCCGCGGCGCGCGGGTGCCCTCACGGCGGTCGAAGGTCGACCGCAGCTGCTCCATGGCCTGCCACATGCCGTCGAGGCCGGTGCCCGTGCCGAAGGTGCCGGCGGATGACGTCTTGTTCATGGTGTTCTCCTTCTCGAGGGTGGAACGGGGTCGAACGACACCCGGACGATATACCCCGGCGCCCCGACGGTCCGGGCTGACACCCAGACAGGGGAGGCGCGTCCGCCGTGGTTCCGAACGCTCCTGTTCTGGGGGTGCCCCGTCCTCGGACGGGGGGTTCGCGACGGGACACGACGGTGGTTGTGTTCCATGCACGGGCATGAACCCCCGTCGACGGCTCAGGCCGTCACCCCTCCGGCGTTCCCCGACGTCCGCCGGAGGAATCCCTGCCGCCTCGGCGTCCCCCGACGTCCGTCGAGGCGGCAGGACCTCCGGCGTTCCCCGACGTCCGCCGGAGGCCCACCACCCTCGGTGACGACCCGCGCGCCGAGACAGCCCCGGAGTCCTCCCATGTCCTCGTCCCCGACCCGCCGCCTCGCGGCGACGACCGCCGTGGCCGCACTGCTGCTCACCGCCCTGGCGACCACCCCGGCCCAGGCCGCGTCCTCACCCACCGACGACGCGCCTCCCGTGGTGGCGGCCGCCGCCTCGCCCGCGGGCGTGACGGCCGACCTCTCGGACGACATGGTCGAGGTCCCCGCCGCACCGTTGATGCGGGCGCAGACCGACGACGACGTGTCGCGCGCCTCGACCGTGACGACCCACCCCGTCTACGTGAGCGTCGCCACGGTGACGGCCACGACCTCGGACGACTCCGCCACGCCTCCCGACGAGGCCTCGATCCGCACCGCGGTCGCCCAGCTGCACGACTACTGGTGGGAGGAGTCCGGGCACACCGTCGACGTGACGCTCGGCGGCATCGAGACGCGCCCGCTCGACCAGGCCTCGTGCAACCCCTCGACGGTGCTCAACACCGTGCACACCTCGGCCTTCGACGGCCGGTTCGCCCGGTACGCCTGGGCCGGCACGAACGAGCACCTGCTCGTCCTGACGCGGGAGACCTGCGGCACGACCGCGTTCGGCACGGTCGGCGGGGACGGCGGCGAGATCTTCAGCTCGTACGGCACGGGCACCGCACTCGGCGTCCCCGTGCTGCTGCACGAGTTCGGCCACAACCTCGGCTTCGGCCACGCCGGCGCCGGCATGTGCCGCAGCACGACCTCGTTCGACGGGGCGGCCGGCGACTACCGCTACGCCACGTCCACCGACACCCCGGCCGCCTGCCCCGTGCTCGAGTACGGCGACTTCCTCGACATCATGGGCTACTCGGTCTCGTCGGCCCGACCCCACCTGTCGTCCGTGCAGCGGGTGCGGGCCGGGTACCTGACCGACGTCACGACGCTCAGCGGGGCGGGCACCACCCGCCAGGTCGTCGTCGGTTCGCTCGACGGCGCCGCGACGGGCCGGGCCGTCAAGGTCGTCGACCCGATCAGCGGGCAGGACTACTACCTCGAGTACCGGACCGCCACCGGCCAGGACGCCACCAGCGCCGAGTTCGGCGGCCGCTCGTCGTCGTGCGCGCTCGTCGCACCGGGCTTCACCCGCTGTGCGCTGACCAGCGACAAGGCCACGGGCAGCGTGCGCGTGCTGCGCCCCCTCACCTTCTCGGGCTCCGTCACCTCGACCGTCGCCCTGGCCGTCGGCCTCGACGCGAAGGCCGACCCCAGCCGTCGCGACACGCACCTCGACGCGGGCGAGTCGTTCACGAGCGCGGACTCCGGCTTCACCGTGTCGGTCCGGTCGATGTCGCCGTCCGGAGGCGCGGTGCTCGACGTCACGCTCGCGGGCGCCGCGAAGCAGACGCCCACCGTCGCCCCCACCCCGGCGCCCGCCACCGCCACGACGAGCACGCTGTCGGTCGACCGCACGCGTCAGACCTACGGCTCGCCGACGCGCGTCACGGCCACGACGCGGGTGACGACGGCCGACGGGTCCGCCCCGACCGGCACCGTGACGGTGCGGGACGGCTCCACCACGGTCGGCTCCGTGCGGGTCGGCACCGACGGACGGGCCGCGGTGACCCTGCCGGGGACGACCGCCGCGGGTGCCCACCCGCTCCGCGCCTCCTTCGTCCCCGACACCGCCGCCCAGGCCGGGTCGGACTCGGCGACGGTGACGGTCACGGTCGACAAGGCCGCCTCGACCGCGAAGCTGACGCTCAACCGCAGCACGCAGCCCTACGGCACGTCGCCGGTCACCGCGACGGTCGCCGTCACCGGCGTGGCCGGGGTCGCACCCACCGGCACGGTGGCCGTGTCGCTCGACGGCCGACGCGTGGCGCAGGTCGCGGTCTCGGGCGGCAAGGCGAGCTACGCGGTGCCCGCGACGACGGCCGTGGGCACGCACCGCCTCGTGGCGACCTTCACGCCGCGCGACGCGTCGATCGCCGCGTCGACGAGCGGCACGGCGACCCTGACCGTGACGAAGGCGCCGTCGACCAGCGCCCTCGCGACGGGGACGACCTCGGTCAAGAGGAACACCGCGCCGAGCGTCACGGTCACGGTGGCGGCCAAGGGCGTGCGCAACCCCACCGGCACCGTCACCGTGAAGGTCGGCACCCGCGTCGTGGGCAGCGCGAAGCTGCCGGCGACCGGCGCGGGCAAGGTCACCGTGCCCGTGTCGAAGTTCACCAAGGCGGGCACGTACTCGCTGTCGGCCTCGTACGCGGGGACCGCCACGGTGTCGACGAGCGTCTCGAAGGCGGTGAAGGTCACCGTCCGCTGACGCGCTGCTCGTCGGCACGACGACGAACCCCGATCACGACGACGAACCCCGATCTCTCGGGGTCCGTCATCGTGGACGGGCTTCGAGGGCTCAGGAGGCGCGGGGCGACATCCCGGGACGCCACCGCCCCCTGCGTCAGTACTTCGCGGACTGCCCGCCGTCGATCGGCACGACCGCCGCGTTGACGTACGTGGCGTCGTCCGAGAGCAGGAACGCCACGACCGAGGCGATCTCGGCGGCCTCGCCGTAGCGCTTGGTCGGGTTGACCTGGATGAACTGCTCGGCGGCGCCCTTGGGGTCGTCGGCGTCGATCTGGCGCATCGAGGCCTCGACCATGGGGGTCCAGATCGCGCCGGGCGCGATCGCGTTGACGCGGATGCCGAACTCGCCGTACTCGACGGCCGAGTTGCGGGTCAGGCCGACGACGCCGTGCTTGGCGGCGGCGTAACCCGACTGGTTGCCGACGCCACGGATGCCACCGACGCTCGCGGTGTTGACCACGGCACCGCCGTCGCCCTGGGCGCGCATGACGCCGAGCACCTTCTCGAGGCCGAGGAACACCCCGCGCAGGTTGATCGACACGACCTTGTCGAACTCGTCGGCGCCGAACCGCTCGGTGAGGTTCTGCCTGCCCTCGATGCCGGCGTTGTTGAAGAACCCGTCGATGCGGCCGAAGCGCTCGACGGTGGCCGAGACGTAGCGGGCCACGTCGTCCTCGCTCGAGACGTCGGCCACGACGGTCAGCACCTCGGCGCCCGCGACGGCCTCGAGCACGGCGGCCTCGGAGTCGGCGAGGCCCTTCTCCGAGACGTCGACGAGGGCGAGCTTCGCCCCCTCGCTCGCTAGGCGGACGGCGGCGGCACGGCCGAGGCCGGACCCCCCGCCGGTGACGAGGACGACCTTGTCGGTGAAACGCTGCATGGGAAGGGCTCCGGTTCTCTCGTGTGCGGGGCCCGACACGGCGCCGGGCCAGTCGCCGTGCGACGGTGCACGGTCGGCGGTAACGCTACACGTGTCGCCTTACTGTGCCCTGACCGGGGTCGCCGCACCGCGCCTCCCGCCTGCTCCCCCGCAGCCCACGATGGACCCGGTTCCGAGCCGTGTACCCGAGAGCGACGGGGTGCACGGTTCGGAACTGGGTCCTCGAGCGCAGGAGGCGCGGATCGGCCACCCGAGGAGGCGCGGCTCAGGCGCCGGCGAGCGCCTCGATCTCGACGCCCACGATGCGCTCGTCGGCGATCGTGACCGGGTACGCCTCGCCCGTGATCCGCACGGCCGCCTCGGTCTCGCGCTCGGCGCACGAGCCGCCGACCCAGAGCTCGACGTCGCCGGGCTCGACGACCCGCCGGTGGTGGCGGTCGGTCAGCGCCAGGCGGGAGGTCGGGACGCGGAAGGCGACCCGCGCCTCCTGGCCGGGCTCGAGGGCGACGCGGGCGTAGCCGAGCAGCTGGGCGACCGGTCGGGTCACCGAGCCGACGACGTCGTGCGCGTAGAGCTGCACGAGGTCGGTGCCGGGGCGGTCGCCGGTGTTGGCGACGGTGACCGACGCGACGAACGAGCCGCCGGCCGGCACGTCGGCCGAGTCGACGACCAGGTCGGAGCGGCGCCACGAGGTGTACGACAGGCCGTGGCCGAACGGCAGCACCGGCGTGCTGTCGGCGCTCGTCACCTCGGACGGCCCGCCGAGCACCGGGTGCAGGTACGAGAAGGGCTGCGCCCCGGCCGAGCGCGGCAGCGACACGGGCAGGTGCCCGGACGGCTCGACGCTGCCGGTCAGCACGCCGGCGACGGCGGCGCCGCCCTCCTCCCCCGGGAAGAACGCCTGCACGACGGCCGCGGGAGCGGACGCGCCCGAGATCGCCCAGCCCACGGCGTAGGGCCGGCCCGAGAGCACGACCACGACGGTGGACGTGCCCGTCGCGACGACGGCCTCGACGAGCTCGCGCTGCACCCCCGGCAGCTCGAGGCTCTCGACGTCGTTGCCCTCGCCCACGGTGCCGCGGCCGAAGAGGCCGGCCCGGTCGCCGACGACGACGATCGCGACCTCCGAGGCGCGGGCGGCCTCGACGGCGGCGGCGATCCGGGACCGGTCGTCGCCCTCGACGTCGCAGCCGCCCTCGACGACGACCTCGGCCGCGGGCAGCTCGGCCCGCAGCGCGTCGGCCACCGTCGGCAGCTCGATGCCGAGCGGTACGCCGGGATGGTGCGCGAGCACGTGGTTGACGAACGAGTAGCAGCCCATCAGGGCCTCGGCGCTGTCGCCGTTCGGCCCGAGGACGGCGATCGACGCGGGAGCCGCACCGACGTCGCCCCCACCCCGGACCAGCGGCAGCACCCCGTCGTTGGTCAGCACGACGACCGACTCGTCGGCCAGTCGGCGCGCCACCGCGCGGTGCTCGGCGGAGTCGAGGTCGATCGAGGTCGGCGGCGGCGTCTCGAACGTCTCGTCGAGCAGGCCAAGGTCCTCTTTCTCGGCGAGGACGCGCAGCACCGCCCGGTCGACGAGCGCCTCGTCGACCTGCCCCGAGCGGACCCGCTCGGCGAGGGGCTCGAGGTAGGCGTCGCCGGTGGGCAGCTCGACGTCGATGCCGGCCTCGAGGGCCAGGGCGGCGGCCTCGCCCCGGTCGGCGGCGACCGCGTGCATCACCTGCAGGAAGGCCACCGAGAAGTAGTCCGACACGACGACCCCGTCGAAGCCCCACCGTCGACGCAGCACGTCGGTGAGGTACGACGGCGTCCCGGCGACGGGCACCCCGTCGATCTCGGCGTACGAGTTCATCACCGAGCGCACGCCCCCGTCGAGGACGGCCATCTCGAACGGCGGCAGCAGGACGTCCTCGACGAAGCGCGGCCCGACCTGCGCCGGGGCGTGGTTGCGACCCGCCGCCGAGGTCGAGTACCCGACGAAGTGCTTGAGCGTCGCGTGGACGCCGGCCGCCTGCAGCCCCGTGACGTAGGCCGTGCCGATCGTGCCGACGACGTAGGGGTCCTCGGCGATGCACTCGTCGACGCGTCCCCAGCGCGGGTCGCGGATCACGTCGAGCACCGGCGCGAGGCCCTGGTGCACGCCGAGGTCGCGCATCGAGCCGCCGATCAGGCGGGCCATGCGCTCGACCAGCTCGGGGTCGAACGACGCCCCCCAGGCCAGCGGCGTCGGGAACGTGGCGGCCTGCCAGGCCGCGAGCCCGGTCAGGCACTCCTCGTGCACCAGCGCCGGTATGCCCAGACGGGTCTCGTCGCGCAGGCGGCGCTGCTCGCGCCACAACCAGGAGGCGCGCTCGGCCGGGTCCACCGGCCGCGTCCCGTAGACCCGCGTCAGGTGGCCGAGCCCGTGACGGGTGGCCTGCTCGTAGTCGCCCGAGGACGCCATCTCGCCCTGCATCGGGGCCACGTTGTCGGCCCCCTGGTCGACCCACCAGCCCACCAGCTGGGCCAGCTTCTCGTCGAGGGTCATCTCGGCCAGCAGCGACGCCACCCGGTCGGAGGCGCGGGGTTCGCCGACCTCGAGGGCCTGCGGTCGGTGAGCGGTGTCGGTCATGTCGGCTCGCGCCTCCTGGTCTGTGACGGTCGCGGCGTCGGTGGCGGTCATCCCTTGACCGCCCCGGTGAGCCCGCCGACGATGCGGCGTTCGAAGAGGCTGAAGAAGACCAGTGCCGGCAGCATCGACAGGGCCGTGAAGGCCAGCACCCGGGCGGTGTCGACCGAGTACTGCGACGAGAACGCCTGCACGCCGAGGGGCAGCGTGAAGGTGGACGGGTCGTTGAGGATGAACAGCGGCAGCAGGTACGAGTTCCAGGCTCCGATGAAGGCGAGGATGCCCACCGTGATCACGCCGGGCAGCGACAGCCTCACCACCATGCGGAAGAAGAAGCCGAGGCGGCTGCAGCCGTCGATGAAGGCGGCCTCCTCGATCTCGTCGGGGATCGCGCGGAGGAAGGGCACGAGGATGATGATCGTCGTCGGCAGGGCGAACGCGATCTGCGGCAGGATCACGCCGGCCAACGAGTTCGTCAGCCCGAGGTCGCGGATCACCAGGTACAGCGGCGTGATGGCCACCGTCATGGGGAACATCAGGCCCGCGGCGAAGAGCGCGTAAAGCACGCCGCGGCCGGCGAACCGGTAACGGGCGAGCACGTAGCTGGCCGCGAGGCCGAGGGCGACCGTGCCGATCGTGGTGGCGCCCGCCGAGATCAGCGAGTTGCCGACCTGACGCCAGAACGTGCCGCCGGTGAGCACGTCGAGGTAGTTGCCGACCTGCCACGGGCTCGGGAACCCCGACGGGTCCGTGGTGATCTGGGCGTTGGTGCGGAAGCCGCCGATCACGATGAACGCGACGGGCGCGAGCATCGCCACGATGACGACCGCCGCGACCACGTACGCGACGCCGCGGCCGGGGTCGGCGATGCCGCGCCTCCTCCGCCTCGTCGGCCGGGGTGCGGCCGGGACGGCGGCGCCGCCGCGGGGGCGGGCGGGCAGGGTGCTGGCGGTCATCGTTCTTCTCCTGCGGTGGTGGCCGAGGTCGTGACGGCCCCGGCCGTGTCGCGTCGCAGCACGAAGCGCTGGTAGACGAGGGCGACGACGAGCGAGATGAGGAACAGCACGACCGCGACGGCGTTGCCGTAGCCGTAGCTGCCCGAGGTGCGACCGTTGGCCACCATGTAGGTCGCCATGGTCGAGGTGCCGGCGGTGGCCGCGATGTACTGGCCCCAGATGATGTAGACGAGGTCGAACAGCTGCAGCGAGCCGATGATCGACAGGAAGGCCCAGATGCGCAGGGTCGGTCCGAGCAGCGGCAGCGTGATGCGGCGCTGGATCTGCCACCAGCTCGCGCCGTCGATGGCCGCGGCCTCGCTGAGCTCCTCGGGAACGCCCTGCAGGCCGGCGAGGAAGAGGATGACCGCGAAGCCGACGTACTTCCAGGTGATGATCACCAGCAGGGTCCAGATGGCGATGTTCGGGTCGGCGAGCCAGTCGGTGGCGAACGAGCCGAGGCCGACCTTCGTCAGCAGGTCGTTGACGGCGCCGCTGCCCTGCAGCATGAGGCTCCAGCCCGTGCCGACGACGACCTCGCTGATGACGTACGGCACGAAGATCAGCACGCGGATCAGCGACTGTCCCCGCAGCTTGCGGTTGAGCAGCAGCGCCAGGCCGATGGCGACCGGGCCCTGCAGCACGAGCGACAGCACGACGATGGTCGCGTTGTGCCGCAGCGCGTCGAGGAAGGAGGGGTCCTGGAAGATCGTGACGTAGTTGCGGAACCCGACGAAGTCGGTCGGCGGGCCGAAGCCCTGCCAGCTGAAGAAGCCGTAGTAGGCGGCCATCACGATGGGGAACACCACGAAGGCCAGGAACACCACGAGGGCGGGTCCGACCAGCAGGGCGATCTCGAGGGCGCGGGCGCCACGCCCCTTCCGGGACACGGCCCGGGAGGCCGCCGGGGGCGACGCGACTGCGTCGCCCCCGGCGGTGGCGTGAGCCCGCGACGGTGCGGCGGGCCGCACGGCGGGTTCGCGGAGGCTCACGACGGGGCCTACGCCTTCTTGGCGGCGGCGTCGACGGCGTCGACGAACTGCTGCGGCGTGCCGTCGCCGGACAGCAGGTCGACCACGGCGACGTTCATCGCGTTGCCGACGTTCAGGCCGTAGACGGTGTCGAGCCACTGCGAGACGAACGGGGCGTCGTTGTAGGCGCTGAGCACGTCCTGCAGGTAGGGCTCGGTGACCGACTCCTGGGCGACCGTGTTCACGGGAGGCGCGTTGAAGGCCTTGTAGTAGGCCGTCTGCACGTCGGGGGTCGCCAGGTAGTTCAGGAAGTCGACGCACGAGTCGGGGGCACCGGCCGAGCACGAGTACCCGTCGACGCCGCCCATGATGGCACCGGCCTCGCCGTCACCGCCGTCGACGGCGGGGAAGGGGAACCAGCCCAGGTCGGGCAGGGGCTGAGCGTCGGGCGTGAGCGAGGCGATGACCCCGGGGTTCCAGGCACCCATGAGCTCCATGCCGGCCTGGTGGTTGGCGATGAGGCCCGCCGAGCTGCCGGCGCCCTGCTGGGCCGCCGTCGTCAGGAACCCGTCGTTGAAGGGCTCGGTGTCGCGGAAGTCGGCGAGGTCCTGGGCGGCCTTCACCCAGCAGTCGTCACTGAAGTCACGGTCGGCCGCGGCCTGCTCGAGCACGTCCGAGCTGCAGGCGCGCAGGGCGAAGAAGAAGTACCAGTGGGCGGCCGGCCAGGCGTCCTTGCCGCCGAGGGCGACGGGCGAGACGCCCGAGCCCTTGAGCGCGGTGACGGCCTGGTCGAGCTCGTCCATCGTCTTCGGGGCCTCGGTGATGCCGGCCGCGTCGAAGAGGTCCTGGCTGTACCAGAACCCGCCGGGCAGAACGGCGACGGGCATCGAGTAGACCTTGCCGTCGATCGAGCCGGACCCGAAGGTGCCCTCGCTGATCTGGTCCTTCGCGTCGTCGGAGATGACATCGGTGATGTCCTTCACCTGGCCGGCCGCGACCATGGCCTGCAGCTTGCCACCGCCACGCTGCAGGAACACGTCGGGCGCGTCGCCCGAGTTGAGGGCGGTCTGCAGCTTGCCGTCGAAGTCCTCGTTCTGCACGGTCTGGACGTCGATCTTCACGTCCGGGTTGGCCTTCTCGAAGTCGGCCGCGGTGGCCGTCCAGAAGTCCTGGCCGGGGCCGGTCGTCGAGTTCTGCCAGAGGGTGAGCGTGCCGTCGTCGGCCCCGCCCCCCGCCCCGCCGCTGCAGCCGGTCAGCAGTCCCGCTCCGATCAGCAGGGCCGCAGACCCGGCCAGGAGCCGTCGAGATGTGGTCATGGTTCCACCTTTTCCTCTTCGTTGAGCGGCCGTGGTCGACCGAGCGTGCCGTGCTCCGATGCGCGGCGTGGAGTCAGTGTGAAAAATCGCGGGACGGGTGTCAAACGTTTTCGAAAACCATTTCGGTCGGCGCTAGGCTGCCGACGTGATGACGCCCCGGGTGACGATCAACGACGTGGCACGGGCGGCCGGGGTCTCGGTCGCGACCGTGTCGAAGGCCGTGAACGGCCGCTACGGCGTCTCGGCGCAGGCGGTCGAGCGGGTGATGGCCGCCGTCGACGAGCTCGGCTACGAGTCGAGTCTCGTCGCCAGCAGCATGCGGGCCCGGCGCACGGGCGTGATCGGCGTGCTCGTGGCCGACTTCGAGCCGTTCAGCTCCGAGGTGCTGAAGGGCGTCGGCGCGGCCGTCCGCTCACGGGGGGCCGAGTACGACCTGCTGGCCTACAGCGGCGCGCACCGCGGCGAGAACACCGGGTGGGAGCGCCGCTCGCTCAGCCGCCTGAGCGGCACGCTGATCGACGGGGCGATCCTCGTCACGCCGTCGGTGCTGACCACGACCGTCAGCATCCCCGTGGTGGCCGTCGACCCGCACACCGGGCGGACCGACCTGCCCTCGGTCGAGGCCGACAGTCGCGGCGGCGCCCTGCTCGCGGTCGAGCACCTGATCGGCCTGGGCCACCGTCGCATCGGCTTCCTGGCCGGGCGCCCCGACCTCCGCTCGGCGTCGTTGCGCGAGGCGGGCTACGTGCAGGCGCTGCGGGCGGCCCGCATCACCCGTGACCCCGGCCTGACCCGCAACGGCGACTTCGAGCTCACCGCCTCGCGACAGGCGGCTCGTTCGCTGCTGACCACCGCCGAGCGGCCGACCGCGGTCTTCGCCGCCAACGACCTCTCGGCCATCGCCCTGCTGCGCACCGCCCTCGACCTCGGCCTGCGCGTCCCCGACGACCTCAGCATCGTCGGCTTCGACGACATCCCCGAGGCCTCGCGCGAGTCACCGCCGCTGACCACCGTCCAGCAACCGATGCAGCGCCTCGGCAGCGCCGCCGCCGGGATGCTCTTCACGATGCTCGACGGAGGAACGCCCCCGACGCCCGAGGTGCAGCTGCCGACGCGGCTCGTGGTGCGCGGCACGACGGGGCCGCCGCGGCGGTGATCTCGCCGCTTCGCCTTGTGGTGCAGGTCGACGAAGCCCGACATCCGTCCAGGATGGACTGACTCTTTCGATCGTCCTTCCACAATCATTCGTGGTCGCGTACGGTTGTGGTCACCATGGCCGAGGTGAGTGCGTCCGAGTACGCGAAGAGTCACGACATCTCGACCCGGCGTGCCCAGGCGGCCGCGGCGGCCGGCTTGATCGACGCCCGGTGGGTCGGCGGGCGATGGTTGATCGACGACGCGGTTCCGCACCGGCACCTGCCGGGCCGACCGCTCTCGCGCCGGTCGGCCGACGCCCTTCTGGCCCGGCTGACCGGTGACCCCGGGTGGGCCGGCGGGCTGTCGTCCAGTGAACGCGGCCGGACGCTCGCCCGCGTCGATGAACTGCGGCAGAGCACGAAGCCGTCCGAGCGCCTCGCCGTCTGGCTGCGGGCGGCGTACCCCGAGGCCCGGGAGTTCGAGGCGCCGACAGCCGACCTCCCCGACCTGCGACGAGACGCCCGACTCACGCCGGGGGGCAGCAGCGACGACCGGTCGGGCATGAGCGACGGGGGTCGGTTCGAAGCACACGTGTCGCATGCCGATCTCGACGCCCTGGCGCACGAGTACCTTCTCGTGCCGTCCCGCCGACCGAACGTCCTGCTGAGGGTCCACGACGGTGGCACACTCGGCCCGCTGACGTCAGGCGCCCTGATCGCCGACCTGGCGACCAGCGCCGGGCCACGTGAACGAGCTGCCGCCGACCGGTTGATCCTCGGGGGCCATCGATGATCGTGGCTCCCCGCTCCACCCCGCTCAGGCCGAAGCCTGGCACGCCCTGTTCGAACTGCACGCCCGCCTGCCGCTCGGCTGGGCACTCGTCGGTGGCCAGATGGTCCAGTCGCATTGCTGGGAGCGAGGCGCCACACCGTCTCGCCCCACGGACGACGCCGATGCGGTGCTCGACGTCCGGGCGCACCCGACGATGTTGATGCGCTTCACGACGCTCCTGAGGGACCGCGGATTCGTGGCGGACGGCGAGAGCTTCGAAGGCCACCAGCACCGCTGGGTCCGCGGTGAGGCGCAGATCGACGTCCTCGTCCCGCGCTTCCTCGGCGAGCGGGCGTCGTCGCGCCGCGGGGTCGGAGGCGGCACCACCCTCGCGGCTCCAGGCGCGCAGGGAGCCCTCGACCGCGCTCGCCCGATCGAGGTCCGGGTGAACGGGCGTGACGGCGTCGTCTCGAGACCGACCTTGCAGGGCGCACTCCTCGCCAAGGCCGCGGCCGTCGAGATCCCGGGCGACGACCACACGAGACACCTCGTCGACATCGCCACCCTCGGGTCGCTCGTCTCACGGCGTGATCGAGTGGCGTCGGACGCCACCGACACCGAGCGGCGCCGCATCCGTGCCGCCTTGAGCCTGATCGAGGGCGACCCTCTCGTCTGCCGCGTCGCCGGCGTCGATCCGATCGTGGTCGAGCGACTCCGACTCGCCTTCGCCTGAGCCCCCGCAGACCCCGGTGTCGCCCTTGACACCAGAGCCCCGTGTCGGAAGTCCGGGCTCCCGACGGTGCCAGCGGTTCGGGCCGCTGACGGCGTGCCACGGCGGGTCGGGCACGGGGTGCCCTAGGCGGCACCCGGGCATGTCTTCGGAGCCACCCGCCTCCCCCGTTTGGGTGTCGTCGCGACGGAGTCCGGGGGCCGTCGTCGCAGTCGAGACGGAGACGCAGGAGGCGCGGTCACCCGACCCGCGCCTCCTGCGTCCTCGAGGCCGTCAGGCCCGACCCGTCAGGCCCGACCTCTCAAGCCCGACCTCTCAGGCCCAGAGGAACGGCACCACGAACAACAGCAGCGTGACGACCGGCCCGATGACGACCATCGACAGGCCCCACCGGGTGAGGTGCCGGTAGAGGCGGGGGCGCTCGTCCTCGACGCCCGAGGCGACGATGGTGGCTCCGGTCGTGCCGAACGGTGCGCAGTCGACGAGCGAGGCCGAGATCGCCAGGGCGTAGATGAAGCCGGTCATCTCGAGCCCGCCGCCGGGCACGAGCAGCGGCACGGCGAGCGGGATGAGCGCGCCGAGGATGCCGATGGTCGAGGCGAAGGCCGACACGAGACCCGCGATGACGCAGATGACGAACGCGGCGAGCAGCGGCGACGAGACCGACCGGGCGACCTCGCCGAGCTGGTCGATCGCACCGAGTCGCGTCAGGACGCCGACGTAGGTGATGATGCCGCCGAGCAGCAGGATCGTGTTCCAGTCGACGCGGGCCAGCGACGCGCGGCCGACGTCGGGCTTCACGAAGGCGAGGAAGACCGCGAGCGTCAGGGCCACCGCGCCGAGGTTCAGGTCGACGTCGAGCAGCGTGATGGTGAAGAAGCCGACGATCAGCACGGGGATGCTCACCAGCACGACGACCTGGTACGCGCCGAGACGGGTGGCGGTGGCCTGCTCGGTCACGACGGCGGTGCCGCCCCGACCGCTCCGACCGACGACGCCACCGGCACCGGTGCCCGTGCCGCCGACCCCGCCGGCCGACGACGCCGCCCGGGCGGCGCCCGCGGCCCGGGTGCGGGCGATCAGCTCGCGTCCGCCGAAGAGGAAGAACGCGACGAGCACGACGAGCGTGTTGATGCCGACCGAGAGCCCGAACATCAGGCCCGGGTCGTACGCGATGCCCGACGCCCGCGCCACGGTCATGACCGTGATGCCGTTGATGCTCGTCGGGGCGAGGGCGCCACCGACGATGGCCGAACTCATGACGATGCCCATCATCGTCGAGTGGATCTTGTGCTTGTGGGCCAGGCTCATCGCGATCGGCACGATCGTGAACGCGGCGTGCGACGTGCCGAGGCAGGCGACGAGGGTGCCGATGACGAACATCGCCCAAGGGATGAGCGCGACGCGGTCGCCGATCAGCCCGACCGAGCGGTCGACGAGCCAGTCGACCACCCCGGTCTCGCGGGCGATGCCGAACAGGTAGGTGATGCCGAGCAGGATCAGCAGGGCGTCGACCGGGAACCCGCCGAGGACGTCGTCGAGGCTCTCGCCCACGACGAGCACGCCGACGAGCAGGGCGGCGACGAGCGCCAGTGCCCCCATGTGCACGTTGCGGATCGCCGAGAGGGCGAAGACGGCCACGAGGACGACCAGGGCGACGAGCTCGACGCTCACGAGGTCGCCGCCGGGGTCGGGTCGGTCGGGTCGGGGGTGTAGGGCATCGTCGTCGATCTCCTGGTTCGGGGTCTGGCGGGGTGGTGGGGAAGAGCAGAGGAGGCGCGGGTCGGCGATCCGGGAGGTCAGCGACCCAGCGCGAGCCCGGCCCGGTAGGCGGCCAGCGCCGCCTCGGGCACGTCGGCGAGGTCGTCCAGTCGGACGAGCGCACCAGGGGCGACGTCGGCCACGAGCCGTGCACCGCCGAGCAGGTAGTAGGGGGCGACGCCGGCGTCGTCGGGGTCGACGATCACGGGAGCGACGCCCGCGATCTCGTGGTGGTGCCCCTCGACGCGGAAGTCGGTGCCGGCCGACAGCGCACCGGTGGCGCGGGCGGCGAGGACGGTGTGCTGGCGGGGCTCGGGCAGGCGGGAGGTCCCGTCGACGGCCGCGGCGACGGTCAGCGGGGTCTCGACGCCCATGAAGTGGTACGGCCAGTAGATGCAGGCGTGACCGCCGTCGCGACTGACGACGTGGCCCTTGCCGCGCAGCGTCTCCCACGTGACGGGGTCGCCGGTGCGGACGATGACGAACACGCCGCCGGCGAAGCTCGCCTCCCCCGGCAGGCGGAGCATCGAGAACACGTCGACGACGCCGGTGCGCCCGAGCAGGCCGCCGTCCTCGCGTGCCGTGTAGAGGTCGGCGAGCTCGTCGGGACGGGCGACCGGGTAGTGCATGGCCTCGACGTCGGCGCGGGCGCCCGTGTAGAGCGACACGACGGCCATCTCGCACGAGTCCGCGGCCGCGGCGCGCTTCAGGCCGGCCACGGCGGCGGAGCGTGCCTCGACGGTGGCGACCGGGTCGTCGCCCAGGTCGAGCAACGACGCGAGGGCCGGCGCGTCGACGGTCGTGCCCGCCTGGTCGACGACGCCCGTGGCGGGGTCGAAGGCGAGGTCGTACTCGCCCGACTTGCCGAGGGCCACGACGTCGAAACCGCACTCGAGCACCCACGCGACCAGGCGCAGCAGGTTCGCGGGCTGGTCGCCGTCACCCGGCAGGTAGCGCAGGCCGGCGGCGCGGGCCTTCGCACTCAGGGCGACGCCGGCGACCGACTCGACCTCCTTGCTGACCATCACCACGTGGACGCCGTGGTCGAGTGCGGTGTCGGCGTAGGCGTGGCCGGCCTCGATGCGACCGGTGGCCTCGACGAGCACGTCGACGCCGTCCCAGTCGACGGCGGTGGCGTCGGCGATCACGGCGACGGACCCGGCCGCGACGGCGTCGGCGGTGGCCGCCGACGAGGTCGGCGTCGCCACCGACGCGCGGGGCACCCCGAGGTCGTCGAGCATCGCCGTCACACCCGCGACGTCCGGGTCGACGAGCTGCGTGGCCGTCATGTCGGGCAGGCGGCGCAGCTGGTCGAGCAGCGTCCGGCCGTACCCGCCGTTGGCACCGGTCAGGAGGACCCGGATCGGAGTCGCGCGAGTCGTCGTCGAGTGGAGGATCACCGTTGTTCCCGTTCGTTCAAGAGCCCGGCAGCGGCCCGGGCGAGCATGGCAACTGTAGCGAGACTTACCAAATTGTCAAACATCGCACCAAATAGTCACATAGACTGATCGCGCCCTCGGCGGCGCACCGTCGACGTCCCCGAGCCCTCCCGCCATCGAAAGGTCCGCCATGTTGATAGGTGCCGTCGCCGACGACTTCACCGGAGCCACCGACCTCGCCTCGGGGTTGCGCAGCCGTGGTCTCGAGACGGTCGTCGTCGTCGCCCCCGCGGCGGTCGACCCCCGGTCGCACGCGGGCGTCGACGCCGTCGTCGTCGCCCTGAAGACCCGCACGGCCCCGGTCGACGTGGCCGTCGACCAGTCGACCACCGCCCTGTCGTGGTTGATCGAGGCCGGTGCCGAGCGCCTCGCCCTGAAGTACTGCTCGACCTTCGACTCGACCGACGAGGGCAACATCGGGCCCGTCCTCGACGCCTTCCGCGACCGGCTCGGGGTCGACCGGGCGATCGTCGTCCCCGCCTTCCCCGCGAACGGCCGGACCGTCCGCGACGGCCGCCTGTTCGTCGGCGACGACCTCCTCGAGGACTCGCCGATGCGTCACCACCCGTTGACGCCCATGACCCGCTCCCGGCTCCGCGACCTCCTCTCTCCCCAGACGCCCACCCCCGTCACCGAGGTGCCCCTCGGCCGCGTGCGCGCCGGCGTCGACGCCCTGACGGCCGCCCTCGACGCGGCGCCCGCGGGCTACCTCGTCGTCGATGCGGTCGACGACGACGACCTCGTGACCATCGGCCGGGCGACGTCGCACCACCGCCTCGTCAGCGGTGGCGCGGGCCTCGCCCTGGGGTTCGGAACCGACGACGCACCGTCACCGGGCCTGCCCGACGCGTTCGCGCACGTGACCGGACGCCGCCTCGTCGTCTGCGGGTCGGCGTCGGCGGCGACCCGCGGCCAGATCGCCCACGCCGCGGCCACGCACCCGACGCGCAAGGTCGACCTGACGGCCGCCACGACCGACCCCGCGGCCGAGGTCGCCGCGCTGGCCGCGTGGGTGCGCGGCCTCGACGCCGACTCGGTGCCGGTCGTGTACTCGGTCGGCGAGCCGTCCGACGTCGTCGCCCCCGGGGCCGAGCCCGCGCCCGCCGACGGCGAGCCGGGCCAGGGCCGGGCGACCGCGCCCGCGGCCGTCGTCGAGTCGGTCCTGTCGACCCTCGTGCACGACCTCGTCGCCGACGGCACCGTCGGCCGCGTCGTCGTCGCCGGCGGAGAGACGAGCGGCGCGGTCGTCACGGCGCTCGGCACGACCGCGCTCGTGATCGGCCCGCCGCTCGGCCCCGGCGTCTGCTGGAGCGCCGCGACGACGAGCGCCGGCCGACCGGTCGCCCTCGTGCTCAAGAGCGGCAACTTCGGTGCCACCGACCTGTTCTCGACCGCCTGGGAGGCCCTCTCGTGACCGCAGCCGAACGACTCGTCGACGCCGGGCGGGCCCTCGTCGCGGCCGGCCTGAGCCCCGGCAGCTCGGGCAACGTGAGCGTCCGCGACGGTGACCGCCTGCTGATGACCGGCACCGGCACGATGCTGGGCTCGCTCACGGTCGACGACCTGTCGGTCCTCGCCCCCGACGGCACGCTGCTCGCCGGCCCGAAGCCGTCGAAGGAGGTCGCGCTGCACCGGGCGCTCTACCTCAAGAACCCCGAGCACCGGGCCGTCGTCCATGTCCACTCGCCGTCGGCCGTCGCGCTCTCGTGCCTCGAACCGTGGTCGGACCACTGCGCCGTGCCACCCCTCACGCCCTACTCGCTGATGCGCGTGGGCCAGGTGCCGCTGCTGCCCTTCGTCGCACCGGGCGACCCGGCGATGGGGTCGCTGGTCACCGACAGCCCGCTGCCGTTCCGGGCCGCGCTCCTGTCGAACCACGGCAGCGTCGTCAGCGGAGAGGACCTCGACCGGGCCGTCCTCGGCGCCGTCGAGGTCGAGGAGGCCTGCCGCATCGCCCTGCTGACGCACGGCGCCGACCGCCGGCTCATCCCTGCGGACCAGGTGACCGCGATCACCTCGGCCCACGGCATGCCGTGGACGGGGCCCGCCGCACTAGGCTGACCGACGCGAGAAAGGCCGACGTGTCCCCCACAGCCCCCCTCATCCCCGAGCAGCGGCGCGAGAGCATCGTCGAGCACCTGCAACGCGAACGCGTCCTGAGCTACCGACAGCTGACCGACCTGCTCGGCGTCAGCCAGATGACCGTCCGTCGCGACGTCGCGACGCTCGAGGACGAGGGCCGCGTGACGGCCACGCCCGGCGGCGCGAAGCTGACGCCGCGGCTGCTCGTCGAGGCGAGCCGCGAGGTCAAGCAGGACGTCGACGTGGCGCAGAAGCGCGCCATCGCCCGCGAGGCGGCCACCCTCGTCCGCGACCACATGACCGTCTACCTCGACGCCGGCACGACCGTCCAGGCGATGCGCGAGCACCTCGACGACGTCACCGGCCTGACGGTCGTCACGAACGACCTCGCCACGGTCCGCTCGTTCGCCGACCACCCCGACGTCGACCTCATCGTCGTCGGCGGCCGGGTCGACAGCGCGAACCAGTCGACTGTGGGGCGCCTGACGCGGCTGACGTTGACCGAGCTCTCGCTCGACCTCGCCTTCATCTCGTCGAGCTCATGGGACCTCACGCACGGCGTGACGACCCCGGTCGAGGCCAAGGTCGAGGTCAAGCGGGCCGCCCTCGAGGTCGCCGAACGCTCGGTGCTCGTCGCCGACAGCTCGAAGTACGGCCGCTTCGGCAAGTACCGCGCCCTGCGACTCGCCGAGCTCCAGGCCGTCGTCACCGACGACCGGCTCGACGCCGAGGCGGCGTCGGCCCTCGTCGACGCCGGGCTCGACCTCGTCGTCGCCGCCCCCTGATCAGCGCGGCACGACCGAGAACAGGAACTTCTTCTTCACCATCACCCACAACAGCAGCACCGAGACCGTGTGGACGATCGTGCCGACGAGCACGCTCGACCGGTCGAGCCCCGGGATCGACGCGACGGCCAGCACGAAGAACACCTGCCAGATGAACACGTAGAGGCTCGCCTGGCCGAGGGGCACGTACAACCAGCCGAACGCCTTCGACAGCGGCACCCAGAACACCGTGAGGACGGCGTAGACGCAGACGACCACCAGGGCGACGTCGACCAGCCGCCCCCACTGCATGTCGACGCGCTGGTAGCCGGTCGCGTACAGCGTGTCGTACAGGCCGGAGGGGATCGGCCCGGGGCTGAACCCGTAGGCGTGCCCGGCCCAGATCAGCGCCAGGAACCCGGCGTAGCCGACGACCCCGACGCCGACCAGCACCTTGCCGAGCCGGGTGGTCAGCGCCCGCACGATCTGCCGCCGGTACCAGCCGATCACGAGGCCGTGGGTGAAGAGCACCTGCCAGGCGAAGAGCGGGAACACGGCCTCGAACTGCGACGGCAGCAGGTGGAAACCGGGGAAGACCACGCCGACCGCGTAGAGCGCCCAGCTCACCAGCAGCACGGCCCACCAGGCACGCCGCCTGATGGCCCACGTCAGCGCGGGGATCGTCAGGCTGAGCACGACGAACAACCCCATGATGTTGAACGGCCACGGCCCCATCTCGAGCAGCAGGAACTGCCGCACCGCGTACCACGGCGGCGGGTAGTCGAGCAGTCGGTCGGCGTTCGGGTAGAGGTCGTAGACGCGACCCTCGGCGGAGGTGCCCGTCGACCCGGTGCCCCGGTCGGTGAACGTCGTGATCGCGTCCGTCGCCAGGAACGGCACGAAGCTCAGGGCGAAGACGATCAGGATGACGGCGAGCGTCACGACGTACTGCTTGCGGGCCCGGACGAACGCCCCGATCGCCGCGGCCTTCTCGCCGTGCTTCTTCACGCCGAGCGGGTAGACCATGCCGAGCACGATGCCGCTGAGGAACACGAACATCTCGGCTCCCGTGATCGCGCCGACGGCCTTCAGGGTGACGAACGAGAACGGCCCCGCGACCTCGATGTGCGTGATGACGACCGCCAGGATGATGAACCCGCGGAAGAGGTCGATGCGCAGGTCGCGCCCGGGCGAGCCGTCGTCGGGGTAGCGCCAGCGGGGCAGCAGCCGGCCGACGAGTCCGCTCACCAGGAAGGCGAGGGCGAGGGCCCCGGCGCAGGCCACGATCCAGCCCATCTCGTCACCGCCGCCGGCGTCCCGCACCTGGACGGTGGCGGCGTCGCCGTCGGTCGAGGTGACCCGGTCGGTGACCGGGCCGAGGTCGATGCGGTCGTTCGCCTGCAGGTCGGTGCGCAGCGACCCCGCGATGCCCGGCTCGGCCGTGGCCCGCCAGTCGACGGGTCGGTCGCCGGCCTCGGCCTCGTCGCGCTCGACCTCGAGCCAGGTGACGCCCGCGATGCGGGGGTGGGCCGGCAGCGCGGCCAGCACCTGACGCCACCAGCCCTGCTTGACGTCGAGCTCGGCGGCGCCCTCGAGCTCATGGGCGTAGAGGGCTCCGGTGTCGAGCAGCATCGGCCGGTCGCGCCCCTCGGCGAACCGGTCGTAGAACGACGACGCCTGTGCCTCGGCGTACCCCCAGGTCTCGTCGAAGCGCCCCTCGACCTCTCCGGCGGCCGGGGCCTGGTTCTCGACCAGCGGCACCGACGTGCCGGCCGCGGTCGAGGCGCTGCCCTTCGCGAAGTAGAACATCGACTGGCCGACCCAGTCGACCGCGTCGTCACCCGGGTAGTAGGGCCCGTACGGGTCGTCCGACTCGGTCACGCGGCCGTCGTCGTTCGTGTCGAGCAGGCCGACGTCGCCGGCCGGGGTCTCGGGCAGCCGTCCGTCGGCGTCCGAGAACGGGTAGCCCGCGCCGTACGACGGAGCCCACACCGTCTGCGCCTGCGACGTGCCCGCGTGCACCACGTCGGCCAGCTCGCGGAAGGCTCCGACGAACGCGGTGGGCTGCTGTCCCCAGCGCTGCCAGTTGCCGTTCATCTCGGGGGCGAAGCGGACCAGTTGGAGCGTGCCGTACTGCTGGTCGATCTCGGTCAGCAGGTCGTCGGCCCGGCGGGCGTCGGCGGCGTCGAGGTCGGAGAGCCGACCGGTCGGCTCGAGGCTCACCACGAGCACCGCGCCCTGGGCGGCGGCGGCCCGTGCCGAGCGACGCCACTCGTCGCCGGCCCGTCGGTCGAGCGGGTAGTCGACGTTGACGCCGTACAGCGACGGCGTCGCGCCCAGTCGACCGGCGTAGCCGTCGGGGCCGTCCGAGCCCCAGTCGAGGTCCGGGCCGAACCAGGCCCCCGCGGGCTCGGGAGGCGCGGCCGCGGCGGACGCGCTCGTCGCGTCCCCGAGCACCGCGGGCCCCGACGCGAGCGACAGCACGGCCGCCACCGCCAGCAGGAAGGCGCCGACCCGCCGGGCGGACCGTCGGCCCGGACGCGCCGCCCGGTGGGTCAGCGTCGGCACACGAGCGTCCACACGTTCTTGCCGTCGACGTGCTCGTAGTCGAGGCTCTCGAGGCTGAGCAGCGCCAGGGCGAGCCCGCGGCCGTCCTCGTCCTCGAGGTCGGCCATCGAGACGGCGCTGAGGTCGATCTCGCTCGGCATGCCGTTGTCGTGGAAGACGGCGGTCAGCCGGTCCTCGGTGGCCGAGAGCTCGAGGGTGAACCGCCGACCGTGGTCCGCGTCGGACCGACGTGAGTGCTCGACGACGTTGGCCGCGATCTCGACGATGGCGGTCTCGAACGAGAAGCGGGTCTCGAGCGAGTCGTCGCCGAGGGAGGTCCACCACGTCTCGAACGCATTCTGCACCAGGTCGATGCTCTCGGGCTCGACGGCCACGTCGATGACGACGGAGCCGGGTCGCTCAGTCATCGAGGGCGGCCGCGACCGAGGCGCGGGGCTTGAGGATGCGGTCGAGGTTCGTCAGGCGCAGCACCATCGAGACCTGCTCGGTGGGGGCCACGAGCCGCAGGTCCCCCCCGGCCTGGCGTGCCGACTTGAGGCACGACACCAGGGCCCCGAGACCCGAGGAGTCGACGAAGGTGGTGCCCGACAGGTCGACGACGATCAGCCGGTCGCCGGCGGCGAGCCGGGCCGCCACCTCGTCCCGCAGCTGGGGTGTCGAGACGACGGTGAGCCTGCCCTGCGGCGAGAGGACGCAGCCGCCCTCGACGGCTTCGACGGTGACGGTCATCATGATGGCTCCTTGTCGTGGGGTGCCGGCGGCCCCGGGTAGAGGACGGCCCGGACGATGATGCTGAAGATCACCAGGTCGAAGAGCACCCAGGCGATGTTGACGAGCGGCGCGACGCCCTCGGCCTGCCCGGTGGCGTAGCGGACGCCCACGAGCACGAGGGCGGCCACGAGGCACGCCACGGCCCAGATCTGGGGACGCACGAGGTCCCAGCGGGGGCCCGTGGCCGCCTGTCGGGTCTTGGGGGTCACCGAGAACCCCAGCGCCCGGCCGCGGTACACGTTCTGGAACGCCGTCGTGACCGAGGCGATCCACACCGGGAAGAGCGCGAGCGAGTACTGCTGGCCGCGCCAGGTCGGTCGTCCCGCGGCCACCACCCAGAACAGCAGCTGGTTGAGCACCAGGAAGGGGATCAGCCGCGCGAAGAAGTCGACGCTGTAGGCCTGGACGGGCACGACGCCGAACGAGAGGCACAGCACGGGCGCGGCGATGTAGACCACGGCGGCGAAGCCCGAGAGGTAGCTCCACATCGTCGAGAAGTACATGAGGCGCTGTCCCCACGACAGTCCCTTCTGCACGAGCGGGTTCTCGCGGAAGAACACCTGCATGGTGCCCTGCGCCCAGCGCAGCCGCTGGGTCATCATGGTCGACAGGTCTTCGGGGGCGAGCCCGACCGCCAGGATCTCGTCGTGGTAGGCGGACTTCCAGCCCAGTCCGTGCAGGCGCATCGCCGTCGCCATGTCCTCCGTGACCGAGATCGTGGCGAGCGGCATGATGGCCTGGGCCTCGGAGCCGCGGTCGACGTCGAGCGCGCCGACGAGCAACGAGATCGACTCGATGGCGGCGAGCGGCGAGGACGACCGCTGGGCCAGCAGGTCGAGGGCGGCCTCGTCGAGGGCGTCGAAGGTGTCGGGGCCGAGCGACAGGGCGGCGAGTTCGGCGAGGTCGTCTTTCATGGCGGCGAGGTCGGCGTCGGCGAAGCGGAAGGCGATGGTGTCGATGCCGCGCTGGAACCGGTAGGTGACGTCGCCGATCGACTCCCCCGCGGCGAACTCGGCCCTGGCCCGTTCGACGACCGTCTCGGCGTCATCCAGCGCCTCGAGCACTCGGGGCTGGCCCACGGCCTCCTCACGGGCCCGGGCGAGCAGCTTGCGCGAGGTGCGGACGGCGCGACGCACGGCCGCCTCGACCTCGGTGACGTACCGAGCGACGCCCAACTGCATCAGCGCCTCCCGACGGAGGACGGCGTTCGAGCCGCAGAAGAACGCGCTGTTCCAGCCGTCCTTCGACTGCTGGATCGGCCCGTAGAACAGGGGCGCCTGGCTGCCGAGCGGGTCGGACTCGGGCACGTTCTCGAACCACTGCGGGGTCTGGACGAGCGCCGTCCGGTCGTCCTTGAAGTAGCCGAGGGTGCGGTGGAGGATCTCGGGCTTCGGCACCTGGTCGGCGTCGAGGATCAGCAGGAACTCGCCCTCGGTCGCCAGCAGGGCGTTGTTGAGGTTGCCCGCCTTGGCGTGGCGGGGGCGGTCGGTCCAGTCGTCCGAGCGGGTGATCACCCCGATGCCGGCGGCCTCACCGGCCGCGCGGATCTCGGCGCGGCCGCCGTCGTCGAGGATCCACGTCGTGTGCGGGTAGCTGATGCGCTGTGCCGCGAGGGCCGTGCGCATCACGAGGTCGACCGGCTCGTCGTACGTGGTCACGAAGACGTCCACCGTGACCCGGGTCTCGAGGTCGTCGGGGTCGGGGGCGGTCGGCGGCTCGCCGCGCTCGCGCAGCCGCCAGGCGCCGAGGCCGAAGAGGAGGGAGTCGACCACGCTGTAGGTCTCGGCGAGGATCAGCGGCACGGCGATCCACCACGACGACCAGTTCACCGACGCGGCCCAGCGCCACACGATGTAGTTCAGGCCGGCCAGCGACGCCAGCAGCACGACGACCCGGATGGCGACGAGGCGTCGGCCCGGGGTCGTGCGGTCGAGCAACCGCTGGTCGCGACGGCTGAGGGCGAGGGTCACGCGTGCCGGTCCATCACGACGACGGTCACGTCGTCGCGCGACGACCGGCGGTGCGTCAGGGCGGCGATCGAGTCGAGCAGTCCGGGGCCGTCGGTCCGGCTCGCCAGGCCACCGACCTCCAGAGCCCAGTCGAGGTCGTCGTCGAGCACGTCGAGCACGCCGTCGCTCATCACGACCAGCCGGTCGCCCGGGTCGAGCCGGGTGGTCTCGGTGACGTGCTCCTGCTCGTCGAGGCCGAGGGGCAGCCCCGTGCCCGCGAGGTGCTGGACCGTGCCGTCGGCGCGCACGACGAGCGACAGGCCGGCACCGGCGTCGACGTACGAGAGCTCGCCCGTGTCGAGGTCGAGGACGGCGTGGAAGTAGGTGACGAACGAGCTCGTGCGCTGGAGGTCCCGCTGCACGGCCCGCTCGATGCGGTCGACCGCCAGGCCGAGCTCCCGGCCGGTGGTGACGTGCGGAGAGGCGGCGCGGCAGGCGGCCCGGACCGACGAGCCGATGATGGCGGCCCCGACGCCCTTGCCCATGACGTCGCCGACCGCCACGTGCACGAACCGACCGACGAGCCCGTAGTCGAAGTAGTCCCCGCCCACGCTGAGCGACGGCAGGCACACCCCGTCGACCCGCACGTCCTCGACCTCGAGCGGCCCGTCGGGCAGCAGGGCCTGCTGGGTCGCCCGCGAGGCGGAGGCCTCGGCGTCGGCCAGCAGCTCGGCCTGCGCCCACGCGGCCAGGTCGTGGAAGTCGACCATCTCGTCGTTCGTCAGCTGGCGCGGTTCGGCGTCCATCAGGCAGAACGACCCGACGACGTTGCCCGAACCGTCGCGCAACGGGTGCCCGACGTAGAAGCCGAGCCCGTTGTCGTTGAAGGCGCCGAGGTCGGCGAAGCGGGGGTCGACGCGGGCGTCGTCGGTCGTGATGACCTCGCCCGTGTCGGTCACGAGGCTGCAGGGGGTGTCCGAGCGAGCGGACTCGGGGTCGTCGAAGCCGGCCCGGCCCACGTACAGCGCCCGGTCGTGGTCCATGACGGTGACGGACGACAGCGGCACGCCGAAGACGGCCCGGGCGACGCGGGTCACGCGGTCCAGGCGGTCCTCGTGGCCGGACTCGACGATGCCCAGGCTCTCGACCGCCCGTTGACGGCGTCCTTCGCGGGATTCGTCCCTGACCACACGGCTCCCCTCGCACGCCACGCCTGGTGGGGGCGCGCCTTTTCCGAACGCCTCAACGATGCCACAGACGCCGCCTCTGGTCATGACCACCAAAAGGGGGACAGCGCGAAGGAGGCGCGGGGGCGGGGGCCCCGCCCCCCCCCCCCCCCGGGGGGGGGCGGCCCCCCCCCCGCCCCCCCCCCCCCCCCCGGGGCGGGCGGGGCCGGCTGACCGC
>NZ_JBEPPU010000006.1:0-172272 GCF_040547465.1 Frigoribacterium sp. PvP054
CGCCCGGTCACATTCCGAACCCGGAAGCTAAGACTCTCAGCGCCGATGGTACTGCAAGGGGGACCTTGTGGGAGAGTAGGACACCGCCGGACTCCCTTTAGTGCGAAGAGCACATGCAACACCAGAAGAGCCGCCCCAGTGGGGCGGCTTTTCTGCGTTCGGGGCGATGTCTCGAGTGGTCGAACCGCACCTCCCGCGGTTCGGGGCCGCTTTGGTAGAGTCGTCCCTTCACAACTCGACAGCTGGTAGAGAACAACAGAGGAGCACTTCGGTGACTGATCGCGACGACGACGACCGCACGGACGGCCCGCGCCGCCCCTCTTCTGGGTCCGGCCGCCGCGACTCGAATCGTGGCGGCGACCGCCCCTCGTCCGGTGATCGGGGTCGCGGCGCAGCAGACCGCCCGACTGGTGCCAGGCCGCCCCGCGGGGACCGCCCGACCGGCGGTCGGCCCGCCGGTGGTCGTCCCTCGGGCGATCGTCCGCAGCGTGGTGATCGGCCGTCGTCGGGTGATCGTCCGCAGCGTGGTGATCGGCCGTCGTACGGTGATCGTCCGCAGCGTGGTGATCGGCCGTCGTACGGTGATCGTCCGCAGCGTGGTGATCGGCCGTCGTACGGAGACCGTCCCCAGCGCACCGGTCGTCCCGGTGGTGACGACCGTCGCAGTGGCGGGCCTCGTGCGGGCTCGACGGGGCGCGGGGACCGGCGAGACGGGTGGAAGCCCCGCGAGACCCCCGAGGACCGCGACCCGTTCGGCATCAAGTCGGTGCGTCCCGCCCAGGAGGTCGCGCACGTTCCCGACGACGTCGAGCCCCGCGACCTCGACAAGGTCGCACGCGGCGAACTCAAGACGCTCAGCAAGGAGAACGCCGACTGGGTCGCCAAGCATCTCGTGATGGCCGGTCGACTCATCGACGAGGACCCTGCCGAGGCACACAAGCACGCCCTGTCGGCCGGCCGACGTGCCGGGCGCATCTCGGTGGTCCGAGAGACGATCGCCATCACCGCGTACCAGGTGGGGGACTACGCGTTGACCCTTCGAGAGCTACGCACGTACCGCCGCATCTCCGGCCGCGACGACCAGCTGCCGCTGATGGTCGACAGCGAACGCGGTCTCGGTCGCCCCGAGCGTGCCCTCGAGCTCGGGCGATCCGTCGACGTGTCCACGCTCGACCCGCAGGTCCGTGTGTCGTTGGCGATCGCCATGTCGGGCGCGCGTCTCGACCTCGGTCAGCCGCAGGCGGCTCTCGGCGAGCTCGAGATCCCTCAGCTCGACCGGACCAAGGCCTTCAGCTACAGCCCGGCCCTCTTCGCGGCCTACGGCACGGTGCTCGAGGACCTCGGCCGACCCGACGAGGGTGAGAAGTGGCTCGAGTTGGCCGACCGTGCCGAGGACGCCCTGGCCTCGCTCGAGCACGGAGGTGCCGACGGTGAGACCGTCGAGATCGTCGAGGAGGAGATCGAGGTCCCTGCGGCCGACGAGCGTCCGGTCGGCCTCGACGCCGAAGGCGGCCCCGACGAGGTCGATGAGGAAGGAGTCTTCGACGAGGAGGTCGACGCCGACGTGTCGACCGAGACCGACGACGCCGACGCCGACGCCGACGCCGTGGACGTCACGCCCGCCGACGACGACCCCGAGACGCCCGACGACGAGGACCACCAGCACGATGAGACTGCCGATCCCGAGACGACCGCGCAGGACGACGCCGCCGACGAACACCGTGGCTGACGCCCGGACCCCCCTCGAGGGCGTCGACACCGTCCTCGCCGACCTCGACGGGGTCGTCTACCGCGGTCGGCACGCGATCGACCACGCGGTCGAGAGCCTGACCGACGTGGCCAGGACCCGCCGGGTGGGCTACATCACCAACAACGCCTCGCGGACGGCCGAGGCCGTGGCCTCGCAACTGTCGGGCTACGGGCTCGAGGTGGGGGCGGACGACGTGGTGACGTCCCCGCAGGCCGCGGTGCGCCTCCTGGTCGACGCGGTCCCTGCCGGGGCGACGGTCCTCGTCGTCGGCGGGGAAGGACTGACGTCGGTGATCGAGGCCGAGGGGTTCGTCGTGACCCGTTCGGCCGACGACGCGCCGGCGGCGGTCGTGCAGGGGTTCAGCCCCGACGTCGGGTGGGCGCAGCTGGCCGAGGCGTCGTACGCGCTGCACACGGGCATCCCCTGGATCGCGACGAACACCGACTGGACCATCCCGCAGGAGCGCGGCATCGCACCCGGCAACGGGACGCTCGTCTCGGCGGTGCACACCGCCGTCGGACGGCTGCCCGTGACGGCGGGCAAGCCCGAGACGCCGATCTTCGCGGCCGCCGTCGAACGTTTCGGGGCGACCGAGGCCGCCTTCATCGGCGACCGGCTCGACACCGACATCGTCGGGGCCAACGCGGCGGGGTTGACCTCCGTCCTCGTGCTGACCGGCATCGACGGCGCGAAGCAGGTCCTGGCGGCCGACGCGAAGTCCCGACCCGACTTCATCGTCGGCGACCTCCGAGAGCTGCTGCAGCCCTACCCCGAGACCGTCGAGCACGACGAGGACGACGTCCACGTCGTGACCGTCCGCGCTGCGAGCGTCGCGGTCCGCGGTCACGTGGTGCGCGTGCTGTCCGCCGGGGACGATCCCGTCGACCTGTTGCGAGCCGGAGCGGCAGCCGTGTGGGGGACCGGCAAGGCGATCTACGGCCTCGACGTCGACCCGGCGCTGCACGCCGACCGTTGATCGCCCGCCCGGCTTCCCGCCTCGGCCGTCGGTGGTGGCGGCTAGTCTGGACGGCACCATGAGCGACGACCACCCCGACGAGACCGCCGTCGACGGCACGCCCCCCGGCACCCTCCGGCGGGGCGTCGTCCCCGATGCAGGCGTCGACGAGGCCGAGGAGGCGCGGGCCGGTTGGTCCGCGCGGGCGGCTGACATCGAGTCCCGACCGCTGGCCTCCCGTGCCGCCGGGTTCGCGGTGGTCCACGACGAGCTCCGGGCCGTGCTCGAGGGCACGACGACCGACACCGGTCAGGGCGGTCGATGACGTCCTCCGAGGCTTCCGGCGAGCGGCTCGACTCGGCCCTGGCACGACGAGGCCTCGCCCGGTCGCGAACGCACGCCGCACGACTGTTGGCGGACGGCCTCGTGACGGTCAACGGCGTCGGCGTCGTCAAGGCGTCGGCCCGGGTCGCCGAGTCGGACGACGTCGCCGTCGCCGGCCTCGACCACTACGTGAGTCGGGCGGCCCACAAGCTGCTGGGTGCCCTCGACGCGTTCGGCGTCGACCCGACCGGGCGGACGGCCCTCGACGTCGGTGCCTCCACCGGCGGCTTCACCCAGGTGCTCCTCGAGCGCGGGGCCGACCACGTGATCGCCCTCGACGTCGGCCACGGCCAACTGGCCAACCCCGTCCGCTTCGACCCGCGCGTCAAGATCGTCGAAGGCGAGAACGCGCGGTACCTGACGGCCGAGCGGTTCGCGCAGTTGACGCCCCGCGCCTCCTCGGTGTCGCTCGTCGTCGCCGACGTCTCGTTCATCTCGTTGACCATGGTGTTGCCGGCGCTCGTGGCGAGCCTGGGTGTGGACAACGACTTCGTGCTCCTGGTGAAGCCGCAGTTCGAGGTGGGGCGACAGGGCGTGCGCGAGGGGCTCGTGCTCGACCCGGTGCTGCGGAACGAGGCCGTCACCGGCGTCTTGTGGGCCGCCCACGACCTGGGCCTCGGCACCGCCGGTCTCATCTCGTCCCCCATCGTCGGGGGGGCGGGCAACCGCGAGTACTGTGTGCACTTCTCGGCCTCGGCCGGGTCGAATCCGACAGAATGGCTCAGCACCGCCGACAGCTTGACGAGAGGGTGAACGACATCTCGACGACACGACACATCCTGGTGGTCTCGCACACCGGGCGCCCGGACTCCATCGACGCCGCCCTCGCGGTCTGCGGGCTGCTGGGCGACGCGGGCGTCGTGCCGGTGCTGCCCCGTGACGAATGGGACGACATCCGTCGGGCCGAACCGACCGCCGCGATCGACGACGTCGAGATCCTCTTCGACGGCGTCGCCTGCGACGACCTCGAGTGCGTCATCGTGCTCGGTGGCGACGGCACCATCCTGCGGGCGGCCGAGCTGATCCGAGGCACCCGGGCGCCGATCGTCGGCGTCAACCTCGGGCACGTGGGGTTCCTGGCCGAGAGCGAACGCGACGAGATGGCCGACACCGTGGCCCGCGTCCTCGCGGCGGACTACGAGGTCGAAGAGCGCTTCGCGCTCGACGTCAAGGTGACCAACGGCGACGAGGTCGTCTACGAGACCTGGGCGATGAACGAGGCCACGGTCGAGAAGGCCTCGCGCGAGCGCATGCTCGAGGTCGTCATCGAGGTCGACGGCCGGCCCCTGTCGTCGTTCGGATGCGACGGCGTCGTCATGTCGACGCCGACCGGCTCGACGGCGTACTCGTTCTCGGCCGGTGGCCCCGTCGTCTGGCCCGCGGTGCAGGCCCTGCTGCTCGTGCCGCTCAGCGCCCACGCCCTCTTCGCCCGCCCTCTCGTGGTCGGGCCCGACTCGGTGCTGGCCGTCGAGGTGCTCAGCCGGACCGACGCGCGCGGCATCCTCTGGTGCGACGGCCGCCGTGAACACGACCTCCCCCCGGGGGCCCGGGTCGAGTGCAGTCGCTCCGACCAGCCCGTCCGACTGGCCCGACTCCGGACCGGCCCGTTCACCGACCGCCTCGTGGCGAAGTTCCAACTGCCCGTCACCGGGTGGCGTGGCCCGGCGCGCGTCGAGGCCGACCCGACCACCGAGGGCGCCCGATGATCGAAGAGATCTCGATCCGAGACCTGGGCGTCATCGGCCGGGCGACGTTGCCGCTCGGGCCCGGCTTCACCGCGGTGACGGGCGAGACCGGTGCGGGCAAAACCATGGTCGTCTCGGCCCTGGGCCTCCTGCTCGGGCAGCGCGCCGAGAGCGGCGTCGTCCGGTCGGGCAGCCCCCAGGCCGTCGTCGACGGTCGGTGGGTCGTCCCGGCCGAGGGGGTCGTCGTCGACCGGGTGCGCGACGCGGGCGGCGACGTCGACGACGGTGAGCTCTTCCTGAGCCGCGTCGTGTCGGCCGAGGGGCGTAGTCGAGCCGTCGTGGGCGGTCGCTCGGCACCCATCGGCGTGCTCGGCGACCTGGCCGACCACCTCGTGGTCGTGCACGGCCAGTCCGAGCAGATCCGGCTCAAGTCCGCGGCCGCGCAGCGCGCCGCCGTCGACGCGCACGGCGGTGCCGCCCTCGCCGAGGCGGCCGGGCACTACCGCAGCGCCTACGACGCGTGGCTCGCCGCCCGTGCCGAGCTCGACGAGATCACCCGTGACCGTGACGCCCGCCGTGCCGAGGCCGAGACGCTCCGGGCGGCGATCGACGAGATCGAGGGCCTGGCGCCGGTCGCGGGCGAGCTCGACGAGCTCGACGCGACGGCCGAGCGACTGAGCAACGCCGAAGACCTGCGGCTGGCGGCCGGCCTCGCCCACGAGGTCCTCTCGACCGACGCCGTCGACGGGACGCGCGACGTGGTGTCCCTCGTCGAGGAGGCCCGGCGTCAGATCGAACGGGTGGCACCGCACGACCCCGCGCTCGAGCCGATCGCCGACCTGCTGGCCGAGGTCAGCGTGCAGGTCGCCGAGTCCGCGTCCCGACTGTCGAGCTACCTCGGCACCCTCGACGCCGACGTCGCCGTCGAGCTCGAGTCGGTGCAGACGCGGCGGGCCGACCTGGCCGGGCTCGTCCGCAAGCACGGACCCACCCTCGAGGACGTCATCCGGCTGCTCGACGACGGCAGCCGCCGCCTGGTCGAGCTCGACGGCGACGACGACCGGCTCGCGCACCTCGACGACGACGTGGCCGAGCTGCTGGCCGAGGCGGAGCGGCGCGCGGGCGTCCTCGGCGAGCTGCGTCGCGCCTCCGGGGCGGACCTGTCGACGCGCGTCAGCGCCGAGTTGAGCGCCCTGGCGATGACGGGGGCCGAGATCGTCGTCGAGGTCACGCCCCGTGACGAGCTGGGCACGAGCGGCGGCGACGTCGTGTCGCTGCTGCTGCGCCCGCACCCGGGCAGCGAGCCCAGGCCGCTCGGCAAGGGGGCCTCGGGCGGCGAGCTCTCGCGCGTCATGCTTGCGCTCGAGGTCGTCATGGCGGGCTCGAGCGACGTGCCGACCTTCGTGTTCGACGAGGTCGACGCCGGCGTCGGCGGCTCGGCCGCGATCGAGATCGGTCGCCGTCTCGCGGCACTGGCCGAGCGGGCGCAGGTCATCGTCGTGACGCACCTGGCCCAGGTCGCCGCGTTCGCCACGAACCACCTGCGCGTCGTCAAGGACGCCTCGGGCGAGGTCACGGCCAGCAGCGTCCACCAGCTCGAGGGCGACGAGCGCGTCGCCGAGATGGCGCGCCTGCTCTCGGGGCTGCCCGACAGCTCGAGCGGACTCGAGCACGCCCGCGAGCTGCTCGAGCTCGCCTCGTCGGCCCGGCGCCCGGCGACGGCCGACACACGTTCGTAACAGGGGTGGTCTGTCGGATCGGCCCGGTGTGACATAGGATGGAATCCCGTGGTGAACGTTGAGAACTCGGGTCCAGATGCCAGCACGACGAAGCACATCTTCGTCACCGGAGGCGTCGTCTCCTCCCTCGGAAAAGGCCTGACGGCCGCCAGCCTGGGCAATCTGCTCACGGCCCGCGGGCTGCGGGTCGTCATGCAGAAGCTCGATCCGTACCTGAACGTCGATCCGGGCACGATGAACCCGTTCCAGCACGGCGAGGTCTTCGTCACCGACGACGGTGCCGAGACCGACCTCGACATCGGGCACTACGAGCGCTTCCTCGACATCGACCTCGGTCAGTCGGCGAACGTCACGACCGGTCAGATCTACTCGACCGTGATCGCGAAAGAGCGACGCGGCGAGTACCTCGGCGACACCGTGCAGGTCATCCCGCACATCACCGACGAGATCAAGCGCCGCATGCGCCAGCAGGCCGACGACGACCCGAAGCCCGACGTGATCATCACCGAGGTCGGCGGCACGGTCGGCGACATCGAGAGCCAGCCGTTCATCGAGGCGGCCCGTCAGGTGCGTCACGAACTCGGCCGCAAGAACGTGTTCTTCGTCCACGTCTCGCTGGTGCCCTACATGGGCGCGTCCGGCGAGCAGAAGACCAAGCCGACACAGCACAGCGTCGCCGCCCTGCGCTCGATCGGCATCCAGCCCGACGCGCTCGTGCTGCGCAGCGACCGACCGGTCAGCGAGAGCAACAAGAAGAAGATCGCCCTGATGTGCGACGTCGACGAAGACGCGGTCGTCAACGCGAAGGACGTCGCGAGCATCTACGACATCCCCGCGATGCTCAACGACCAGGGGCTCGACGCCTACATCATCGACCACCTCGGTCTCGGCGAGAAGGCCGGCGAGGTCGACTGGTCGGGCTGGCAGCCGGTGCTGACGGCGGTCCACGAGCCCAAGCACGAGGTCACCATCGGCCTGGTCGGCAAGTACATCGACCTGCCCGACGCGTACCTGTCGGTGACCGAGGCGCTGAAGGCCGGGGGCTTCGCGCACCAGACCAAGGTGTCGCTGACCTGGATCCCTTCCGACGACTGCGAGACGCCCGAGGGCGCGGCCAAGGCGCTGCGCGGGGTGGACGGCATCTGCGTCCCCGGTGGCTTCGGCATCCGAGGCATCGAGGGCAAGCTCGGTGCGCTGCGGTACGCCCGCGAGAACGGCCTGCCGGCGCTCGGGCTCTGCCTGGGGCTGCAGTGCATGGTCATCGAGTACGCGCGCAACGAGGCGGGCCTGACCGGCGCCTCCTCGTCCGAGTTCGACCCCGACACCGAGTACGCCGTCGTGGCGACCATGGCCGAGCAGGTCGACATCATCGCCGACGGCGACCTGGGCGGGACCATGCGCCTGGGGCTCTACCCGGCCGCGCTCACCCCGGGTTCGCTCGCCGCCGACCTGTACGGGTCCGAACTGGTCTCCGAGCGCCACCGTCACCGTTACGAGGTCTCGAACCAGTACCGCCAGCAGATCGCCGACGCGGGCCTGCGCTTCTCGGGCACGTCGCCCGACGGCACGCTCGTCGAGTACGTCGAGCTCGACCGTGCCGTCCACCCCTTCTACATCGGCACGCAGGCCCACCCCGAGCTGCGGTCGCGTCCGAACGACGCGCACCCGCTGTTCGCCGGGCTCGTCGCCGCGTCGCTCGAGCGTCACGACGCGAGCAAGCTGTTCGCCGACGAGGCCGACGCCGCCGAGGTCGTCGCGTGACCGACGCGGTCGGCTCGGGCGCGACGGCCGGGGGCCCGGCGCCCCTCGCCGACGAGCCCGCGTCGCCGACGGTCACGTCGAGCGAGGTGGTGTTCGAGGGCGCCGTCTGGGACGTCAGGCGCGACACCGTCGACTACAACGGCTCGCCCATGGTGCGCGAGTACGTCGCCCACACCGGTGCCGTCGCCGTGCTCGCCGTCGACGACGACGAGCGCGTGCTCGTGATCAAGCAGTACCGCCACCCGATCCGCAGCCGCGACTGGGAGCTGCCCGCGGGCCTGCTCGACGCCGAGGGCGAGGGCAAGCTCGACGCCGCGAAGCGCGAGCTGGCCGAGGAGGCCGATCTGCAGGCGACGAGATGGGACGAACTCGTGTCGTTCCACACCACCCCCGGCGGCAACGACGAGATGGTCACGGTCTACCGGGCCACCGGCGTCAGCGCCACCGCCGACGCCTTCGAGCGCAGCGACGAGGAAGCCGACATCGAGAAGCGCTGGGTCTCGCTCGACGAGATCGTCGAGGGCGTGCTGGCCGGTCGCCTGCACAACTCGATCCTCAGCATCGCGGCGCTCGCCGCAGTCGCCTCCCGCTGACGAGCGGGTCGGCCCCTCGGGGCGGCCCGCGTCGCCGTAGCCTGAGGTCGTGACGATCGAGGAGGCGCTGGACCGCTACCTGAGGCACGTCTCGGTCGAGCGGGGCCTCAGCCCGAACACGACGGCGGCCTACCGGCGCGACCTGGTCCTCTGGCGGGCGCACCTGGCCGAGGCCGGACGGCGCACCCTCGACGAGGTCGAGCCCGCCGACGTCGCCGCGTTCCCGGCGGCGCTGGCGACCCGTGCCGAGAAGCCGCTGGGCGCCTCCTCGGTGGCCAGGGTGCTGTCGTCGGTGCGGGGCTTCCACCGTTTCGCCCTCGAGGAGGGGCTGGTCGCGGCGGACGTCGCCGGCACCACCCGGCCGCCCAAGCTGCCGAGTCGCCTGCCCAAGGCGATCTCGGTGGGCCAGGTCGAGGCCCTGCTCGCCGCGACCGACGGGGACGAGCCGACGCGGTTGCGTGACAAGGCCCTGCTCGAACTGCTCTACGCGACGGGTGCGCGGGTGAGCGAGGCCGTGTCGCTCAACGTGGACGACGTGATCGAGGGCGACGTCGTGCGCCTCTTCGGCAAGGGGAACAAGCAACGGGTCGTCCCGCTCGGCAGCTACGCGCGCCGGGCGCTGGACGCGTACCTGGTGCGGGCCCGGCCGGTCTTCTCGCCACGCGGCGAGGCGTCGCCCGCCCTGTTCCTCGGCACCCGCGGGGCCCGGGTGTCGCGGCAGAACGCCTGGCTGATCATCCAGGCGGCGGCCGAGCGGGCCCGGCTCGACGTCGAGGTGTCGCCGCACACGCTCCGGCACTCGTTCGCGACGCACCTGCTCGAGGGCGGGGCCGACGTCCGCGTCGTGCAAGAGCTGCTCGGGCACTCGTCCGTCGCGACGACGCAGATCTACACGCTGGTGACGGCGGACGCCCTGAGGGACGTGTACTCGACGGCCCACCCCCGGGCACGATGGGGCTCGTGACCCCGGGGCGGAGCCGGGCCGGCCCCGGCCGGTGCGGCGCCGACCTCGTGCCGACCGGGCGCCGACAGGGGCGTCGACCAGGGCGCCCACCACGGCGCTGACCAGGCAAAACCCTCAAGCAAGGCATGAGGCTTCCTGGTGACGGGCCGGGCGCGGCACCCCGGGGGCGTCGGGGGTCGCCGGTACTCTCGTACCCGTGAGCACCAAGCCGACCTCGAGCACCCCCGCCCTCTTCGAGAGCGCTCCGGCGACCGTCCCCGCGAACGGCCCCACCGGGCGCCCGCGCACCGAGTTCCCCACCCCCGAGCCCCTGGCGAGCCACGGCCCGGCTCGCATCATCACCCTCTGCAACCAGAAGGGCGGCGTCGGCAAGACCACGACGACCATCAACCTCGGCGCCTCGTTCGCCGAGTACGGACGTCGCGTGCTGGCCATCGACTTCGACCCGCAGGGCGCCCTCACCGCGGGGCTCGGGGTGCAGTCGCACGACCAGGCCACCGTCTACGACCTCATGATCGGTGCCGTCAAGGACGCCCACGACGTCATCGTGCCGACGCGGGTCGACAACCTCGACGTCATGCCGGCCAACATCGACCTCTCGGCTGCCGAGGTGCACCTCGTCAACGAGGTCGCCCGCGAGCAGATCCTCGCGCGCATCCTGCGTCAGGTCAGTGACGAGTACGACGTCGTCCTGATCGACTGCCAGCCCTCGCTCGGGCTGCTGACCGTCAACGCCCTCACCGCCGCGCACGGCGTGCTGATCCCGCTCGAGTGCGAGTTCTTCGCCCTGCGTGGCGTCGCCCTGCTCGTCGAGACCATCGAGAAGGTGCGCGACCGTCTCAACCCGGCGATCACGCTCGACGGCATCCTGCCGACGATGTTCGACTCGCGCACGCTGCACAGCCGTGAGGTGCTCGAGCGTGTGGTCGAGGCCTTCGACGACCAGGTGCTCGAGACGGTCATCGGGCGCACGGTCAAGTTCCCCGACGCGTCGGTCGCCGGCACCCCCATCACCAAGTTCGCCCCCGAGCACCCGGCGGCGCAGGCCTACCGTCAGTTGGCCCGAGAGCTGATCGCGCGTGGCGCCGCGGCCTGAGCCGGCGACCGCCGAGGTCGGCGTCGGCGAGACGGTCCTCACGGGCCCCGAGGTCTCGCCCGGGTTCGAGGTGCGGCTCGACAACTTCAGCGGGCCCTTCGACCTGCTGCTCTCGCTGATCTCGAAACGCGAGATGGACGTCACCGAGGTCGCGCTCAGTGCCGTGACCGACGAGTTCCTGTCGTTTCTCCGCCGCATCGACACCGACGAGAACCTCGACCAGGCCAGCGAGTTCATCGTCGTCGCGGCCACCCTGCTCGACCTCAAGGTCGCGGGTTTGCTGCCGCAGGGCGAGCTCGTCGACGCCGAGGACGTCGCCCTGCTCGAGGCCCGCGACCTGCTCTTCGCCCGCTTGCTGCAGTACCGGGCCTTCAAGCAGGCGGCCGAGTGGTTCGCCCGCCACGGTGCCGCCGAGGCCGCACGGCACGCCCGGTCGGTGCGCCTCGAGCAGAAGTACCGCGTGTCGACGCCCGAGCTCGTCTGGACCCTCTCTCCTGACGACTTCGCCGCCCTCGCCACCCTGGCCCTCACCCCCCGCGAGATCCCCACCGTCGGCCTCGACCACCTCCACGCCCCACTGGTGAGCATCCGCGAGCAGGCGGCGTTCGTCGTGTCGCTGCTCCGCCACGGCGTTGTCGTGACCTTCCGCGAGCTCGTCGCCGGGGTCGACGAGAAGGGCGTCGTCGTCGCCCGCTTCCTCGCCCTGCTCGAGTTGTACCGGCACGCGTCCATCTCGTTCGAGCAGGTCGAGCCCCTCGGCGAGCTCAGCGTGCGATGGGTCGCCGAGACCTGGACCGAAGAGAACCTGGCGGCGCTGGGGGCCGACTATGAGGGGTGACACGACCCGCGCCTCCTCGTCCGTCGCGACCGACGAGCCGCGCGGCGCCGAGACCGATGCGGGCCCCACCACCGCGATCGCCCGCCAGCTCGAGGCCCTGCTCATGGTGGCCGACGAGCCTCAGTCGCTCGTCGAACTGGCCACGGCGGTCGGCGCGCCGGTGGCCGCCGTGCGTCAGGCGGTCGTCGGGCTCGTGGCCGACTTCGACGGCGTCGACGGCACGGTGCGGCGTGGTTTCGAGCTGCGCGAGGTCGGCGGCGGCTGGCGGTTCTACGTCCGAGACGAGCACGATCCGGTCGTGCGCGATTTCGTGCTGACGCAGAACCCGACGAAACTGTCACAAGCGGCTCTCGAGACGCTGGCGGTCATCGCCTACAAGCAACCCATCACCCGCAGCAGCATCGCCCAGATCCGGGCGGTCAACGTCGACTCGGTCGTCCGTACGCTGCTGGGTCGCGGCCTGATCACGGAGTCGTCCACCGACCCCGAGACAGGCGCCATCAACTACGAAACGACAGGCCTCCTCTTGACCCATCTCGGCATCAACTCGCTCGATGAGCTGCCGCTCATCTCGCCCCTCCTCTCGGACGGCCAGGGAGGTTTCGACGATGTCGCGTAGTCCCTCTTCGTCGTCGGCCGACGACTCCGAGCTGGCCTCGGGCGAGCGCCTGCAGAAGGTCATGGCCGCCGCGGGCGTCGCCTCGCGCCGGGTCAGCGAAGACATGATCGCCGCCGGACGCGTCACCGTGAACGGCAAGGTCGTCACCGAGCCCGGCCGCCGCATCGACCCGACGACCGACAAGATCGTCGTCGACGGCAGCGCGGTCCAGCTCGACGCCACGCGCCGCTACGTCATGCTCAACAAGCCGGTCGGCATCGTGAGCACCCTCAGCGACGAGAACGGTCGACCCGACCTCCGTCAGTTCACCGAGCAGTACGAAGAGCGACTCTTCAACGTCGGCCGACTCGACGTCGAGACGAGCGGCCTGCTCGTGCTGACGAACGACGGCGAACTCGCGCACGTGCTCGCGCACCCGTCGTTCGGCGTCACCAAGACGTACATCGCCAAGGTGAAGGGCGTCGTGACTCCCGCCGTGCTCAACGAGCTGACGTCGGGCGTCGAGCTCGACGACGGCCCCATCGCGGCGGACAAGGCGACGCTCGTGGCCGGCGGTGCAGGCCTCTCGCGCTCGACCGACTCGTCGCTGATCGAGATCACCCTCCACTCGGGACGCAACCGCATCGTCCGCCGCATGCTCGAGGCCGTCGGCCACCCGGTCATCGACCTGGTCCGCCGGTCGTTCGGCCCGCTGCACCTGGGCACGCTGAAGGTCGGCCACATGCGCTCGCTGACCAAGGTCGAGCTCGGGGCCATCCTCACGATCTCGCGCGACGCCACGTCGGCGGCGACGGTCGACGCCGCCCCGATCACCGAGAGCCCCGACGCTCCCGTCGACGAGGCCGACGTGGTCGAGCTGGCCCTCGCCGACGACGAGGTCGAGAAGGACTACTACGACGAGGACGACGAAGAGTACGACCCCGCGACCGACGCTCGCGCCGAGCGACGCCGCGCGGCTGCCAGAGACCAGGCCGAGTCGACGTCACGCCGTGCCCAGGTGCGCCGAGAGCAGGAGGCGCGGCGCGGTCAGCGCGACGAGCGCCCGACCCGAGGCGGCTACCAGGGCAACCGGCACGACGGGCGCGGCGGCGACGACCGTCCCGTCCGCGGGTACCAGGGCGCCAACGACGACGGCCGTGGACGCGAGGGGCGACCCGCCCGCACCGGCTACCACGGCGGCGACGAGCGTCCGGCCCGTGGCGGCTACCAGGGGCGCGACGACCGTGGCGGCTACCAAGGGCGTGACGACCGTGGCGGCTACCAGGGGCGGAACGGCGACGGACGCGATGCGTCGCGGGGTGGCTACCAGGGGCGGAACGACGACGGTCGGGGGCGCGACGAGCGCCCGGCCCGTGGTGGGTACCAGGGCCGCGACGACCGTGGCGGGTACCGGGGTCGCGACGACCGTGACGGCTCGCGGGGCGGCTACCAGGGTCGCAACGACGACGGTCGTGGTCGCGACGATCGCGGTGGCTTCGTGTCCCGCGACGACCGTGGCTCGCGCGGTGGCTTCGTGTCGCGCGACGACCGTGCGCCTCGGGGCGGCGGCGACCGTCCGCTGAGCCCCGGAGAAGAGCGCGCGGCGGGTTACCCGAACCGTGACGCCAACCGCGACCCTCGCACCGGGCGCCCTTCGGGCATCCGCGCCGGCGGCAAGGCGACGAACCGCGGCTGGGTCGACCGCAGCGCCGAGCGCGGCGAAGACGAACGCGGTGGTCGGGACGATCGCGGTGCGTCGCGTGGCGGGTACCAGGGTCGGGACGACCGTGGTGCGTCGCGTGGCGGGTACCAGGGTCGGGACGACCGCGGTGGTCGGGACGACCGCGGTGGTCGGGACGATCGCGGTGCGTCGCGGGGCGGGTACCAGGGTCGGGACGACCGTGGTGCGTCGCGTGGCGGGTACCAGGGTCGCGATCAGCGCGACGAGCGTGGCGGCCGTGGCGACTCGAGTGATGGCTATCAGGGTCGCGACGACCGCGGTGGCTCACGCGGCGGTGGCCACCAGGGCCGCGAGCAGCGCGACGACCGGGGTGGTTCGCGAGGCGGGCCCGCCCGTGGCCCGCGGGACGACCGCGCCGGCCGTGACGACCGCGGCGGCGACCGTCCCTACCGTGGCCGTCCCGACTCCGGGGGACGTGGTCCTCGAGGGGGCGGGCGGTCGTGACCGACGGGCACCGCGCCTCCTCGGCGGACGTCGCCCCGTCGGTCGACGCGCCGGGCACTGACGTGCCGGGCGCCGGTGGGCCGACGGCAGACGCCCTGACGGCCGGCAGCCGTCGGCTGGTGGGTCCGGTGCGCATCGTCGGATCGGGGCTGCTCGGGGCCAGCATCGGCCTGAGGCTGCGGCAGCACGGCGTGGACGTCATCCTCGACGACGTCTCGCCGGCGGCCCGCAGTCTCGCCGTCGACTACGGCGCCGGTCGACCTCCGGCCGAGGGCGACGCGCCCGTGCTCGTCGTCGTGGCCGTGCCTCCCGACGTGACCAGCGAGATCGTCGCGCGCGAGCTCGAGGCCTGGCCCGAGGCGCTCGTCACCGACGTCGCGTCGGTCAAGGTCGCTCCGCTCGCCGGACTGCGGGCCCTCGGCGCGGACGTGTCGCGCTACATCGGCTCGCACCCGATGGCCGGCCGTGAACGTGGGGGAGCCGTCTCGGCGCGCGCCGACCTGTTCGTCGGCCGCCCGTGGGTGATCGCGGGGCACGACGACATCAGCTACCGACGAGCGGCCGCCGTCGAAGACCTGGCCCTCGACCTCGGGGCGACCCCGATCGAGATGACCCCCGAAGAGCACGACGCGGGTGTCGCCCTCGTGAGCCACGTTCCGCAGGTCGTCGCCTCGTTGATGGCTTCCCGCTTGCGTGACGCACCCGACGCGTCCCTCGGCCTGGCGGGCCAGGGCGTGCGCGACGTCACGCGCATCGCGAGCAGCGACCCGGCGCTCTGGACGCAGATCCTCGGCGCGAACGCTTCGCGCGTGGCCGCCGTGCTGCGCGACTTGCGCGCCGACCTCGACCGCGTCGTCGTCGCCCTCGAGGCGCCCGACGCCCCCGGCAGCCGCCGAGCGGTGGCCGAGAGCATCGGCGCCGGCAACGGTGGCGTCGCCCGCCTGCCCGGCAAGCACGGGCGACAGACCCAGTTCAGCTCGGTGATCGTCATGGTCGACGACACCCCCGGGCAGCTGGCCCGCCTGCTCACCGAGATCGGTGAGATCGGCGTCAACCTGGAAGACCTGCGGCTCGAGCATTCGCCGGGCGCGCAGGTAGGACTCGCGGAGGTATCGATCGTGCCCGAACAAGAAGACCGACTCGTGGACGAGCTCGAAGCCCGGGGCTGGACCGTCGCGGGGGCGTTCGCGTGAGCGCCGACCACGGCGTGACGAGCCCGGTGGAGCCCGACGACGTCGACCCCGAGCGTTCGCCGGGGGAGCACGGCGTCGGAGGCCCGGCGGGCGAGGCCCACGTCGAAGAGCTGCGTGCAGAGACCGCCGAGGCCGTGCACCGCCACGTGGTGGTGGCCGTCGACGGACCGGCCGGAAGCGGCAAGTCCAGCGTCAGCCGCGCCTCCGCCGTGGCCCTCGGCTTCGACTACCAGGACACCGGGGCGGCCTACCGCGCCTTCGCCCTGCACGCCCTCGACGGCGACGTCGACCTCGACGACGCGGAGGCGATCATCGCGGCGCTGCCCTCGTTCCGGTACGCGATCGAGATCGACCCGGCCCGCGCCTCCTCGGTGACCGTCGACGGTCGAGACGTGACGGACGAGATCAGGACGCCCCGCGTGACGACCGCCGTCAGCCACGTGGCCAAGGTGCCCGAGGTGCGACGGTTCATGGTCGACCTGTTCCGGCGCATCATCGCCTCGACCGACAGGCCCGGCATCGTCACCGAAGGGCGTGACATCACGACCGTGGTCGCACCGGATGCCCAGGTCAGAATCCTGTTGACCGCCAGCGAAGCGGCTAGGATGGCCAGGCGTTCGGCCGAGGTGACCGGGCAGAGTGCCGAAGAGACAGCTCGGCAGCTCTCGACCCGTGACCGGCTCGACAGCAAGGTCGTCGACTTCATGACCGCCGCACCCGGCGTCTCCACCGTCGACTCCACCTCACTCGACTTCGACCAGACCGTCCAGGCCGTGGTCGAGCTCGTCCGAGCGAGCACCCCCATTTCTTAGAGGAAGCCCCCATGGCAGACGACGACAAGTACCCCGAGCTCGACGAGCAGATGGTCGACCGCATCCAGACGATGCCCGACGAGGACGCCGACCAGCGCGCCAGGGCCCTGCGCGCCGGCCTGTCGGACTACGACCTCGACGAGGGCGACATCGACGTCCTCGAGGGCGGCGAGTGGGACCCGAACGCGCTGACCTACGCCCCGGCCCTGCCGGTGCTGGCCATCGTCGGTCGACCGAACGTCGGCAAGAGCGCCATGGTCAACCGCATCCTCGGGAGGCGCGAGGCCGTCGTCGAGGACAAACCAGGCGTGACGCGCGACCGCGTCTCGTACAAGGCCGAGTGGGGCGGACGTCGCTTCACCCTCGTGGACACCGGCGGATGGGAGCCCGACGCGATCGGCATCGACCGTTCGGTCGCGATGCAGGCCGAGATCGCCGTCGACCTGGCCGACGCCGTGCTCTTCGTCGTCGACGTGAACGTCGGGGCGACCGCCACCGACGAGGCTGTCGTGCGCATGCTGCGTGCCTCGCACAAGCCCGTGATCCTCGTCGCGAACAAGAGCGACGACGCCCGCAAAGACCTCGAGGCCGCGTCGCTGTGGTCGCTGGGGCTCGGTGAACCGTTCCCGGCGTCGGCCCTGCACGGTCGCAACGTGGCCGACCTGCTCGACCTCTGCATGACCAAGCTGCCCGCGGTGTCGACCGTGGCCAAGCAAGAGATCGGTGGCCCGCGACGCGTCGCGATCCTCGGCCGCCCCAACGTCGGCAAGAGCTCGCTGCTCAACAAGGCCGCCGGTGAAGAACGCGTCGTCGTCAACGAGCTGGCCGGCACGACCCGCGACCCCGTCGACGAGCAGGTCGAGATCGCCGGTCGGGTGTGGACGTTCGTCGACACCGCCGGCATCCGCAAGCGCGTCCACCTGCAGCAGGGCGCCGACTTCTACGCCTCGCTCCGCACCTCGGCCGCGCTCGAGAAGGCCGAGGTCGCGGTCGTCGTCATCGACGTGACCGAGCAGATCTCGACGCAAGACCTCCGCATCATCGACCTGGTGCTCGAGTCGGGCCGTGCGCTCGTGCTCGCGTTCAACAAGTGGGATCTGCTCGACGACGACCGTCGCCGCTACCTCGAGCGCGAGATCGAACAAGACCTCGACCACGTGTCCTGGGCGCCGCGCGTCAACATCTCGGCCCGCACCGGTCGTCACCTCGAGAAGCTCGTGCCCGCCCTCGAGCTGGCGCTCGAGTCGTGGGACACCCGCATCCCGACCGGCAAGTTCAACGCCCTGCTCGCCGAGCTCGTCGCGGAGCACCCGCACCCGCTGCGGTCGGGCAAGCAGCCGCGCATCCTCTTCGGCACGCAGGCCGCGAACCGCCCACCGACGTTCGTCCTGTTCACGACCGGGTTCCTCGATCCGCAGTACCGTCGGTTCATCACGCGCCGCCTGCGCGAGATCTTCGGCTTCGAGGGCACGCCGATCACGGTGAACATGCGCGTGCGCGAGAAGCGCAAGCGTCCCTAGGCCTTTCTCGTCGGGGGACCGACACGTCCCGCAGGCCCGCCTGTGGATCGGACGCCCGGTTGTGGATCGTTTCCACACCGGGCGTTCTGCATTGCTAGGGTGGCTCTCATCGATCGCGATATTTGGATGTCGCATGACGGAGGACGAGGGTGCATGGCAGATCTGGCAGTGGACGAACGGACGTTGACGTCCGTGGCGTGGCGGGTGTCGACGGCGGCGGTCGACGCCGAGGTGTCGGCCGCACTCGCGGCGGGGTCGGCGGCCGACGTCGGTTCGCCGACCGTGGCGGCCGTGCTCGACGAGGCGACCGGGCAGCTCGTCCGACGAGCCGAGTTGACCGTCGAGGCGATCCGGGCGGTGGGCGACTTCCCGACGATCTTCCTGCTCGAGTTCGCCGAGGTCGAGGCCCGGCTGGCCGCCGGTCTGCCGCTCGGTGACCTGGCCGGGGTGGGGTCGGAGTGAGCCTCGACGACGACCCGGGCCTCGGTTCGGTCGACGGCATCCGGCGTCTGGCCGCGTCTCGGCGTGACGAGGTCGACGACCTCGAGGTGGCGTCGTACCGGTTGACCGAGGCGGCGAGTTGGGGTGCGGAGTGCTGGCACGGGCGTTCGGGCGAGCGGTTCGTGGCAGCGGTGACCGACGTCGCGACCGAGGCGGCCGCCGTCGCGCGAGGTCTGGAACACCACGCGGCGGCTCTCGAGGCCTATGCAGCGCAGGTGGCTCTTATCCAGGGGACGAAGCAGACCCTGGAGGCGCGGCGTGCGATGGCGGAGAAGACCATCATGTCGACGGGGGCGACCCTGAAGGCCATCGTGCACGAGGCGGCGGAGGCCGCACGAGGCGACCTCTTCGGCCTCGTCGTCGAGGCGGAGTACCGGTCGGGCGAGCGGACGACGTTGCAGCGGCGGATCGACGACGAGCGGCAGGAACTCGAGACCGTCGCGAGCCTCTGGGCCGATCTGGTCGAAGAGCGTGCTGCGGCCGATCGCCGGTGCATCGCCGCATTGCAGAGCCCCGAGGCGATGGGCGCGTTGCCGCAGGTCACGGCGGCGGCCCTCGCGACGGGCCCGGCCGGTGCGCTGCTCGACCTGCTGGCAGGTCTGTCCGCGACCGAGCTGACGATGTTGCTCGAACAGCACCCCGAGTTGGTCGACGAGGCGTTCCTGGCCGCCCCCGGGCGGGTCAGGGCGTGGTGGGACGCGCTGGGCGAGCAGGGGTCACGGAACACCGACGGGCTGACGGCGCTGCAGCTGGCACTGGTCCGCGGGGCGCCGGCCATCATCGGTGCCTTGGACGGCCTGCCGCCGTCGGTGCGGATCGCGGCGAACGCGATCAACGCGGCCCGACGCATCGCCGAGATCGACCGGATGGTGGGGCCCCTCCGGCGACGGGGGCTGACGGGCGATGCCGAGCTGCTCGCGGCGTTGGCGCGCGAACGCGCCTACCTGAAGGGCGCGGTGGCGCAGCCGCCGGCGGTGCAGCTGTACCTGTATGACGCCCCGCGGTCACGCATCATCGAGATGTTGGGCACCTGGGACGCAGCCACCGTCGATCACGTCATCACCTACGTGCCCGGGACCTACTCGAGCCTGCACGGTTTCTATCGCCACAGCATTCAAGAGATGCCCCAGTGGCTCCAACGCCAGGGGGGTTCGGGCGTCGTCGCCTTTGTGTACAAGGACGGGCCTTTCCCTGGTGAGGAGGCGCTCAACGGAGAGGCGGACCTGACTCGGATCGGGGAGGCGAACGACCCACGTCGTGCCCGGGACGCCGGCAGACAGCTGGCCTCGTTTCAGGCGGGCTTGAGAGCCGATGCGGTCTTTGCAGGCGAGACTCCCGCCCGGACGACAGCCATCGGGCACAGCTGGGGCTTGACGAACATCACGTCGTCCGAGCTCTACGCAACGCACTACGACAGCGTCGTCTCTTTGTCAGGGGCAGGCATGCTCAACGAGTGGCGCCCGGACGCCTCAACCGTCTACCGGGACTACTCCTACCGCGACATCCTGCAGCAAGCGCAGGACCTCCACGTGGTCTGGAACGGAAAGAACCCACGAAAGGATGACTCGTTCGTCCACAACGACTACTACGGCGGCGTCGAAGACGTCCTCGTGCGTGATTCGGCCGGGCGGTTGATCATGCCCGACTTCGGAACCCTTTTCGACAACCACAATCTGGTCGCCAGGGCCACTGACGCCAACAACGACGTCCGTGAGGATCTCAAACAGGACCTTCTCCGATGAGGCTTACGCGTTCAGTCCTCGCCGGCGCTGTCTCCGTAGCGTGCGTCCTCACCCTCTCGTCCTGTGGCCCCGGCGCAGAAAGGACTGCTGTGAACTTCGCGCAACGAGATCCGACCGTGAGCTCCATGACCGTGGCAGAGGCCAAGTCACAGGCTCAGCTCATCGAAGACGACGTCGCAGCTCGCGTCGACGTCGATGCGGTCGTCAGGACCCAGCGCATAGATCCCGGGACGCTCCTCGGCTGCAGCCGAGGCGCATACCAGTGGAGCGGGGGTAGCTCGGTCTCCTTAGCCACCGATGCTTCTGCGAGAGACATCGTGGGCACTCTCGCGAAGTCATATGCAGGGGAAGCTGGAGATCAGGGTCTCGTGTACGAGAAGAGAAAGGGACGTGGGGATTCGCATGATTTCGTGTTGCGGGGTGACCATGGTGCCAGCTATTACGTATCGGCCGATCAGACAGATTCGACGGTCGAGATAACGTCGTTCTCGTCGTGCTTCGAACTCGAGGTGCTGCCTGACGCTGGACTCTCGTACTGACCTGTAGGTCATTTGTGACCGCCGCACGTGTGTCCCTGGGTCATCCTTGCCATGACTCGTCTGTGACTCGGGGCAGCTGCCCAGGGCAGGTGACCTCGCTCATGACAAGAGCCAGCCCAGCCGCCTTGTGGCGAGATCCGAGGTGGGGTGTGGGGAAGAGGGCGGGGTAGGGCACCATTGGTGTTCGTGGAGCGAGCGGACGGGGTGCGAAGGTGACGGGGGCTGGGCTGTGGCACCGCGCCTCCTCGGGGGCGGGGCTGTCGGCGGCGGCCGACCGGGTGTGGCAGCGGCTGCAGCTCGACCGGCTGGCCGGCGGGCGGCACTCGGGCTACGTCATCCACGAAGACATGCGGCAGCACCCACGCACGGTGCGGAGCTTCGTCGGCATCCGCTGGCTGCTGTTCGGCGAGACCGTGGTGGGGCTCACCGCGATCTTCATCGCCGCCGTCCTCACCAGCCGCGGTGAGCACGTGCCGTGGGCGGTGTGGTTCCGGTCCACCGTCGTCCTGTTCATCACCGCCTCGCTGTACGTCTTCGCGTGGCGCGCCCAACTCGGCTACTACTGGGCCTACTCGCGCCTGCGACTGTTCAGCCGCATCTTCCCGATCGTCACGCTGATCGTCGCCACCATCCCGGGGCTCTACCCCGGATGGATGGTGGTCGAACAGATCGTCTTCTCGCTGCTGATGATCGGCATCGGCGACCTCCTCACCAGCGACCACATGCGCGCAGCCTTCCCGCGGCCGGCCAAGCCCGGCTCGACGGACCCGCCGGACTGAGGCCAGGCCGAGAGCACGTCCATCGCGCCACGAGCTAAACATCCCGCCACCGGATTCGATGGCGGGATGTTTACTTCGTGGCGGGTCGGCGGGTCGGCGGGTCGGCGGGTCGGCGGGTCGGCGGGTCGGCGGGTGGGCGGGTCGGCGGACGGCGCGCCGCCGCGCCGACCCACCAGCCCGTCGGGCAGACCCGCGTGCCTACGCGTCGACGAGTTCGGCCGAACCGCCGCCGGCGGTGTCGGGGACGGTCTCACCGACGGGCGGCGACGTCGGGGCGGGGCCCGAGGCAGCGAGCTCGTCCACGATCGGTGCCGAGGCCGAGACGCCCGCCGCTCCGGCCAGCCCGGCCGCGGCCGACTCCGGAGGCAGGGGCCAGCCGATCGCCTCGGGGGCGCCCCGCAGGTTGCGCAGCCACCAGGCCCAGTCCTCGGGCACGAGGCTGAACGGGTCGTCGAAACCCAGCTGGCGCGCGGCGTAGACCGGCCAGTGCGGGTTGGCCAGGGCCGACCGTCCGAGGTAGATCAGGTCGATGCCCTCGTCGGCGATCACCTGGTTCGCGAGCTCGGGAACGCCGAGGTTCCAACTGGTCGCGACCGGGATGTCGACCTCGTCGCGGACGCGTTTCGCGTGACCGAGCATGCCGCCGAGCTTCCCGATGGGGACGTCGCCGCGCATGTCGTCGGTGTTGAAGCCGATGCTGAGGTCGGCCAGGTCGAGGCCGTGCTCCTTCATCCAGCCGATGGCGGTGATCGACTCGTCGACCTCGATGCCGCCCGGGTGGAGGTCGTCGATGCCGAGGCGCATGGTCAGGGGGATGCGGTCGGGCAGCACGGCCCGCACGGCGTCGAGGGCCTCGAGGTGGAACCGCGCCCGGTTCTCGAGCGAACCGCCGTACTGGTCGGTCCGCTGGTTCGCCAGCGGCGAGAAGAACTCGCTGCCGAGGTAGCCGTGGGCGAAGTGCATCTCGACCCATTCGTAGCCGGCGGCGAGGGCGCGTTCGGTCGTCGCGGCGTAGTCCTTCATGAGCTGGGCGATCTCGTCGACGGTCAGCTCACGCGGGGTGTAGGGCAGGGTGCCGCCGTACGCGATGGCGGACGGTGCACGGGTCTGCCATCCCGCCTCGTGCTCGGGAGGCAGCATGTGACCGCCCTCCCAGGGCGTGACGAGGCTGCCCTTGCGACCGGTGTGGCCGAGCTGGATGGCCGGCACGCCACCCATCGCCTTGATCATGTCGGTGACGCGCTTGTGGCCCTCGATCTGGTCGTCGTCGTAGAGGCCGGCGCAGTGCGTCGTGGTGCGACCGTCGGGGGTGATCGCGATCTGCTCGGGGAAGACCAGGCCGAACCCGCCGGCGGCACGCGCGCCCAGGTACATGACGTGGAAGTCGTCCATCTTGCCGTCGGTCGACCGGTACATGGTCATCGGCGACATGCCGATGCGGTTGCGCAGGGTGACACCCTTGAGCGTGAACGGGGAGAAGAGGTTCGGCATCGGGTTCCTTCGGTTCGGGGGCGGGATGTGGGGGCTGAGGTCAGTCGATCACCGGGAGGTACGTGCAACGGTTTCGCCCGGGTTGCGCGACCGTAACGTTCTGCTCTCGTCGGCCGGACGGCGGTGAGAGATCGCGGACGCGGGCGACGGCGGGCTCGGCTGACCGGCACCCGCCGGGCTGCGTTCAGGCACCGGCCCGCCAGCGCTCGAGCACGATCTCGACGAGTTCGGGTGGGGGAGCTTCCCCGTCGTCGACCAGCAGCGGGGCACTGGTGAGGTCGCCTCCGGAGGCGCGGGCGAGGTCGGCGAAGTAGCCGGGCGCGAGCAGGTAGGTCGCCACCACGACCCGCGCGCCGCTCGGGGCGGACGCACGGGCGGAGGCGACCGCCGCGGGGACGCGCGGCTCGGCGGCGGAGATGAAGGCCGCGGTGACCGGGCTGCCGAGCCGCGCCTCCAGGGCTCGGGCCGTCGTCACGCAGTCGGCGACCGCCCGCGCGTCGCTCGACCCGGCCGCCGCCAGCACGACGAGGTCGCCCTCGCGCCAGCCGGCCTCGAGCAACCGACGCTGGAGCACGGCGGTGAGGCGGTCGTCCGGGCCGAGGGCGCCCGTGACGACGACGGGTCGGGGGGCGGCGTCGGCGGCGGCCTCGGCGAGGTCCACGTGAACGTGGTACCCGGCCGAGAGCAGCAGGGGCACGAGGGTGGCACCGCGGTCGTCGTCGAGGCCGTCGACGGTCGTGGGCACGTCGGGCTGCTGCACGTCGACGAAGGAGTCGACGACCGTCAGTTCGGGTGCGGCCTCACGCACTCCGGCCAAGAGGGCGGCCACCGCGCGCCGCCCGACCGGGTCGGACGTGCCGTGCGAGGCACCCACCAGGGCTCGGGCCGGTGACACCTCGACCGTGCCGTCGACGGTCCGCGACCGCCAGATCGGGAGGCGCAGGTCGGGTTTCGTGAGGCAGGCACCGGTCTCGAGGTCGTAGACGTCCTTGTGGAGGGGTGAGGCGACGGTCGGTCGTCCCCCGCGCGAGCCCACGATGCCCCGGGCCATCACGGCCGATCCGGTCAGCGGGTCGAGGTGGCCGAAGGCGCGGACGGAGTCGTCCGGCAACCGGACGACGGCCACCTGCGAGCTGCCCACGAGGGCGGCCTCCGCCCACATCGGGGCGAGGTCGTCGAGCCGGCACACGGCCGTCCAGACCGGGGTGGCGGTCACGGCCGACTCGGCGGCCGCGCAGGCACAGGCGCTCACGAGCGTGCAGGGGGTCGTGCACGAGCGGCGGGTGGTCGTCGTCGTCACGTCGGTCGTCGTCACGGGGTCCCTCTCGGCAGGGTGCGGCAGGTCGTGTCCGGGCATCGGTGACGCTACGAGTCGCGTGTTTCGGGGACGGCCCGGCGGCATGACGGCCAGGTAACGAAGACCTCACCGTTCTCCGAGCGAACGGTGAGACTCGCGACACAGTGCGTCACACGCGCGCAACGTGCCGGTGACGCCGGCGTCGTAGCGTCGGGCTCGGGCCGACCCGCCCGACCCACGACCGGGTCGACCCGACCAGCCCCCGCCCGAGGAGGACCCCGTGGACGACATCACGACCGCACCCGTCAGCACTTCGTCCGCGAGCCCGGTCCCGCGGGTGCTCGTCGTCGGCGGCGGCCCTGCCGCCCACCGCCTGGCCGAGGCGCTCGCCGCCCGCGCCACGGCGGACGGGCCGGTCGCGGAGGTCACGGTCGTCGGTGAGGAGGTCCACCTGCCCTACGATCGCGTCGCGCTCTCGACCCGGCTCGCCGGGGCCGTCGACCTGACGCTGGGCGCCGGGTCGGTGTGGAGCGCTGGCGGCGTCTCGTACCTGGGCGGCGTCCGGGTGGAGGCCGTCGACGTGGACCGTCGCACGGCCACCACGAGCGACGGCCGCACGCACGGATACGACGCCCTCGTGCTCGCCACCGGGTCGTCCGCCACCGTGCCGCCGATCCCCGGGGCCGCGGCCGGTCGCGTGTACCGCACGATCGACGACGTGGACGCCCTCCGCGACGAGGTCGCCACGTTCGCCGAGCGCCACGGACGACCGGCACGGGTCGTCGTGGTGGGCGGCGGGCTGCTCGGACTCGAGGCGGCAGGAGGCGCGGCCGCGTTGGGCGCGACGGCCAGCGTCGTGCACAGCGGTCGCTGGCTCATGTCGGCCCAGCTCGACGAGGGCGCCGGGCGGGCACTCGGTCGGATCGTGACGGCCGGAGGGATCGGCCTGCACCTCGGCACCCGCCCCGCCGAGGTGCTCACCGCACCCTCGGGGGCCGTGTGGGGCGTGGTCCTCGAAGACGGCCGCACCGTCGGGGCCGACGTGGTCGTCTTCTCGATCGGCATCACCCCGCGGGACGAGCTGGCCCGTGCGGCGGGCATCGAGGTCGCCCCGCGCGGCGGTGTCGTCGTCGGCTCGGACTGCTCGACCTCGGAACCGCACGTGTACGCGATCGGCGAGGTCGCCAGCGTCGACGGCGTCTGCACCGGTCTCGTGGCCCCCGCGAACGCCATGGCCGAGGTCGTCGCCGACCGCCTCGCCGGGGGTGCCGCGGTGTTCGGCGGCATCGACGACGCGACCAAGCTCAAGCTCGCGGGCGTCGACGTGGCCTCGTTCGGTGACGCGACCGCCCGCACCGAGGGGGCCCTCGAGGTGGTCTACGCCGACCCGGCCCGCGGCCTGTACCAGAAGCTCGTCGTCAGCGCCGACGCCAAGACGCTGCTCGGCGGCATGTTCGTCGGCGACGCGACGCCCTACACGACCCTGCGCCCCCTGTTGGGCCGCGAACTGCCCGCGGAGCCCGCGGCGTTCCTGGCGGCGTCCGGCGCCGAGGGCGCCGTCGACGTCGAGCTGCCCGACGACGCGCAGATCTGCGCCTGCAACGACGTCTCGGTCGGCGACGTCCGGGGCTGGATCACGGGTGCCCACGGTGAGGCCTGCACCGACCTCGCGACGCTCAAGACCTGCTCGCGGGCGGGCACGCAATGCGGGTCGTGCGTGCCGCTGGTGAAGAAGACCCTCGACGCCGAGCTGACGAAGGCGGGCGTCGCGGTGTCGACCGCGCTCTGCGAGCACTTCGCCATGGGGCGGGCCGAGCTGTTCGAGGCCGTCCGCGTCCTCGGCCTCAGCTCGGCGGCGGCGGTCTTCGAGCGATTCGGCCGCGGCGGGCTCGGCTGCGACGTCTGCAAGCCCGTCGTCGCCTCGGTGCTCGCCACGCAGACGCACGCGTACATCCTCGACGGCGACACCGGACCGCTGCAGGACACCAACGACCGGGCCCTCGCCAACATGCAGAAGGACGGCACCTATTCGGTCGTGCCCCGCATCCCGGCCGGCGAGATCAGCCCTGCGAAGCTCAAGGTCATCGCCGAGGTCGCCGAACGGTTCGGGCTCTACACGAAGATCACGGGCGGCCTGCGGATCGACATGTTCGGGGCCCGGCTCGAACAGCTGCCCGACATCTGGCGACTGCTCGTCGACGCCGGGTTCGAGTCGGGCCAGGCCTACGGCAAGAGCCTGCGCAACGTGAAGTCATGCGTCGGCTCGACCTGGTGCCGCTTCGGCGTGCAGGACAGCGTGGCCATGGCCATCTACCTCGAGGAGCGCTACCGGGGCCTGCGCTCGCCCCACAAGTTCAAGATGGGCGTCTCGGGCTGTGCCCGCGAGTGCGCCGAGGCCCGGGCCAAGGACGTCGGCGTCATCGCCACCGAGAACGGCTGGAACCTCTACGTCGGCGGCAACGGCGGGTTCCAACCCGTGCACGGCCAGCTGCTCGCGAAGGACGTCGACGACGAGACGCTGATCGCCTACATCGACCGCTACCTCATGTACTACGTGCGCACGGCCGACCGGTTGCAGCGCACCGCCCGCTGGCAGGAGGAGCTCGACGGCGGCCTCGACCACGTCCGGGCCGTCGTCTGCGACGACTCGTTGGGCATCGCGGCCGAGCTCGAGGCGGCGATGGTGCAGCACGTCGGCGACTACGTCGACGAGTGGGCGCTCACCCTCGACGACCCCGAGCGGCTGAAGCGGTTCCGGTCGTTCGTCAACGCCCCCGACACCCCCGACCCGTCGATCGCGCACGTCACCGAACGCGACCAGCCCCGACCCGCGACACCCGACGAACGACGCTCCGCGAGCGTTCTGCTCGCGGGCGACCGCATCCCCGTGCGAGAGGCCTGACCATGCAGCTGACCCTCGACCTGACCGGTCGACACGTGCTCGTCGTCGGTCGACCCGACCGGGCCCGCCACGCCGTGGCCGCGGTGCGGGCCGACGGAGCCGTCGTCGAGTCACGGCCCGCGGACGACGCCGCGCGGCACCTCCGCGCGCTGCTCGCGGGTGCCGGACCGCGCCTCCTGCACCTGGTGGTCTGGGTCGAGGGACCCGGGGAGGCGCGGGTCGCGATCGCCGCGTCGGCCGCCGCCCTCGAGGTGCCCCTGGCCACCGCACCCGCCACCGACCCGTCTCCGCACGGGCACGTGACGCTCGTCGGCGGGGGACCGGGTGCGCCCGAGCTGCTGACCGTCGCGGGTCGTGCGGCGCTCGCCGCGGCCGACGTCGTGCTGCACGATCGACTCGGGCCGGGCGACCGGGTGGCCGAGCTGGCGCCGGGTGCCGAGCTGGTCGACGTGGGCAAGACCCCCGGTCACCACGCCGTGCCGCAGCGCGAGATCGAGGCACTGCTCGTCGAGCACGCGGTGCGCGGTCGTCGGGTCGTCCGGTTGAAGGGCGGTGACTCGTTCGTGTTCGGTCGCGGGGGCGAGGAGGTCGCCGCCTGCCGACGGGCCGGTGTGCCGGTGACCGTGGTGCCGGGCGTGACGAGCGCCATCGCCGTGCCGGAGGAGGCCGGCATCCCCGTGACCCACCGCGAGGTCAGCCGGGCCTTCACCGTGCTGTCGGGTCACGTGCCGTTCTCGGACGACGAACTGCGACACCTCGTGGGTCTCGGCGGCACCATCGTCGTGTTGATGGGCGTCGCGAACCTGCCGCAGACCGCGGCCGGACTCCGCCGTCACGGGATGAGCGTGGACATGCCGATGGCGGTGCTCGAGAGCGGGTTCACCGACCGCAGCCGACGCACGGTCACGACCGTGGGCGAGGTCGACGCACTGATCGGGACGTTCCGGTCGCCGGCCGTCATCGTGATCGGCGAGGTCGTGCGGGTGGCCGACGCCGGGCTCGACGAGGTCGCCGACCTCGTGGCGTTCGCGGCACCGCGTCCCGTCGGGTCGGAGGGGTCTCGGGCCGGAGCTCGGGCTGGGGCTGCCGCGTCCCGTGCCGGGGCTGCCGCGTCGGCTGCCGACGCCCGGGTGACGGCGTGAGCGACGCCGACGGGGCGGCGAGCGTCGCGGCGTTCCAGCCCGACCAGCTCGAGGGGTTCCGGGTGGCGGTGACCTCGGACCGTCGGTCGGAAGAACTGATCGCCGCGTTCGAGCGTCGTGGTGCCGACGTGGTGCACGCGCCCACCATCCGGATGACCGGCGTGCAGGACGACGAGACGCTCGTCGACGAGACGCTCGGCATCATCTCGGCCCGACCCGACGTGCTGCTCGCCACCACCTCGTACGGCATGCGGCGGTGGTTCGACGCCGCCGACGCGGCCGGCATCGGCGACGACCTGGTCACGGTGCTCGCCGACGCCCGCATCGTGGTGCGCGGGCCCAAGGCGCGCGGGGCCATCCGTGCGGCCGGACTCGACGACCAGGGGATGAGCGAGCGTGAGACGACGACGTCGCTGGTCGACCTGGTCCTGCGCAGCGACGTCGCGGGCTTGACCGTCGCCGTGCAGCTGCACGGACTGACCGACCCGGCGCAGCTCGACCGCCTGAGGGACGCGGGGGCCACCGTGCTGACGGTGTCGCCGTACCGCTGGACGGTGCACGAGGACGTCAGTCGCGTCCGTCGTCTCATCTCCGCGCTCTGTGGCGGCAGCGTCGACGCCATCACCTTCACGAGCGCCCCCGCCGTCGACGCCCTCTTCTCGATCGCGGACGGGGCGGGTCGGCTCGACGAGCTGCAGAACGCCCTGCGCGACCAGGTCGTGGTGGCCGCGGTCGGACCCGTGACGGCGGCGCCGCTCGTCGAGGCCGGGGTCCTGCCGATCGTGCCCGACCGGTTCCGCATGGGAGCGCTGATCCGGTTGCTCTGCCAGCACCTCGAGCAGAACGCGGCGCACCGGCTGAGCACCGACTACGGCGACGTCGAACTGCGGGGGCATCAGGTGCGCCTCGCCGAGCAGCGCTCCACGCTCAGCCCGGTCGCGCTCGCGCTGTTCCGGGCGCTGGTCACCGCCCAGGGGGCGACGGTGTCGCGGGACGAGCTGGCCCTCGCGGCACCCGAGCAGCTCGACGACCACGGGGTCGACGTCGCGGTCAGCCGTCTGCGGCGGGCGCTGCCCGAGCCGGGGCTGGTGCAGACGGTCATCAAGCGCGGGTACCGGCTGACGGTGGTGCGGTAGCGCGGGGCGCTGCTGGGGGCGACCCCGCCACGAGGTGAACACGTCGCACCCAATTTCGTGGCGGCGTGTGTACTTCGTGGCGCGGGCCGGGCAGGAGGCGCGGGCCGGTGGGAGGCGGGCGTCCGGACGAGAGGTGGTCGGCGCGCATCCCGCCACGGAGTAAAGACGCCGCCACGGGATGTCGTGGCGGCGTGTGTACTTCGTGGCGGGGTGGCGGCGAGGGTGCGGCTCGGGCGGGCGAGCAGGCGGCCGGGCGGGCAGCCGGGCGGGCAGCCGGGCGGGCGGGCAGGTCGATCAGCCGGGGCGCGGGCTTCATCGGGCCACGACGCCACGAAGTGGACACAGCGCCAGAACTAGACGTGGCGCTGTGTCCACCGCCTGGCGTCCTGCGTGGGCAGAGGTGCGGCTGAGGGCGGGCGTAGGTGTGGCGTGCGGACGTCGGCGCGCATCCCGCCACGAGGTAAACACGCCGCCACGAGATCTCGTGGCGGCGTGTTCACCTCGTGGCGGGGTCGGGCCGGGCCCGCGCGACGCCTACCGCCAGCGCCGCAGCGCGACGCGCTGCACCACGTTCAGCACGGTGTCGCTCAGCGTGCCGAGCAGGGCCAGCAGCACGATGGCGAGGAAGATCCGGTCGACGCGCCCGTTCGACTGCGACTCGGTCAGCAAGAAGCCGAGGCCCATCGACGACGCGATCAGCTCGGCCGCGACCAAGAAGAGCCACGCCTGCGCCAGCGCGAGCCGCAGTCCCGACACGAGCGACGGCAGCACGGCCGGCAGCTGCACCCGGGTGAACAACGACACCCGGCGCAGGCCGTAGGCGCGGCCGGCCTCGACGAGCTGCGGGTCGACGTGTCGCAGCGAACCCGCGACCGTGGTGAACACCGGGAAGGCCGCGCCGATCGCGATCAGCGTCACCTTGCTGTCCTCGCCGATGCCGAGGTACAGGATCAGCAGAGGCACCCAGGCCAGCGACGGCACCGCCCGCACGGCCGCGATCGACGGCGCGAGCAGTGCCTCGCCCACTCGCGACAGACCGACGACGGCTCCGACGACTAGCCCGATCGCCGAGCCGACCACGAACCCGATCAGCACCCGCTGCAGCGAGATGGCGACGTAGAGGCCGAGCTGGCCCGTCGCGGCGAGATCGACGCCGGCCCGAACCACGTCGGCGGGGGACGGCAGGCGGTACGAGGGGACTCCTCCGACGGTGGTGGCGAGCACCCAGGCGGCGAGCACGGCGGCCGGCACCAGCACCCCGAGCAGGGCCAGGCGGCGGGGAGCAGGCGCGCCCGGGGCTCCCGGGCGTCGCGGCGCGGGCGACCCGGACGAGGAGGCGCGGCGTCCGTCGTCGGCGACCCGCGCCTCCTGCGGTCGGGACGCGGAGGCGCGGCGCGCGGTGCCGGCAACCCGCGCCTCCTGCGGTCCGGACGGGGAGGCGCGGTGCGCGTCGGACGCGACCCGCGCCCCGACGAGGGGAGTGCCGGTCACGGCGTGGGTGACGTCGCCGCGCCAGGCTCCGTCGACGACGGTGCCCGTGCCGCGCGTCGCCTCGTCGCGGACGACCTGGCGGGCGTCCGCCTCGCGACCGCTCAGGTTGTCGCTCATGAGGTGGCGGACCGGGCGTAGCCGTCGTCGAAGAGCGAATCGAGGGCGGCGTCGACGTCGTCCTGCGAGGGCACGTCGCCCGACTCGACGAGGATCGGGCCGACGGTCTCGAGGACGGCGCGCTGGTCGGCTCCGGGGGCGGGGTCGATGTCGAGGTGGGTGCGGTCGATCACCGTTGAGGCCACGGCGGGGTCGATGCCGGCGGCCTCGGCGAGGATGTCGGCCGTCGCGTCGGGATTGTCGATCGCCCAGGCGCGGGCCTTCTCGTACGAGTCGACGACGACCTGGGCGACGTCGGGGGAGGCGTCGAGGAAGGACTCGGTCGCGTTGAGGAACCCGTAGCTGTTGAAGTCGACGTTGCGGTAGATCAGCTTGGTGCCCGACTCGGCCTGGCTGGCGGCCATGATCGGGTCGAGGCCCGACCAGGCGTCGACGCTGCCGTTCTCGAGGGCGGCGCGTCCGTCGGCGTGCTGCAGGTTCTGGATCGTCACGTCGGACGCGCTGAGCCCCGCCTGGTCGAGTGCCTGCAGCAGGAAGAAGTACGGGTCGGTGCCGCTGGTCGCGGCGATCGTCTTGCCATGGAGCCCCTCGACGTCGGTGATGGTCGAGTCGCCCGGGACGACGAGCGCCGACCACTCGGGCTGCGAGTACACGTCGATCGTCTTGATGGGGGAGCCGTTCGAGCGGGCGAGCAGCGCGGCCGAGCCGGCGGTCGAGCCGACGTCGACCGCTCCGGCACGCAGCAGCTCGTTGGCCTTGTTCGAGCCGGCCGATTGGGTCCAGTTGACGGTGACGTCGTCGCCGAGGGCGTCCTCGAGGTAGCCCTGGCTCTTCACGACCAGGCTGAGCGGGTTGTAGGTCGCGAAGTCGATGTCGAGGGTGTCGGTCGACCACTCGCCGGTGCTCTCGCCGGTGCCGCCAGCCGCTTGGGCGCCGGTGTCGGCGTCCTCGCCCGCGACGCAGCCGGTGAGGACGAGGGCGCTCGCCGCGGCGAGGGCGAGACCGCCGGCCCAGGAGGCGCGGGTGCGGGTGGTGGGGAGGGTGCGGAAGGTCATCGGTTCGTCTCCGTGCTGTCGGGGGCGGTGCGGTGGTGTGTGGGTGGCGGTGCAGGTGCGGTCGTGGTGCCGGTGTGGCCGGCGGGTGTGGCGCTCGCGGTCGTGCCCGGGGTGGGCGTCCTCGTCGCGCCGGTGTGGCCGGGGGTCGCGGTCGTGGTGGTCGCGGCGCTCGAGGTCAGGGTGCTGGTGGTCGAGTTGCCGACGTGGACGCGGTGGACGCCGAGGTCGGCGAGCAGCTGAAGGCGCAGTTCGGCCAGGGCGGGGTCGTCGCGGTCGCGGGGTCGATCGCCGGGCACGGTGACGATGCGCTGGATGCTGGGGGCTCCCGGTGCGGTGTCGGCGTGCGCCGCGCCTCCTGCGGTGGTGTCGGCGGTGCCCGTGGCGCCGGCGGGCGGCTGCTGCTGCTGCTGCGAGAGGTCAGCGAGGACGACGATGCGGTCGGCGAGGTAGAGGGCTTCGTCGACGTCGTGGGTGACGAGCAGGACGGTGGTGGGTTCGGCGCGGTGGATGTCGAGCAGCAGGTCGTGCATGCGGAGGCGGGTGAGGGCGTCGAGGGCTCCGAACGGCTCGTCGAGCAGCAGCACCTTGGGGGCGCGGGCGAGGGCGCGGGCGAGGGAGGTGCGTTGGGCCATGCCTCCGGACACCTGGCGGGGGCGGAGGCCGGCCGAGCTGCCGAGTCCGACGAGGTCGAGCAGTTCGGTGATGCGGGCGCGGCCGGCGGCCTTGTCGGTCTTGTCTTGGTTTCGGCCAGGCTTGGGCAGGCCGAGTTCGACGTTCTGGCGGAGGGTGCGCCAGGGCAGGAGGCGCGGCTCTTGGAACGCGATGGCGCAGCGTTGGTCGGTGGGCCGGGTGGGGGAGTCGTCGATGTCGACGGTGCCGGCGTCGGGCTGGTCGAGGCCGCCCACCTGGCGCAGCAGCGTCGACTTGCCGCAGCCGGAGGGCCCGACGATGGCGATGATCTCGCCGGCCGTCACGTCGAGGTCGAGGTCGTTGAGGACGGGGCGCTCGCCGAAGTGCCTCCCGACGCCGCGCAGACGGATCGGCAGAGCCGAGGAGGCGCGGGTCGTCGAGGTGGGCATGTCACGACGGTAGGTGCGTGCGCGGTCTGCCGGGGCGGCGGGTGTAACGGGGCGAAACACTCCGTTCGGTCTGCCCTGCGGTCGCGTGGTCTCAGCTTGCCGTCGCCGGCCGACCCCGTGGTCGACATGGGGTCGTGGCTCGTCTCGCCCGTCGGGCCGCCCCCGTTCGTGCCCGGTCTCAGGTACACCCATTCATCGGCTATAGTTGTGGGGTTGCCTCGGTCGGGGCAACACCAAGACCTGGGTTGCACTTCGAACCCAGATCGCGGGCTGTGGCGCAGCTTGGTAGCGCACTTGACTGGGGGTCAAGGGGTCGCAGGTTCAAATCCTGTCAGCCCGACCAAATCGATTGTGATCGGCCGAGGTGGACACGTCTGGTGCCCATATCTCGCCACTCCTCGGTGGCTCAAGCGTCTGCGTTCGTCTCGGTGCCCGCTCTACCTTCGGTCCCGAGGTTTGGTGATCCACGAGAAGCCAGGACCGTCTTGGACGAGGCATCCGAATCCATGGTTCTGGAGCAGCTGGATCAGATCGTCGACAGGCCTTGCAGGAAGAAGAACTGAGAGCCGGATGCCGGTCTCGAGGTGAGCCGCGTAGTCGAGTAGCTGCCCGATGGCCATGCGAATGTCGGTTCGTGACGCACTCGCCTTGGCCTCAAAAAGAGTGTTGTCATGCGGCGTGAAGAAGTCCGTGAGCATGCTTCTGCCCTCGGCCAGGGGAATGGACCAGCGTCTGGCCGTCTCATTCTGTCTCAAGAGCCAGGCAGCGAAGCGCGCCGTCAACTGGGCTTCACGACGATGCGCCTCACCGTCTTCCGTTCCCTGCCTGGCTGAGATCAACGTCCTGTCGACTTCAAGGGGAACGAGCATTGGAGTTTTCTCTTCCGGCTCGGCCGACGCTGGAGGCAAAGGGGGCCCCGCCTCGGAAACTCTTTCAAGGTGAAAGACGATGACCTTCCGATCACGACCCTTCCGATCCGGAGCCGTGGCGAAGTGGAAGCCGAGTTCGTCGTCAGAACGCACCTCGTACTCGCCCATGTATTTCTGTCGCTTTGTGGATGTTCCTTGTACAACGCCGTCGGCTACGAATAGCTGAAGTCGTTTGCCTCCCGATTTGTGATTGAGAAGCGTTTTGTTTCCGAGCTTGAATTGCTGATCACCGTCCTGGCCCGCACCGGTGTAATTGAAAGCTCTACCGTCTGATGTCTCACCGTCATGGAGCGCGTAGCCAAACTGTGCCCCTTCGCGCAGGTCGGAGAAAACCATGACGTACTCGCTTCTCGTCGAGGGAACGACCCCGCCGGAGTAGACGCTTCCACCATACGTGGCGGCCAGTTCCGCTCGCGTTGTCATGTCACCCGCTTGCAAATTCCAAGAAAAGCTCATTTTTCGAGACTAGGTGCGGAGTAGGAATCTGCACCTCGCAGAAACGGGTGATCTCGAGGTGATCGAGCAATACCAACGTCGGCTCGGCGGGCGGCCGGAGCGATCCAGTCATTGCCCCTTGACCCTGCCCCGAGGGCATGGTCTCTACTTGGTCTCACACCGGCACCGCGCCGGCGTGACCGAGAGGAGCCTGCCGTGGCCTGGAGCACACGCGAGCTGGCCGAGCTGGCCGGCACGACCGTCAAGTCGGTGCGGTACTACCACCAGCTCGGGCTGCTCGACGAGCCCGAGCGGCTGACGAACGGGTACAAGCAATACGAGGTGCGGCACCTGGTGCGCCTCCTGCAGATCACCCGCCTGACCGACCTGGGCGTCCCGCTCGCCCGGATCGAGTCGATCGGCTCGTCCGTCGACGACCCCGCAGGCGCCCTCCGCACGTTCGACGCCGAGCTCGCCGCCACCATCGAGCGGCTGCAACGCATCCGCGTCGAGTTGGCGGCGATCCTCGAGAACCGGACCAGCGCCTCCTTGCCTGCCGGGTTCGCCGAAGCGGGACGCGACCTCAGCGAAGCCGACCAGTCGCTGCTGCTGATCTGGTCGAAGGTGTTCGACGAGGGGGCGATGGACGACCTGAAGCAGATGCTGATCGACTCGCCCAAGACGGCTGCTGACGCCGAGCTCGACGAGCTCACCGACGACGCCGACCGCGAGAGGCGGCGACGGTTGGGGGAGCAGTACGATCCCGTGCTGGCGGCGGTTACCCAGCGCTACGAGTGGTTGGGTGCCCCGGGGGAGCGGGCTCCGCGGGGTGCGGCGTTCGCGCAGCAGACCGTGACCGAGGCGGTCGCCGAGCTCTACAACGGCGCTCAGCGCGAGGTGCTCTACCGGGCGTCGCTGATCGGTGCCGGCAAGCTCGACGAGCTGGCCGCACTCGAGGCAGCGCTCGATGCCGCGGAGACGCCTGGCGGTGCCGAGTCAATCGGTGGTGAGGCGACCCGTGTCGGGGACGCGGGTGGCGGCTCCGGGCCGAGCCGCGCCTCCTTAGGTTCCGACTCCGAAGGAGGCCGGCGATGAGCGAGACGACACTCGCGCCCACACTGGCCGAGGACCTGCTGCTCGTGCTGTTCGACCCTCGGTCGGGATCGATCCACAGCGAGGGGTCTCCGCTGTTCCACGTCTTGGCCGGGGCGGTGCTGACCGAGCTGGCGCTGTCCGGTGCGGTCGACATCGACCGGAAGACCACGCTGCGCGGCAGGCAGGTGCGGGTGACGTCCTCCGCGGCTCCGACCGACGAGTTGCTGCTCGGCACCTGGCAGCGGGTCGAACGCAAGCCGACGGATGCGTACTCGCTCGTGCTCGAGATCGGTCCGGCGCTGCGGGCGGTGACCCTCGACCGGCTGGTGGCGCTCGGTGCGCTGCTGCGGGAGAAGACGACCACGCTCGGCTTCATCACCGGCACGCGGCTGCGCCTGGCCGAAGGGGCAGGAGGCGCGGGTCGGCGGGACGAACTCGTCGCGTCGCTGAGGAGCGTCCTCACGGAGGGGGCCGAGCCGTCGGTGCGCACCGCCGCCCTCGCGGCACTGGTGTCGGCGAGCGGTGCGCTGCCGGCGATGCACCGGGACATCCCGTGGTCGGGCGACGTCTACACCCGCGGGCGCGAGCTGCAGCAGGGCAAGTGGGGCGCGCGGATCGCGGGGGACGCCATCGCGGTGGCGGCTGCGGCGATGCTCTCGACGGCGTTGTTCGTGACGGTCGGCCTGCCGGGGCTTCGGGACGACTGAGGTCGTTCTTCTTGCGGCGGTGTCGGACCGCGTCGTTGCTCCCTCTTCACCACGCCGGTGTTCGGCGTGCCCACACACCTCAGTGACACCCATCGAAGGAGATCACCATGTCCATCGCACTCACCCTCTCGGCCCCGTCCCGCTTGTCAGCCGCGGCGTCGGCTTCTGCGTCCGATGCCTCGTCGGGCGGCCCGTTCGCCTGGTTGCAGGAGCTGATGGGTCAGGTGCCCGAGCTCGCGCAGCCGCTGATCCTGGTGCTGGCGGGGGCGATCCCGTTCTTCGAGGGGGAGGGTGCGGCCGCGCTCGGGGTGCTGAGCGGGGTCAACCCGATCGTCGCGGCACTGGCGGCGATCGTCGGCAACGTGATGTGCGTGGCCGCGGTGGTGTGGCTGGGGTCGTGGGTGCGGTCGGGGGTCGTGGAGCGGCGCAAGAGGCGCGGGGTCGGTGGGGCACCGGCCGGCGGGTCGGGTGTGGCGGCGGGTGAGCCGGGGGCGGGTGAGGTTGTCGACGGGCGTGCGGGGGCGGCGTCGGGTGGTGCGGACGCCGGTGCCGGTGCCGGTGCCGGCTCGAGTGCTGCCGGAATGCCCGCTGCGCCCCGGGTCGTGTCACGCGACGGGGCGCCGGAGTCGAAGCCCGAGAAGAAGGGGCAGCAGAGGCTCAAGCGTTGGTTGGTGAAGTTCGGAGTGCCCGGGGCGAGCTTGCTGGCACCGCTCGCACTGCCGACGATGTTCACCGCGGCGACCCTCGTGGGCACAGGGGTGTCGAAGGGCTGGGTGATGCTCTGGCAGGTCATCGCGATCGTGCTGTGGACGACGGCGGTGACGGCTGCTGCTACGGGGGTGTTGAGCGTTGTGGGTGGTTAGGCGTCAGTTTGTTTCGTCATTTTTCGTTCATCTTCCGCTTTCCGAGCCCGCTTCTCGGCGAGCCTTGCGTAGTGCACTTGAACGACTCCTAGCGCCGTCGGGACGGCAAACGCGAAGACGGCGATCAATATTGAAAGCCAACTTGGGAGGGACAGATTTGAAATGGAGACGATAGCTATCATCGTCACACTGATCATGGCGACGAAGAACACGCCTTGAGGAACGCTATCTTGAGCCACTCGCAAATCCGTTGGCGTCAGTCGAATGCCTTGACCGACTGGAGGTCGCCGTGTACGATAAGCCTCGTTCTCGATCGTCTCGAGCCTTGAATCCTTGATTTGGCTTAGTTTGGCCAGTTGCTCTCGCGCCGTGTGTTCTCGTGCTAGCTGTTCTTGGATCTTGCACTCGTTTTTGGCAAGTTTGACATTACACGCGCCTACGTTTGCAGCCCTGCGGGCCAATTGCGCCTTATCGGAGGTAGAAGGGCGTTGCTTTTCTGCCTTCGCAATCTCATCGGCCAGCAAAACGCGCTCGTCCAAGAGTCGTTTAATCGCCTCTGTCGCGGCAAGAATTGTGTTCGCTTGCTGCAAGGACTCATCCAAGACGATCTCCTTCTAGAGGGGGTTCCAGAACCTCGCACAAACCCAGTCGGTTAGCAAGTGTGACTTTGTGCAACGGCGTGACCTTGAGACTCATCTAGGGCAGAGCTAGCGGAGGACGTCAGTAACTTAGGCGTAAATCTCATCGGGGTAGTCGCTGATCTCATACGTCTGCTGCTGCATCGCCAATTGCGACATGGGGCGTGCCCCCCTCTCCCCGAGCACGGCGGGGTCGTCTAGGCCCCCACCGCACCTTGGCTGAACTGGATGAGGCCCTGAATCTTGCACGGCGGCGCTGGCGGTCGAGCAGTTCTACCTGCAGGCTTTCAAGGCTGAGCACGGCAGCTACCCGTTCGCCAACCGGCGGGGCTGACCACAGACCCTGACGACTTAGCGTCACGCCGACAATTGCGTCTCCTGTTGTCAACGTGCGAGCTGTTCGCTGACTTCCTCGAAGGTGCGCTCTTGTTGAGCGACGCGACGACGGCGCTCTTCAGGGTCAGGGTGGAAGAGTGCTCGCCTCCCCGGATGGATGGTGGCGTGAATCGACAAGCGGTCCGCCAGGCGGGGTTGGAGGGCGACGGTTCGCCGCCAGGCCCTCTCCGCGTCCCGACCTTGAAGAAGGACGACCTCGATCTCCGGTGTGAGTTCGAGTAATTCGACGAGGACGCCTGCCCCGGCCTTCGACTGCTGAGCACTGGGGGCCGCGTCGATGTACCAGGGGTACGCATTCCACGGCAAGACGGTCCTGACCGGGACGCCGTAGCGATCGAAGAGGTGGGCCATTCGCTCGGCTGTCGGATCGTCGTTCTCGACACTGATGAAGCCGGAGCCAGTTCCGAGTTAAGTGGCCGGGCCCGGGTCGCGCAAGATGCTGATCACTCGCGCATCGATGCCACCGTGGTGAGGCGGGACGTAGGGCACCCAGCCGCGTCCGTCACGATCCCCGATGCTGTCCACGAAGGCGTTGATCGGGGCGATGTGGGGTGCCGTGAACGCTCGTGCGGTCTGATCCGCGAGGAACGCAGGGTCGGCCATCTGTCGGGACATGTCGCGAACCTAGCAAGGCGATGTCCATCACCGGGATGACCCGCGCCTCCTCGGGGTGGCTGCCTCTTCGGACGTGACGGGAGCGAGGCTCTCGCGCCGCGGGCGGTACGTCGTCGCGACGGCGGGGCAGGCTGCGTACTGCGTCCGGGCCGGATGCGGGCACTTATTGCAAGGCCTATGGCTCGACCCAAGGGGCCGCCTCGCTTGGGTCTCTGTGACGACGTGATGTGCCCCGTCCCCTCGACCGCACCCCGACCGCCCGCCGCGACCACGCCCTCGGCGTGAGCCGCGGTCTAATCGTGACCCCCGGAAAGGTTGCGGCGCGGAGCCATGATCTCGTGATCCAATAAGCGAATGGATCTCACGTTACTCCTCGTCATGGCCGTTGTTTTCGCTGCGGTCGCCTTTCTGGCGGGAGTGCTTTTGGGGAGAGCGAGGAAGGGCGCCTCGGCTGACAATGCCAGCAATGAACTCGAAGTTGCACGGGGTCAGCTAGAAACCCTCGAAGGCGAGCGCAATCGCGCTGTAGCCGCGAGCGACCGACGGGCGGCCGAAGAGCGCGCCGTTGGTTCCGAACGTCTCGACGAGGCCAGGCGTGAGGCCCAAGCCCAGCTCAGCAGCGCGCACAGCTCATGGGAACTCCGCCTGAGCGTCCTCAAGGGCGAGCACACCTCCGAGCTAAAGGCCCGGGAAGCGGCCTTGATAAGTCGATACTCGGATCGAGAGGAAGAGCACCTCAACAGGGCCGCGCAAGTGTCCGCAGCACATGACCGCCAGCTCGAGGAGATCAAGGGCGTGCACATTGGCGTCATTGGTGATCTCAAGTCCGCGGCCGATGCGCACTTAAGAAGCGTCAAGGATGCACTAGAGCTTCAGGCTGAGACGGAGCGCGACCGTCACATCGAACGCGTTGCCGAGCTCAAGGCGGAAGCGGATGCCCGTGTCGTCGAGACGCAAGAGCAAGCCAAGAGGCAGCTCGATGAGCTGCGGCTCGATCAGAAAAGGCTCGCTGACGAGTTTGAGGCTCTGAGCCGGCAGGCCCTTGCAACGAACAGCAAGCAGTTCATGGAGCATGCGGAGGAGCGCTTCAAACGAGCACAAGAAGCCGGCCAGGCAGCTTTCGAACAGCGGGAGACAGCTGTCAAACAAATGGTCGAACCCATCGCGAAGTCCCTTGAGAGTGTCAAGCAGGAGGTCACGAACGCTGAGAAAGCAAGAGGCGAAGCCACGGCTGCGCTGACTGAGCAGTTGCACACCATGCGGCGCTCTTCCGACCAGCTGACGACGGAAACCCGCCAGCTCGTGACAGCACTTCGCGCGCCACAAGTTCGAGGTCGGTGGGGCGAGCTTCAGCTACGGCGAGTCGTGGAAGCGGCCGGCATGTTGAATCACGTCGATTTCGTAGAGCAAGAATCCGTCCGGACAGACGACGGTTTGCGCCGCCCCGACCTCGTCGTCCGGCTGTCCGGAGGCAAGCAGGTCGTTGTCGACTCAAAAGTAGCTTTCCACGGCTATCTCGAAGCTCTGGAAGCTCGCGATGAACAGACGCGGGCGCTCAAGCTCACAGCCCATGCGAGACACCTCAGAAAGCACATCGATGACCTGTCGTCGAAGGCGTATTGGGAAGTCGTGGATGGCACCCCTGAATTCGTGGTGATGTTCGTGCCGGCTGAGCCGTTCCTCACGGCTGCCCTAGACGAAGATCCCACCCTCTTTGAGCATGCCTTTGCAAAAAACATCGTCATCGCGACGCCGTCGACCCTGGTTGCCCTCCTTCGCACCGTTGGCTACGCCTGGCGTCAGGAGCGTCTCGCCGGGGAAGCCCAGCAGATTCACGAGGTCGGTCGCGAGTTGCACAAGCGCCTCGGGGTCGTCGGGGCGCACCTTCAGACGCTCGCGAAACGGCTCAACTCGACCGTGACCGCCTACAACTCTTTCGCGAATTCTCTCGATCGCAACGTCGTCACTCAAGCTCGTCGATTCAGCGAGCTTCAAGGGGTACCCGAGGCGCTCGAGGCACCCGTGCTCGTGGAGAGCCTGGCTGTCGCCCCTCAGAAGAGCGACTTGTACAACGATGAGGTGACTGGCGCAGAGCCTGTTGCCGAGCTCGAGCGGTGACGTCAGGGCTGCCTCAAGCAACCAGCACAATTGTGCTCGCCGCCGAAGGGTGATGAGTCTCAATCGGTGTCCGGCCAGCCCTCACGGTGGTCGATGCAGCCGTCGAGCGTGACGTTGATGGAGCACGTAAGCGTCTCCATGCCGGGGAGGCGAGCCCCACTGCGAAGGCACCACCAGAGGCGCGGGTGCTAACGCCTGTCAGCCCAGTGCGTCGGCCGCGCGAACCCCTCGGGCAGGAGCGTCGCCGCGTCACCCCGGGCACTGTTCACCTGCAACTGCGTCAGATAGATCGCTCCCGACAGGTCGGCCCCGGCGAGGTCGGCATCGCGTAGGTCGACACCGAGAACGTCACAGCGATCGAGGTCGGCCCCGCGCAGGTCCGCTGCGATCGCGATGCTGCCGCGGAGCGTCCGACCCCGCAGATCCGCCCCGGCCAGCGCGGCACCCATCAGGTCGCTGCCCGGCTCGAGGGCCAGCCCCTTGCCCTTCGACCGCCGAGGAGGCGCGGGTACCGACGCCCGTGCCACCTCACTCGCCTGCACCAACAGCGCGCGCACCGCGTCGTACTCGGCGTCGACAACGATTGCGGCGAGCTCGTCGGGGGTGCCGTCAGTGAGGTGGCGGACGTGCTCGAAGGCGGCGAGCCAGGGGCCGGGATCGGGGGTGCCTGCGCCGGCGCCAGCGGGAGCGCCGGCGGGCTGGCGCTCGCGCTCGCGTTCGCGTTCGACCAGCGTGACTGCCTCGTCGAGGTACCAGAGCAGCTCGTGCAGCCTCCGCACGAGCGGGAACGTCGAGAACATCGCCTCACGCGTCGCGGCGTCGTCCCTCCAGGAACGCCCGGCGAACGTCTGCCGGCTGACCTTCTGACCCGCCCCGAAGCAGTCGAACACCGTGCAGCCCTTGAACCCCCGGTCGCGCAGCTGCGGGTGGATGCGGCAGCCGTCGTGCTCGTCGAGGTTCGTGCACGGATCACCGGCCGGCTTGTCGAACGGGAAGTCCGCGCTCTTTGTGAACGCCAGTGCGACGCAGCAGAGGCCGAAGCAGTTAGCACAGTCGGCTCCGAGGTCGGCGCGGCGGCCCAGTTCGATGCGTGTGCGGGTGGTCATCGGGGGCAAGGCTAGCGGGCGGGTTGTGTGGTGGCGATCGAACAGGGGCCGATCACGTCTCCCACATCGTCACCGCAGGCAGACCACGGCCCGCTCGTCGTCGACGAGTTCGGTGATCAGCGCGGTCTTGGCGGCTGTGTAGGTGCGTCCGTCGTCGAGGCCGGCCAGCGCCTCCTTCAGGTCCGCGTAGCGCTGTCGTGCGACCGGGTCGCGCAGCGGAAGGTCGCGGAACAGCCGCTGGTTGCAGGCGTCCCACTGATCGGGGCGGAAGACGTGCAGGATGTGCGTGCGTCGCGCTCCGTCCCGGCGGACGTAGACCGCGTAGGTCTTCGGGCTCGATGCGTGTCGTTCGTAGCCGAGGTCGATCAGGTCGGCGCCGAGGGTGGACGGGTCGGTGCCGGGGGACGTGCGGACGGCGACGTCGATGATCGGCTTCGCGAGGAGGTCGGGGACGGCCGTGCTGCCATGTGCTCGAAGGCGTCGACCTGGGTGCCGAGGGCGACCGCGAGACGCTCGGCCTCACGGCAGTAGTCGTCGGCCCAGGCGGGGGAGTGCGGCTGCAGATCGACCATCGGGGCGATCGTGCGGGGTGTCACTCTCCGTGGCGCGGGGTCGAGTGTTCCCGAATTGTCGTTCGCGGGGATGGGAAGGACGGATCGGGACCACTCAAGGACCGGAGGGGCGGGCGTGGACCGACCCGCGCCTCCTAGAGGGTGGTCGGGCGGGGGTCGGCGAGGGCGCGCGACCAGGCGACCTCGCGGGCGAGCTGGCCGGTGGCGCGGAAGAGCTGCACCTGGTGCGTGTCGGGGAGGGCCGCGGCGAGGGCGTCGCGGTCGGCGGGGGTGAAGCCGAGTTTTCGCCAGAACGGTCCGGAGCGGCGGGAGAAGAGCCAGGCGTGGCGGGCTCCGTGCGCGGCGGCGTCGGCCAGGGCATGACGGGCCAGGCGGGAGCCCGCGCCGCGCGTGCGGCCAGTCGGAGCTACGGCGACGCTGCGGATGAGTGCGTGCTCACCGTCGACGCTGACCTCGTAGCCCGTGCTGCCGACGACCGTGCCGCTGGCGTCGCGGTCGACCCAGAGCCGGAGGCGCGGCGTGGGGGAGTCGAGACCGGCGAGGGTGAGGTCTGCGGCGGCGAGGAAACCCCGAAGGTCGTTGCGGGCGTCGGCATCGGTCCAGGCGAGGGGGACGAGGGGCTTGGAGGCCATTCTCGCCGGGGCTGGAGGGCTCGGCCGCGTCGGAGATCGCCTGGTTCGTCGGGCCGCGTGGGTAGGAATGGTCGTCGGCGCGCGACGGAAGGACATGCCGAGCCCGCTCGATGCCGCCGGGTCGGGCGACGACGACTCAGAACGGGCCGCGCGACGGAGGTGTGCGAGCTCGCGCCCTCCTAGCCTCGGGGGATGCCCTTCGTCGTCCCGCTCATCGTGTTCGCCGGGTGCGCCGTCGTCTTCGGGACGACGCTCGCCGCCGCCCGAGGTCGGCTCGGGGTGAACCACGTCGCCGGCATTCGTTTCGACCACGTCTTGGCCTCGCCCGAGGCGTGGCAGGCCGGGCACCGGGCTGCGCTCGTGCCCGTGACGGTCGGGTGCGCGCTCGCCGTGGTGACGGCGACCGTGCCGGTCGTCGCTCGAGGACTGTCCGAAGGGGCCCAGGGGGCTTGGATCGTCGGGAGCACGATCGTGCTGCTGGTGGGGGTGCTCGGTGGGGCGTGGCGAGCGGATCGAGCTGCCGTGGTGGTGCTCAGTGGGTCGACGAAGGACGCGTGACGGCGGAGACGCCCTCCCCGCGTGCGGGAAGGGCGTCTTCGGGGACGGGTCAGTTGGTCCAGGTGGTCTTCTCGTAGTCGAAGCCGCCTGTCACATCCATGACGATCTGGGCCGGGTCGGCGACGTTGAAACCGACCGGGTAGCTGACCGACGAACCCGGGAGGATGGTCGTCGACGGAGTGCTGGTGAGCCCGCCCTCGGTGTCGAAGATCTGCTCCGCCTCCTGGCTGCCCGACGATGCGGAGATGAAGGTCAGCGTCGGGTCGTAGCCCTCGGTGCCCGTGTTGGTGATGGTGACCGTGAACTTGACGTTGCTCGGCTGCGACCCCGTGTAGGCGTACTGGCTCGGGGTGAACGCTTCCGGTGCGCTGATGGCGAGCGTGAGGCCGTCGAAGGTCGCGGTCTCGCCGAACGTGAACGTCGTCTTGGCGGCCTCGGTCGCAGGCGCTGCGCCTTCCGCCGCGGCGGCGGCGACCTCGGTCATGTTGGGTGCGGCTTCGCCGCTCGTTCCGGTCGCCGGGCTGCCTGAACAGCCGGCGAGGGTCATGCCGACGATGGAAGCGGCGGCGAGGGCGGTGGTGATCTTCGTGGCGCGGGACATCGTGCGTCTCTTTCTACGGGTGCTGAGCGATGAGGATGCTCGGCATTCGGGTGCAGAGCAATCCTCAGGACCTTATGCGCGGCGACCGGGCACTACGCCTCGATTCAGGCGACGGGTGTCCCTTTCACCCCCTTCGAGACACGTGATTCACCGCCAGGTGACACGCAGGTGGCCGAGGCATGAGGGGTCCTCACCAGCGGGTGAAATCCAGCGTTCTACCCCCGGACGGGGGCTGTTCCGGTTCCTCGCCGCCGATGACACTGTGCGAGGCCGAGCGGCCGGTTGGCGGGGGGAGAACGACGATGTCGTTGTGGTGGAACAGGCTCACGAACACGGGCCGCGTGTTGATCGCGTGTGGGCTGATGGCCTTCTTGCTGGTGGTCGGCGGGGCGGCGAACGCGGCTGCCCTCGGCGCTTTCAGCGGAGCCGCCGGTGCTGCCGATCCACATGGCGCGGCAGAGCCCTTCGCCGCCGTCGAAGCGACCCAGCGCCCGTCGCCAACGTTGACGCCGACGCCGACGCCGACGCCGACGCCGGTCGTCGAGGTGACACGCGTCGACGAGAGCGAGAGCGTCCCCTTCGAGTCGGTCTCGGTCGATGACGCGAATCGAGACGTCGGCAGCAGTGCCGTGACGACGACCGGTCAAGCCGGTACGAGGGTCCGCACCTACGAGGTGACGACCACGGACGGGGTCGAGACGAACAGGACCCTCATCGGCGAGACCGTCACCGTCGCCCCCGTGCAGCAAGTGACGAGCGTCGGGACACGCGTTCCCTACGTCGCTCCCGCGCCCGTCGCGGCGCCTGCACCGGCCCCTGCACCTGCACCTGCAGCTGCACCCGCCGCAGGCGGGTGCGACTCGAACTATTCCGGGGCGTGCGTCCCCGTCGCCTCGGACGTCGACTGCGCCGGTGGCAGCGGCAACGGTCCCGCGTACGTCCAGGGGCCGGTCACGGTCGTCGGTTCCGACGTCTACGACCTCGACCGCGACGGAGACGGCATCGCCTGCGACCGCTAGGCGCTCGCCGGCAGTGTCGCTGAGGCGGGTCGAGTGGTCAGAAAGTGTCCTTCCTGCGGTGCGGAAGGACGTTTTCGGACCACTCGACCGTTTCTGCCCAACCCGCGCAGGTGCGAAGTGGCCTCCCAACGGGGGCTCGTCCAGGCATCACGTGTCGCCCTACCGTGTGGGCTGGGGGGAACATCATGAACGAGACCGTGGCACGCGGAAGCGTGGCGATGACACTGAAGGCCCGACGGCCGGCCTACTCGGTGATGCAGGAGTGCCTGCGCGTCCAGGCCGAGGCACCTGCACTCAGCAGACGGGCCCGCTTCTTCGGCAGCACGCCCCTGAGCCCCGACGCCCGCCGCTGGTACCAGGGCGCCCTCGGCGAGATCGAGGTCGCCCGCGTGCTGAGCGAGCTCGGGCCCGGCTGGACCGTCCTGCACTCCGTCCCGGTCGGCTCGGGCGCGTCCGACATCGACCACGTCGTCCTCGGACCCACGGGCATCTTCACCGTCAACACGAAGCACCACGCCGACAAGAAGATCTGGGTGGGCGGCGGCACGTTCATGGTCGGCGGACACCGGACCGATCACGTCCGCAACTCGCAGTTCGAGGCGACCCGCGCCTCCCGGCTGTTGTCGACGGCGGCGCAGACCGACGTCGAGGTCGCGCCGGTGATCGTCCTGGTGGGGGCGGCCTCGCTCCGCTTCGGCAAGAAGGCACCGGTCGTCCCCGTGCTCACCGTCGCCCAGCTGCGGAAGTGGCTGCTGACCCTGCCGCGCAAGCACTCGGACGAGGCGGTCGCCTACTTCGCGCTGCTCGCCGAAGAACGCGGCACCTGGCACACGGAGGCGCTGGTGCTGACGGACACGCTCCGTCACGAACACCGCTTCGACCGCCTGCGCCGCGAGATCGACGACGCGGCCCGGCGGCGTCGGCGGTGGCGCGTCGGCACGGCGCTCGGCGTGCTGGGGGCGGGCGGGGGAGTCGCCATCGCACTCGTGGCGACGGTCACGAGCACGGTCGTCTCGACGTTGGGGTAGCAGCCGGCCCGCTGAGCCGACACGAGGGCCCCGTGTGCGGTGATCCGGTACGTACCGGATCAACGCGCGAACGACGACGCCGCCCGCACGGCGACCGCGGTCACGGCCGCGAGGGCCGCCGCGATGAGCGCGAACGCCGACCAGACGGCGAGGCCGGCGTGCTGCAGGTGGAGGCCGACGAGCAGGGCGACCAGGGTGCCCGCCGCGACGGCCGACCAGAGCGTGAGGGCTCGGGTGCTCCACCGGCGGAGGTCTGTGGGCGTCCCTCGTGGCGCCCAGCGCACGGCAGCAAGAGCGACCGCCGTGAGCAGGGCCGGGACGAGTGCGACGAGGTTGACCACGGGCGGCCCCGATCAGGAGGCGCGGGTGGCGCGCGAACGGACGACCCACCGCACCAGCACGATCAGCGCCAACACCGCCGCCGTCACCACGGCGATCGCGGCGGTGACGAGCATGAGGGGCCCAGCCACGAACGCGATCGAGAACCAGTCGATCACGGGCCCGGTCGAATACCGCACGCTGCCGGTGTGCTCGAAGGCCAGCCAGTCGACCAGCGCGGCCCCTCCGAAGGCCAGCAGGCCGACGAAGCCGAAGGCGATGGCGAAGCGCCCCATGAGGGGGAGAGATCTCATCGAGGGCGACGCGCTCATGTGCCCAGGGTAGGGGCCTGTTACGCCGAGCACCACGTCGTTTGCGCACCAGAACCGGGGCTTCGAGTCGAGTGCTGCGCGGGGGCATGAGCACGATGTTGCGCTCCGACAGCCGGAAGTGATGCGCCGTTGCGTCAGGTCGATCCGAACGGGCAGATGCGCCATCGCGTGGCTGAGCCACCTCCCTAGCGTGGACGCCATGACGACGATCGACGCCACGAACCCGACGCGCCCCGCCGCGAACGACCACGCCGGCCACCCCCGCCAGACCCCGGCCGACTTCTGGGCGACGGCCGAACGGCACCTCATCCGGTACGGACGCGGCGGGTTCGTGCCCTCGATCGTCGAGCGCGCCTCCGGGGCGACGCTCTGGGACGAGCACGGCCGCGCCATCATCGACTTCACCTCGGGCCAGATGAGCTCGCTGCTCGGCCACTCTCACCCGGCCGTCGTCGAGACCGTCCGCGCCTCCATCGGCACCCTGGACCACCTCTTCAGCGGCATGCTCAGCCGGCCCGTCGTCGACCTCGCCGCCGCCCTGTCGCGCACCCTGCCCGACGAGCTGACCAAGACGATGATCCTCAGCACGGGCGGCGAGTCGAACGAAGCCGCCCTCAAGATGGCCAAGCTGGTCACCGGCGGGTTCGAGGTCGTCTCCTTCGACCAGTCGTACCACGGCGTCACCCACGCCTCGGGGGCCGCGACCTTCAGCATCTCGCGCTCGGGCTACGGGCCGGTCGCCCCCGGCAACTACGTCATCCCGACCCCGAACGCCTACCGGTCGGCCTTCGTGCGCGACGGCGTCCACGACTGGCAGGCCGAGCTCGACTTCGGCTTCGCGATGGTCGACCGCCAGTCGGTCGGCAGGCTCGCCGCCTTCATCGCCGAACCGATCCTCAGCACGGGCGGCGTCATCGAGCCACCTCCCGGCTACTTCTCCGCCCTGCGGCAGAAGTGCGACGAGCGCGGCATGCTCCTCATCGTCGACGAGGCCCAGACGGGCCTGTGCCGCACCGGAGACTGGTACGCCTTCACCCGACACGGCATCGTGCCCGACATCCTCACCCTGTCGAAGACCCTCGGCGCCGGCCTGCCCGTCTCCGCCGTGGTCACCACCGACGCCATCGAGGCCGTCGCCGCCGAGCGCGGCTTCATGTTCACCACCACCCACGTGTCCGACCCGCTCGCCGCCGCCGTCGGACTCACCGTCGTCGAGACGCTCGAGGCCGGCGGGTTCGACGCCGTCGCCCGCCGACTCGGCGACCGCCTGCGCGCCGGACTGCTCGACCTGCAATCACGCCACGAGCGCATCGGCGACGTCCGCGGTCGCGGACTGCTGCAGGGCGTCGAACTCGTCACCGACCGCGTCACCAAGACCCCGGCCGACGCCTACGGCACCCTGGTCACGTCGATCTGCCTCGAGTTCGGCCTGCATCTCAACATCGCCCAGCTGCCCGGCGTCAACAGCATCCTGCGGCTCGCCCCGCCGCTCACCGTCACCGACGACGAGCTCGACACCGCCCTCGCGATCCTCGACCAGGCACTCACCCTGGCGGACGAGCAGAGCTGAGGCGCGCACCCCGAGGGGGCGCGCCCACCCCGAGGAGGCGCACCCGCCCCGAGGAGGCGCACCCGCCCCGAGGAAGCGCACCCGCCATGGGGAGGCGCACCCACGCCGAGGAGGCGCGCCCGCCTCACCGAGACAAGCCCGCCTCACCGAGACACGCCCGCCTCTCCGAGACACGCCCGCCTCACCCCAGGTCGCGCTTGATCGTCGCCATCGGGAACCGCGACTGCAAGCGCCCCAGTCCCGGCAGCGCGAAAAGCTTCGTCGCGACGAACGCCTCGTACGCGGCGAGGTCCTTCGTGCCCACGAGCACGAGGTAGTCCGGCGCGCCGAACGTGCGCCGCGCCTCCAGGACCTCGTCCAACGCGACGAGCTCGGCCTCGAAGCGGGCGAGGATCTCGGCGGACTGCTCCTTGAGCTCGATGTCGACCAGCACCTCGAACGAGCGGTCGAGCGCCGCGGGTGCGATGCGCGCGTGGTAGCCCGCGATCACGCCGTCCTGCTCGAGGCGCCGGACCCGCCGCAGGCAGGGCGACGGCGACAGCCCGACCGCCTCGGCCAGCTCGAGGTTCGACAGGCGACCGTTGCGGCGCAACTGGTCGATGATTGCGCGATCGATGCGGTCCATGGGTCGATTGTGCCGTGCCCCGGGGACGACGGCCGCGGCCGGGAGGCGACGGGCACGGCTGACGCGACCCGCGCCTCCTGGTCAGACGTCGATGCCGAACAGGCGCGCCGCGTTGCCGCCGGTGAAGGCGTCACGGTCGGCGTCCGTCGCGAACTCGCTGAGGAAGGCCTGCACCTCGTCGCCCGTCGGGTGCTGGAAGGGGTAGTCGGTCGAGAAAAGCAGCCGGTCGATCGTCGTGACCTCGAGCGCGTGCCTGAGCAAGGCCGGCTCGAACATGCCCGACGCCGTGATGTGCACGTTCTGCCGTATGCACTCGCTCACCGTGCGATCGAGGCCCGCCAGCCCCGACAACCCGTCGGCACGGCTGAGCCAGAACAGCAGCAGCTCTCCCCAGTGCCCCAGCACGATCTGCAGCTCGGGGTGCCGGTCGAACGCGCCGCTCGCGATCAACCGCAACGCCGCCGTCGCCGCCTCGAGGTGCCAGCCCCACGCGAACGTCGACAGGGCCAGCCCCGTCAGGTCGCCGAGGCCTCCGTACTGGGCCGCGCGCACCTCCCGGGTCGGTATCTGCGGGTGGATGAAGAGCGGCTTGCCGAGTCGCGCCGCCGTGGCGAAGAGGTCGTCGTACCGCGGGTCGTCGAGCGGCACGTCGCCGGTCCGGCCGTAGACCATCGCCCCGACGAAGCCGGCCGCGGACGCCCGCTCGAACTCGCCCGCCACCGCAGCCGGATCGGCCATCGGCAGCGTCGCCAACGCCCGGAGGCGCGTCGGGTGCCGGGCCACGGCCCCGGCCGCGACGTCGTTCAGCTCTCGCGCGAGCCGACGGGCATCGGCCGGCGGCAACGGCCCGGTCGCCGGAGGAGCCACCGACAGCACCTGCACGTCGACGCCCTGCTCGTCCATCGCGGCGATCCGCCCGTCACCCACGTCCTCGAGCCGCGCCAGGTGGTCGCCCCGCTCGTTGAAGGCGAGGCTGTCGTCGCGCAGCTCGGGCGGCAGCGACTCGAGCGCGGCCTTCAGCTCGGGGGTGGTCCAGTGCTCTTCGATGCCGATCAGGGGCATGGGGCACCTCTCGTCGGGCGTGCGCGGGTGCGCCGTCGCGAGCGCCAGTCAACGCCTGCCCGCCGTCGGGTGCCAGGGTCGGCCGGTCGAGTGGTCCCAGATCGTCCTTCATCACGCCGCGAAGGACGATTTCCGACCACTCGATCGAGGTGCGAGGACGGGCCCGAGGGACGGAGTCGACCTCGAACGGAGGTCTGAGTGGCCGGGGGCGACGATCAGCTCGGGTCGATGAGCGCCCGCAGCGTCTCGATCGGCACCTTCGGGCGACGGTTCTCGTCGAGCAGGCCGTTGACCTCTTGCACCGTGTCGGTCAGCTGCGTGTAGCACCAGCCCGCCAGGAACGAGCTGGCTTGCACGGCCCGCAGCAGACCACCGAGACGCTCGACGAAGTCGTCGCCGTCCGTGGCCCGTGAGTACCCCCAGCCGTCGGCCTGCGCATCGCCGACGTCGAACTGGATGCCGCCGAACTCGGTCAGCATGACCGGTGCCCCGGCGTCGACCACGCCGCCGACCAGCATCCGTCGCCCGGCCGGCCCTAAGCCCGCCAGCAGCGCGGCCCGTGCGTCGTCGTCGGCGTAGCGCGCCCTCACGACCTCGGGGACGGCCTCGTAGTCGTGCACGCTGAGGATGTCCGACGACACGTGCTCCCAACCGTCGTTCGAGATGACGGGTCGGGTGGGGTCGAGGGCGCGCGTCAGCTCGGCCAGCGACCGGGCGAAGGCCTGCTGCGCCGGGTCGTGGGCGATGTGCTGCACGCCCCAGCTCTCGTTGACCGGCACCCACGTGACGACGCAGGGGTGCGACACGTCACGCTCGACCGCCTCGATCCACTCGCGGGTGAGCAGGCCCACGGCCGTCGGCGAGAACTCGAACGCCCCGGCGATCTCGCCCCAGACGAGCAGGCCCGACCTGTCGGCCCACCACAGGAACCGCGGGTCCTCGATCTTCTGGTGGATGCGCGTGGCGTTGAAGCCCAGCGACTTGATCAGCTCGACCTCGACGCGCAGCGCGTCGACCGACGGCGCGGCGAGGTGCGACTCGGGCCAGTAGCCCTGCTCGAGGACGCTGCGCACCGGGTAGGGGCGGTCGTTCAGCACGAAGGCCCCCTCGGCGACGACGGTGGACCGCAGCCCGAGGTACGACGCGACCCGGTCGACCGTCGCGCCTCCGCCCCCGCCGGCGGCGTCGGCGGCGACGAGCCGGACCTCGGCGTCGACCAGGCGGGGGTGCTCGGGGCTCCAGAGCAGGTGCTCGTACGCCTGCCCGTTGTGCTGACGCGGCAGGTCGACCACGACGTCGACGTGCGACGACGTGACGGGCACCCGGGTCGAGCCGAGGGGCTCGCCCTCGTACGAGAGCGAGACCAGGAGGTGGTGGCCGGCCGTCACGCGCCCGCGCAGGTCGGCCCCCAGTCGCACCTCGCCGCGCACGAGGTCGCTCGACCACCTCAGCGACCGCACCGCGACCTCGGGCACGGCCTCGAGCCAGACCGTCTGCCAGATGCCCGTCGTGCGGTGGTACCAGATGTCGTGCGGATCGAGCTTCCAGTCCTGCTTGCCGCGGGGCTGGGTCACGTCGTGGGGGTCGTCCTCGGCGCGGACGACGAGCAGCTGCTCGTCGAGCGAATCGTCGACGGCGTCCGTCGCGTCGAGGGTGAACGGCGTGTGCCCGCCCCGGTGCTCGCCGAGCAGCACGCCGTTGAGCCACACGCGGGCGTGGTGGTCCACGGCCCCGAAGTGGACCAGGAGGCGCGGGTCGCCTGACGACGCGCCCGCCGCCTCGATCTCGGCGCGGGTCACCGACCGGGAGTACCAGACGACGGGGTGGAACCCCGTGTCACCGATGCCGGACGCCGGCGACTCGGGCGGGAAGGGCACGACGATCGTCCGCTCGACGAGCGCGCGTCGGTGCCAGCCCTCCGCCGACCCGACGTCGAGGTCGTCGTGGGCGAAACCCCACGGGCCGCCGAGGTCGGTCCACCTCGGCCGCATCAGCTGGGGCCGGGGGTACGTGCCGTCCTGCCCGGTGGCGGGTGCGAGCGGGGCGGCACCGTCGCCGTCGTAGTTCTGCATGGCGACAGTGTGGCGTAATTTTCCAGCGCTGTAAATCTAACCGGCAGCGACGCGTCGCTCGGGTGCGCTGCCCCGGTAGACGAGCTCGAAGTCGACGAGACGGTGTCGACCGATCTCGTCGTAGCCCGCGATGCGCTGCTCGAGCATGTCGAGCGCCGACGTCGCCAGGGCGAGCAGGTCGGGTCGGACGGTCGTCAGGCCGGGCCGGGTGAACGACGCCATCGAGACGTCGTCCCACCCGCTGACGACGACGTCGTCGGGCACGCGGACGCCGGCCTCGTCCAGGGCTCGGAGGGCGCCGATGGCGGCCAGGTCGTCACGGCAGACGAGTCCGTCGAACGCCACGCCGGCGTCGAACGCGCCGCTCACGGCTCGGGCCGCGTCGTGCGACGACACGGCGTGGCTGGGCAGCAGCAGGTCCATGTCGAGCGACAGCCCCGCCTCCTCGAGGCCCTGCTGGTACCCGGCCAGGCGCACCTTCGAGGTCGGGCTGAGCGTCGCGCGTTCGTGGCCGACGAAGGCGATGCGCTTCGCACCGAGGGACGCCAGGTGCTGCGTGACCTCGGACGCGGCGCGGACGTTGTCGATCATCACGTGGTCGACCGAGATCGGCGCCGTCGCCTCACCCAGCAGCACGACCGGCACGTCGCCCCGGTGCTGCGCGATCTCGGCCGAGCCGAGCACCGACGGCTGGAAGAGGACGCCGTCGACGAGCCCGGCCTCGGACGCCGAGACGATCGCGCGCTCGGCCTCGAGGGTGCCGTCGGTCTGCTCGAGCAGCAGCCGGTAGCCCCGGTCGCGCGCCAGCGTCGAGACGCAGCGGGCCAGTTCCGAGTAGTAGGGGATGCTGATGTCGCTGAAGGCGAGCGCCAGCAGGCCGCTCCGCCCCGTCGCCAAGCTGCGGCCCGACGCGTTCGGGCTGTACGAGAGGTCGTCGATGGCGCGCTGCACCCTGGCGCGGGTGTCGGGCCGCACGTGCACGTAGCCCCTGACCACGTTCGACACGGTCTTCATCGACACGCCCGCCAGTTCGGCGACGTCCTGCAATCTCGCTTTGGCCACGGCGGCGTCCCCTCGTCGGACTTTTCTGGACCGATCTTAGGGGGACGGCTTGACGGACGCTTTACAGCGCTGTAAAAACAACCCAGGACCCCCACTCACGGCGAGGCTGCCGACAGCGTGCCACCCCTGGCACGGCAGCGGGTCCGTACTCAAAGGAGAGCACCCACGATGAACAAGCACCTCGTCACGAAGGCCGTCGCGATCGTCGCGACCGTCGGCCTCGGAATCACCTTGGCCGGCTGCAGCAGCGGAGGCGCCACGGGCGGAGCGGCGGCGGTCGACAGCGCCGACTACACGGGTCCGAAGGTGACCATCGACTTCTGGAACGGCTGGACGGGTGGCGCGGCCCCGAAGATCGTCCCCGCCCTGATCGAGAAGTTCAACGCGGAGCACGAGAACATCGAGGTGAAGAACGTGGCCATGGAGTGGGCCGACATCGCCGCCAAGATGCCGCTCGCGATCAAGGCCGGCAAGGGCCCGGACGTCGCGGTCGCCCACGGTGACGACGTCGCGACCTACGCCGCCCAGGGGCTGCTGCTCGACAGCGGCGACATCGTCGACACGCTCGGCTACGGCGAGGACGACTTCCCCGAGGGCCTGTTCGAGGGCAACCAGTACCAGGGCACGCAGTACGGCATCCCGTGGAGCGTCACCCCGCTCGGCCTGTACACGAACAACGACGTGCTGAAGGCGGCCGGGGTCGACACAACGGCGCCCACCGACGCCGCGTCCTACGAGGAGAACCTGGCCGCGCTGAAGGCTGCGGGCGTGCAGGGTGAGTGGGTCGACGGCTACGTCTTCACGGGCACCTTCGAGTTCGAGTCGCTGGTCTGGCAGTTCGGCGGCGACCTGTTCAACGACGACGTGACCAAGGCGACTTTCAACAGCGAGGCCGGGGTCAAGGCCCTGACCCACATGGTCGACCAGATCGACAAGGGCTACAGCCCGGCGAACGTGCCCCAGGACGGCAACTTCAACGCCCTCGTGGCCGGTGAGACCGCCTACAACTGGAACGGCGTCTGGCAGACGACGAACGAGGCCCTGCAGGACGTCGACTTCTCGGTCGCCCCGGTGCCACAGATCGGCACCGAGAAGGCTGTCTGGTCGAGCTCGACCGACTGGATCTTCCCGAACAACAAGGGTCAGGACACCAACGAGACCTCGGCCGCCGCGACGTTCGTCAAGTGGATGAACGACAACTCGGCCGGCTGGGCCGAGACCGGTGAGCTGCCCGCCGCCAACGACGTGCGCAACGACCCGGCACTGGTGGAGAAGTACCCGAACCTCGAGCCGTTCCTCGAGCAGCTGCCCTACGCCCACTACGAGACGGTCGCCCCCGGCATCTCGGCCGCCACGGCCGAGATCACGACGGCGGTCGGCGAGGCCGTGCTCGGCAAGAAGTCGCCCCAGGACGCCCTCGACGACGCGGCGGCTCAAGCCGACAAGATCCTCGAGCAGAACGCGCAGACCTACGGTGGCTGACACCCTCACGCGCTCGCCCGCACAGGCCACCCGGCCGGTGCGGGCGGGCGCCCCCCGGCGGGACCTCACCGCCTACGCGTTCCTCGCCCCGTTCCTGCTCATCTTCGCGGTGTTCGTCATCGCCCCCGCGGTTTACGGGCTGTACATCAGCACGCACCGGTGGAACAGCCTCGTGCCGATCCACCCGTTCGTCGGCCTCCAGAACTACGTCGACCTCTTCACGCCGGACTCGCTCACGTCCTCGGACTTCTGGACCAGCATGCGGGCGACCGGCATCTTCACGCTGTTCAGCGTCCCGTTGCTGGTGGCGGTGCCGTTGGTCGCCGCGGTGCTGCTCAACCAGAGGCTGCGGGGCACCACCGTGTTCCGCGCCGTGTTCTTCGCGCCCTACGTCCTCGGCGTCGCGGTCATCGGCGTCATCTGGAAGTACCTGCTCGACCCCCAGGCCGGCGTCGTCAACCACCTGCTCGGCCTGCTCGGACTGCCCGACCGGACGCCCTGGACGGTCGACGTGCCCTGGGCGTGGATCTCGCTCGTCGGCGTCACCATCTGGTGGACGGCCGGCCTGAACACCGTCATCGTCCTCGCCGGGCTGAAGGGCATCAGCGCCGACCTGTACGAGGCCGCGTCGCTCGACGGCGCCGGGCCCGTGCGCAAGTTCGTCAGCGTCACCCTGCCGGGCCTGCGACCGGTCATGGTCTTCGTCACGACGACGACGATCCTCGCCTCGGCCAACATGTTCGGCCAGTCGTTCCTGCTGACCCAGGGCGGACCGGGCAACCAGACGCGCACGGCGATCATGTACATCGCCGACCAGGGATTGTCCCAGGGCAACATGGGCGCGGCCTCCGCCATGAGCTACGTGCTGTTCGCCGCCCTGGCCGTCATCAGCATCGTCAACTTCCGCATCCAACGAGAGAAGGCGTGATGACGCAGCTCGCCCCCGAACGGCTGCCCGCCGCGGCACCGCAACCGCTCGACCGTCTGCCGAGCGCGCCTCCTCGTCGTCGACGCTGGAGCAGGCACGTGCCGAACGCGGTCCTCTACGTCGTGCTCGGCGTGGTCGCCCTGGGCATCGTCCTGCCTCTCGTCTGGATCGTCCTGACGTCGTTCAAGACCGACTTCGACGCGATCAGCCGACCGGCCTCGCCGATCCCCGACCCGTTCACGACCGAGGCCTACCAGACGCTCGCGGGCGGGCAGCAGCCCATCCTGCGGTGGTTCGTCAACAGCCTCGCCGCCGGCGTGCTGCAGACCGCGATCATCCTGGTCACCGCCTCCACCGGCGCCTACGCCCTCGCCCGGCTCGAGTTCCGGGGCAAGAAGATCGTCTTCGGCATGATCGTGGCGACGCTGCTCGTGCCCCCGGTCATCTTCCTCATCCCGAACTACCTGATCGTGCAGAACCTGGGCTGGCTCGACACCATCTGGGCGATCACCGTCCCCGGCGCGGCGGGAGCCTTCGGCATCTTCTTCCTGCGGCAGTTCTTCGTCGGGCTGCCGACCGAGATCGAGGAGGCCGCCCGGCTCGACGGCGCCGGCGACCTGCGCATCTTCTTGCAGATCGTGCTGCCGTTGTCGCGGCCGGCCCTGGCGACCCTCGCCGTGCTGAGCTTCCTGGCGAACTGGAACGACTTCCTGTGGCCGGTGTACGTGCTGCTCAGCCCCGAGAACCTGACCCTGCAGCCCGGCCTGTCGGTGCTCTCGGGGGCCTTCTCGACCCACTACGGCGTCGTCATGGCCGGCGCCGTCGTCGCCTCGGTGCCCGTGCTGATCCTCTTCACCCTGGCCCAGCGCCAGATCGTCGACAGCGTCGCGGCGTCGGGGGTGAAGGGCTGACCGAGGGGTGCACGGCGTCGTCGACCGCACGGCGCGCCCGTGGTGCACCCCACGACCAGCCGAACGACCGGCGCGGATGCACCTCAGCGTCCCGCGCCTCCTGCTCGACGTCGAGCAGGACCGCCCGGATCGACGGAGACCCGGGAACGCCCGCGAGGAGGCGGGCCGCACATGATCACACGCACACGATTCACCCGCGCGGTGGCCGCCGGGGCGGGGGCCCTGCTGCTCGCCGTCGGACTCGCCGTCCCCCTGGCCGCCACACCGGCCTCGCCCGTCGAGGCCGCACCCGCCTGCACCCTGTCCAACCCGATCTCGAACGGAGCCGACCCCTCGGTCTGGTTCCGCGACAACACGTACTACCTGGCGCAGTCCGACGGCGACCGGTCGATCACGCTCAAGGCCTCGTCGACCCTGAACGGCCTCTCGTCGGCCCGGGCCAAGACCATCTTCACGGCACCGGTCGGAACCGACCACAGCGCCCAGACCTGGGCGCCCGAGCTCGAGTACCTCGACGGACGCTGGTACGTCTACTACGCGGCGGCGACCGAGCGCGGCTCGTTCGACGCGACGAACGACACCCACCGGCTGTTCGCGATCCGGGCCGACACGCAGGACCCGATGGGCACGTGGACGTTCGCAGGCAAGATCGCCGACTCGACCGACCAGTGGGCCATCGACGGGACGGTGTTCCGCTACCAGGACAGCTGGTGGCTGCTCTGGTCGGGCACGCCCACGGGCAACGGCGGACGCGCGCCCCAGCAGATCTACATCGCGCGCATGAGCAGCCCGCTGACCATCGACCAGGACCACCGACGACTGATCGGCAACCCCGACCAGACCTGGGAGACCAGCCGCGCGGCCATCATGGAAGGTCCGGAGGCCTGGATCAGCCCGAACGGCACCCTGTCGATCGTCTACAACGCCAACGCCTCGTGGACGACCGAGTACGCCCTCGGCCTCTTGGTCTACAAGGGCGGTGACCTCACCGACTACCGCTCGTACACCAAGCGCGGGCCGGTGTTCTCGTCGGGTGGCGGGGTCTACGGCCCCGGCGGCGAGTCGATCCCGGTGCCGGGCAAGAACGGCGTGAACTGGAACGTCTACCACGCGAAGACGACCACGGCCGACGGGTGGGACGACCGGAAGATCTTCGCCCAGCCCGTTCCGTGGGCGGCGGACGGCACCCCCGCGTTCGGCACGCCCACCGGGTTCGCCGGGTACAACGAGGCGCTGCAACAGCGCTGCTGAGCCCCGATGACCGGGCCCGACCGGGCCCACCGACCACCGGGCCCGCCCGGGCCCGCCGTCGGGCGGACGGGACGTCGTGGAGGACACGACGTCCCGTCCGTCGTCGGGAGGCGTCCTTCGCGCCCCGACCCGCGCCTCCTCACTCGTAGCGCAGCGACTCGACCGGGTCGGCGCGGGCGGCACGCGCCGCGGGCAGCGTGCCGGCGACGAAGGCGATCACCATGACCACGACGACGATCAGCGCGATCGACACGGGGTCGAACGCGATGAGCGTCAGCCCCGGCAGGTTCGACAGCAGCGACCCGGCGAGGGCCGAGCTGACCACGCTGCCCGCGACCATCGCGACGCCCGCGCCGATGGCGCTGCCGAGGAACCCGATGAACGCCGCCTCGAGGCTGAACAGTGCGAAGACCCTGCCGCTGCCCATGCCCATCGCCTTCATGAGGCCGATCTCGCGGGTGCGCTCCTGCACCGACATGAGCAGCGTGTTGACGATGCCGAAGCTCGCGGCGAGCAGGGCGATGATCGCGAAGGCGTTGAGCACGAGCACGATGCCGTCGATCACCGTGGTGAAGGTGCCCAGCTGGTCGGCGACGGTCGTGCCCGTGTAGCCGGCCGCCGTCAGGCGGTCCTTCAGCGCGGTGACCTGTTCGTCGGTGGCGTCCGCGGCGAAACGCACGGTGGCCTGCGCGTACCGGTCGACCTGGTCGGCGGGCACCCCGACGTTCTGCGCGTCGAACAGGGCCGTGGCGAGAGCCGTGCCCGGCGTGACCGACGCACCGGTCGGCGAGGCGATGCTCTCTTCGGCGACGCCGACCACGGTCGCGGTGACCGTGTGCTGGGTCCGCGTCGCGTCGGTCACCGCGAGGGTGACGGACTGCCCGACGGCCGCCGCGTCGTCACGGAACCCCAGCGGCTCGACGTACGAGGTCGGGATGACGACCTGCAGCTCGGTGCCGTCGTCGGCGGGCTGGTCGCCCGCGGTGAGCGTGAGGTGCTGCCCCGGCACGAGGGCTCCTGCCGACACGACGTACTTCGTGCCGCTGGCGCCTTCGACGTAGTCGGTCTCGATCGACTCGGTCGGCTGCACCGCGAGGACGCCGTCGATGCCCTCGAGGGTCGTGACGTCGTCCGGCGTCAGGGCGACGACGGTCGCCCCCGGCGCACCGAACCCGCCGGCGGCGACCGTGTCGGGGTCGTACTCGGCCGGGCCCGGGTCGGCCGACCCGAAGCCCTGCGCGTCGTCGGACGCCGTGGTGACCGTCATCGTGTCGGACGACCCGACCGCCGACACGGTGTCGTCGATGTAGTCGTTGATGCCGGTGCCCAGCCCGCTCGTCAGGGTCAGCGTGAAGGCACCGACGAAGATCGCCAGGATGGTCAGGACGGTGCGCGTCTTCGACCGGAAGGTGTTCGCCACGGCACTCCGCAGCAGGTCGACGGTCGTCATGCGGCCACCTCGCCCTCGGGGTCGACGATCCGTCCGTCGCGGATCACGATGCGCCGGTCGCAGCGCGCGGCCAGGTCGTCGTCGTGGGTCACCACGATCAGCGTGATGCCGTGCTCCCGGTTCAGCGAGAACAGGATGTCCTCGACCACCGCCCCGGTCGCCGAGTCGAGGTTGCCGGTGGGCTCGTCGGCGAAGATGATCCGCGGGTCGTTGACCAGCGCCCGGGCGATCACCGCTCGTTGCTTCTGACCCCCCGAGAGGTCCTTCGCCTTGCTGCCCGCCTTGTCGGCGAGCTCGAGCTGCTCGAGGGCCGCGAGGCCGCGACGCCGGCGCTCGCCGCGGGGCACGCCCGCGATCGTCATCGGCAGCACGACGTTCTCGAGCACCGACGAGCTCGCCGTGAGGAAGAACTGCTGGAAGACGAAGCCGAACGTCGCGTTGCGGGTGCGGTTCAGGCGGGCACCGCGCAGCGTGCCGGTGTCGACGCCCTCGAGCTCGACCGTGCCGGTGGTCGGGGCGTCGAGCAGCGCGAGCACGTGCATCAGGGTGGACTTGCCCGAGCCGCTCTTGCCGACGATCGCCACGCTCTCGCCCTCGGCGACGTCGAAGCTCACCCCCTTGAGGGCCTCGAAGCGGTTCGGGCCGCGCCCGTACGAACGGTGGACGTCTCGGACCGAGATGATCGGCGCCATGGTGCTCCTGTCGCTGTCGGCCCGGTGTCTCCGGGGCCGGGACCAACGATCGCGGCCGCCGCCACCACGGGCGTCCCCCCGCCGCGGACACCTGCCCGACCGCTCGTACCGCGACCGCGGTACGCGAGACGACGCGTCGGGGTGACTCGGCCGCCGCCGTTCCAGGGCACGATGGGGTCATGACGACGACGGACGGCAGGAGGCGCGAGCCGGCCTACCCGCGACCCCGCGTCCCCTGGTGGCTGGGTGACGCCCTCGCCGCCGGGCTCGTCGTCGGTGCGGCCTTCGCACCCTTCCCCGTGGCCGGTTTCCGGCCGAGCGGTGCGCTCGCCGTCGCGGTCGTCGTCGCGCCGGCCCTGCTGCTGCCCCTGCGACGGCGTCGGCCGGTCGCGGTGCTCGCCGCGATCGTGGGGCTCTTCGGCCTCGCCGCCCTGCTCGGCACGCTCGCACCCGGCGTGGTGCTCGCCACCGGCATCGCCGTCTTCGCCGTCGCCGCGCGGACGCCACGTCGTCGGACCATCGTCGTGACGGCCGTCACCGCCCTCGTCGTCGTGCTGCTCGGCCTCGTGGCCGTGGACGGACGGTTCTTCGACCTGCCCGTCGTCCAGTTCGCCCTGCTGATCGCCCTGGGTGCCGCGGCGGGTGACGCGAGCCGGTCGCGCCGTGAGTACATCGAGGCCGTGACCGAGCGTGCCGAGCGGGCCGAACGCACCCGCGAGGCCGAGGCCTCGCGCCGCGTCGCCGAGGAGCGCCTGCGCATCGCCCGCGACCTGCACGACGCCGTCGCCCACCAGATCTCGGTGATCAGCCTCAACGCGGGCGTCGCATCGTCGGCGATCGAGACGCGACCCGAGAAGGCGGTGACGGCCCTCGCGACCATCCGCCGCGCCTCCCGGACCGTCCTCGGCGAGATCGGCGACCTGCTCGAGGTGCTGCGGGCCGGCGACTCCGACCGGGCGCCGTCGCCCCAGCCGGGACTGGCGCGGCTCGACGAGCTCGTGGCCGGGTTCGCCGACGCGGGACTCGTCGTGACCACCCGGGTCGAGGGAGCCATCGCCGCGGTGGGCGGCGCGGCCGACCTCGTCGCCTACCGGGTCGTGCAGGAGGGGCTGACGAACGCCGGCAAGCACGGCGCCGGTGACCGCGCCCACGTGTTGGTCGCCGTCGCCGGGGACGAGGTGTCGGTCGTGGTGACGAACCCCGTGCCGGTGGTCCGGGCCGAGGACGAGGACGACGTCGACTCCGACGTCGTGCGGGGCGGGCACGGCCTGCTCGGGCTGCGCGAGCGCGTGGCCTCGGTGCGCGGGTCGGTCGAGACCGGGCCGACGCCGGGCGGTTTCCGGCTGGCGGCCGTGCTGCCGCTCGGGCGCGAGGCCGGCACGCCCGGCCGGGACGGAGGAGCCTCGTGACCACCGTGCTCGTCGTCGACGACCAGTCGTTGATCCGTCAGGCCGTGACCGACATCCTCCACGGCACGGACGGGATCGAGGTCGTCGGCGACGCCGTGAACGGCCGCGAGGCCGTGACGCGGGCCGCGTCGCTGCGGCCGGACGTCGTCGTCATGGACATCCGGATGCCCGAGCTCGACGGCATCGGCGCCACGGCCGAGATCTGCGCCGACCCGCTGCTCGCCGAGACGAAGGTGCTCGTCCTCACCACCTTCGAGGAGGACGAGTACCTCGTCGCCGCCCTGCGCGCCGGCGCCAGCGGGTTCATCGGCAAGGGCGCCGAGCCCGACGAGATCGTGCGGGCGGTGAGGGCCGTCCACGCGGGGGAGTCGCTGCTGTCGCCCGTCGCGACGCGCAGCCTCATCGAGAAGTACGTGCTGCCGGGCGGCGGCTCGGGCGGGGCCGGCGTCGGCGGCCTCGGCGGGGGGACCACCCAGGGGCTCGAGCGGCCCGTGCCGCGCGAGCTCGCGCACCTCACCGAGCGGGAGCGCGAGGTGCTGCTGCTCGTCGCCCGCGGCCGCGCGAACGCCGACATCGCCGCCGAGCTGGTCATCTCACCGCACACCGCGAAGACCCACGTCAACCGCATCATGACGAAGCTCGACGCGCACGACCGGGCCCAGCTCGTGATCGTGGCGTACGAGACGGGGTTGCTCGCGCCGGGTGCTTGAGACGGTGCCCGGTCCGGTCCGACCCGGGCTGGTGTGTGCAACGCCGTGTTCGGCCGCGTCGTGTCCTCAGATGGGCAGAGCCCCGGCCACGACGCGACCCCGGGCGACCACGGCCACGATGTTTGCCGTGTCGAGCGCGCCCGAGTCGCGCCAGGGCCGGCCGTGCATCACGACGAGATCGGCCGCGGCCCCCACCGCGATCCGCCCGAGCACGGCCCCGCCCGAGCCTGCACCGACCGCGGACGACGCGCCCCGACCGATCGCAGCCGCCGCGCGAGAGGTGCCCGCTTCGAGCACGCGTTCCGGGGACCAGCCGAAGACCTCTCCCATGCGTCGCAGCTCGTCCATCTGCGCGCCGAAGCGCACGTGGAAACCGTTCGCGTCGGTGCCCAGCACGAAGTCGACCCCGGCCGCCGCGGCGGCGGCGAACCCGGCGTCGCGAGTCGCGACGAGTTCGCGGGCGGCGGCCTGCTGGTCGGGGGTGACCGCCACGGTGCCGTCGGCGATCGCGTCGTTGATCAGGAGCGTCGGAGCCACCGGCACGCCCGCGGCGATCACGTCGGCGGCGAGCTCGCCACCGAGCTGTGTCGCGTGTTCGAGCGAGTCGACACCGGCACGCAGCGCGATCCGGATGCCCTCGGTCGTGTGGGCGTGCGCCGCCACGAGCAGGCCGAGCGCGTGGGACTCGTCGACGATCGCGTCGATCTCGGCGACCGTGTGGTTGCGCCACGACGGCTTGTCGCCGTCGGACAACAGCCCGCCGCTCGTGGCGATCTTGATGCCCGTGGCCCCGGCTCGGGCGTGGGCCCGCACCAGCGCACGGCAGGCGTCGACCCCGTCCGCCGTCGGCTTGCGCAGGCGGGGGTCGACCCCGGGCGGGACGAACATGTCGCCGTGCCCGCCCGTCATGCTCACCATGCCGTGGGCGAGGAGGCGCGGAGCCTCGACCAGCCCTGCCTCGACGGCCCGGGCCAGCGAGAACTGCACCTCGTCCGCCGACAGGTCGCGCAGGGTCGTCACCCCGCCGGCGAGGGCCTGGCGGGCATGCGCGAGACCGTGCAGCACCTGTTCGGTCGGCGGGGTGACCAGCGGCCAGGTCAGGAATCCCGACGCCGCGCCTCCGGCGTTCCCGATCAGGTGGACGTGCGTGTCGATCAACCCCGGGATCACCGACAGTCCTTCGTAGCGCGGCGACGGGGGCACCGGCCGCAGGTCGGAGACGACCGCGTCCGGCGAGGCGTCCGTGCCCGAGGGAGCCCAGGCCAGCCGTCGGGCCCCGAGGGGCTCGTGGCCGTCCCACACGTCGATTCCGTCGAGGGGCGAGGGCGTGGAGCGATGGTGCACGGGGGGTCCTTGCGGTTCGTGATGGGGATCGAGGAGGCGCGGTGAGGGTCAGCTGCGCCGCGTGCGCCGGGGCACGAGTCGGCCGAGGGCGGCCGGAGGACGCATGCGGGTGCCGGCCACCACGAGCACGGCGAGCGTGACGACGTAGGGCGTCGCGCTCGACACGGCGGCGGGCAGGGGGACGAACGCGAACACGGCGAGCAACACGACACCGAGCACGAGCGAGGGCACACCGTCACGGAGGCGTCGTCCTGGCGTTCCGCGGAGCAGTCGGCGAACACCCACGGCGGCGAAGACGACGGCGAGCACCAGGACCAGGGCGCGCAGGGTCTCGGGACGACCGATGCCGACCGCGTCGCTGATGCCGAACAGGGAGGCGCCGAAGAAGACTCCGGACGGCGTCCAGTTGCCGAAGATCAGCGTCGCCAGGCCGATGAACCCTCGTCCGGCCGTCTGGTTCTCGATGTAGCCCTGCGAGATGAGCGTGAGGTACCCACCCGCGAATCCGGCCAGCCCCGACCCGACCAGCACCGCGATCCACCGCGTCCGGTGCACGCTGCCGCCGAGTGCCTGCAACGCCGCCGGTTCTTCGCCTGCCGCTCGCCAACGCAGGCCGAACGGGGTCTTCCAGAGCACCCACGCGACCAGCGGGATGATCAGCAGGCCGAGGACGGCAGCCACGGACACGTCCCGCGTGAGGCCGCCGAGCACACCGCCGAGTTGTGCCACGACGGGCAGCTCGGAGGACTCCATCACGCGGCTGACGTCAGGTGTGCCGAACCCGCCGCTGACGACGGGCAGCGACAGGTGAGGTACGTCGCCGCCGATCCGGGGCGAACGGGCGATCGTGCCGCCGTCCATCTGGCTGAACACGATGTCCGCCATGAACCGCGCGACCGCCGCGGCGATCACGTTGATCGACACACCGACGATCAGCTGGTTGATGCCCATCTCGATGCAGAGCACGGCCATCAGCACACCGAAGCAGAGGCCACCGACGACCCCGCCGAGCAGCGCGGCCCAGGGTCCGGCGAGGGTGCCGAAGAGGCCCGCCATCCAGGTCCCGCCGATCATCATGCCCTCGAGGCCGACGTTGATCACCCCGGACCGTTCCGAGAACAGGCCGCCCATCGCGACCAGGGCGATCGGCACGGTCAGTCGGAGGGCGGACCCCCAGGTCGACGACGCGGTGATGCCGGGTGCGTCGGCGAGGTAGCGCGCGAGGATCAACAGGCCGAGACCGAGCAGGGCCCAGCGCAGGGCCGCACGCACTCGGCGAGACGACGGCCGGAGACGCGCGACGGACGCGCGGGCCGGCGCACCGTGCGACGGCGACAGCGTGGTCGGGGGGTTGGGGCCGAGGCTCATCGCGAGGCTCCTCCGGTCGGGGTCGGGGTCGACGACGCGCCGGGAGCGACGGCGTCACGTGCGGCTCGGAGGCGTCGGCGGAGGGCGAGGGTCAGCGCGATGCGGGCGTCCGCCCGCTCCGTCAGCCAGTAGCCGACCGCGGACGACAGCAGCACGACGGCCAGGAAGACCTGCCCCACCTCGGTCGGCAGCTGCACGAGGCCGAGCACCTGGGCGCTGCGCTCGACGAAGGCGAGGACGAAGGCACCCAGGGCCATCCCGATCGGGTGCTGGCGGCCGAGCAGGGTCGCGGCGAGCCCGGTGAACATCAGGTCGGTCGGCAGCGTGCCGTCGAACCGACCGGCCACTGAGAGGATGTGCGGCAGTCCGACGAGCCCGGCGACGGCGCCGCTGATGAGCATGGCCTGCACGATCTTTCGGTCGACGCGGATGCCGGCCGACTCGGCGGCCTCGGGCGACCGGGCCGCCACGCGCAACGAGTAGCCGAACACGCTGCGCTCGATCACGAGGTAGTAGACGATGCCGGCCAGCAGCGCGACGACGACGAAGCTCGAGATGGAGCCCTGACCCGTGCCGACACCCGGGAGGGCGGGCATCAGCCCTCCGTCGTCGATGAGGGCGGTGCCGGTGTTCTGCCCGCCGCCCGAGCGGAAGACACCACTGAGCAGCACGGCCACGATGGTGGTCGCGATCGCGTTCAGCAGGATGGACGTGATCACCTCGTTCACGCCTCGATGGATCTTGAGCAGGGCGGGGATCAGCGCCCACCCGGCCCCGACCGCGCAGGCGATCAGCAGGGTGAGCGGGAGGCGCACCGCGAGCGGGAAGGGCAGCGACGCGGCCGCGACGGCACCGGCCAGGGCCGCCATGCGGTACTGACCGTCCACTCCGATGTTGAACAGCCCCATGCGCACCGCGAACGCGCCGGCGACGGCGGCGACGTAGAGAGGCACGGCACCGTTCAGGCTCGACACGAGCGAGTTCGGCTGGACGCCGTACGCCCACATCACGGAGAAGGCGCTCGCAGCGCTGTAGCCGCCCGCGGTCAGGAAGAGCGCGGTGACCGCGAGGGCGAGCAGCACCGAGACGAAGGGGCCGGCCACCGTCACGGCGAGGCGTCGCGGCAGACCGACCGGCAGTGTGCGACGTCGGGTCACGAGCGGCCTCCGTTCGTGGGCAGGTGGGCGCCGGTCATGTGTTCTCCGAGATCGCCGGCGGTGACGGAACGGGGGTCGAGCTCGGCGACCACGCGTCCGCCGTACATGACGAGCAGACGGTCGCTGAGGGCGAGCAACTCGTCGAGGTCGGCCGACACGAGCAGCGTGCCGAGCCCCGCGTCGCGTGCCGTGACCAACTCGCGCCAGACGGCGCCCTGTGCGCCGACGTCGACGCCACGAGTCGGATGAGCGGCGACGAGGACGGTCGGATCCGACCCGAGCTCGCGGCCGATGATGAACTTCTGCTGGTTGCCACCCGACAGCGACGCCGCGGTCGTGGTCGGCGACCCACCGCGGACGTCGAATCGACGGATGATGTCGGCGGCCGTCGACACCGCCGCCGACCGGTCGAACCACCAGCCACGCTTGATCGGTGCCCGCTGCTGGTAGCCGAGTGCCGCGTTCTCGCTCAGGCTGAAGCCGAGCACCACACCGTCGCGGTGACGGTCCTCGGGGATGTAGCCGACACCGAGTGCTCGACGCTCCCGCGTCGACAGCGCGTCGATGGCCTGCCCGTCGAGGGTGATCTGCCCGTCGTAGTCGACGCGGCCGAGCAAGGCGGCCAACAACTCGGACTGCCCGTTTCCCTCGACGCCGGCGACACCGACGATCTCGCCCGCGTGGACGACCAACGACACGGCGTCGAGCAGGGGACGCTCGTCGGGGGAGCCGACGGTGACGCCGTCGACCGAGAGCACGACGGCATCACCGGGCGGGCTGGTGCGTGGTTCGACGGTGGGCATCGCCACCTCGACCATCAGGCCGGCCAGCTCGCGTGGAGTCGTCTCGGCGGGAGTGGTGCGGCCGACGACCCGCCCCGCGCGGATCACCGTGATCTCGTCGGCGAAGGCCAGCACCTCGTCGAGCTTGTGCGAGATGAAGACCACGGAGGCGCCCCGTGCGGTCAGGGCGCGGATCGACCGGAAGAGCGCACTCGCCTCCGACGGCACGAGCACGGCTGTCGGCTCGTCGAGGATGATCACCCTGGCCTCTCGATGGAGCACCTTCAGGATCTCGACGCGCTGTCGATCACCGACGCCCAGATCGGAGACGAAGGCGTCGACGTCGACGTCGAAGCCGTTCGCATCGGCGAGTTCCGTGACGCGAGCGCGGGCCGCGGCCGCGTCGAGCCGCCACGGCCTGCCCGGTTCGTCGGCGAGGACGACGTTCTCCCAGACGCGCAGGGCGCCGGCGAGCAAGAAGTGCTGGTGCACGATGCCGACCCCGGCCTGCTGTGCCTGGCGCGGTGAACGGAAGTCGTGCGCGACGCCTTCGACCTCGACGGTGCCCTCGTCGGGTCGCTCTTCACCGGCGAGCACCTTCATGAGGGTCGATTTGCCGGCCCCGTTCTCGCCGACGATCGCGTGGACCGTGCCGGGTCTCACGAGGACGTCGATCCGGTCGTTCGCCGTGAACGTGCCGAAGCGTTTGACGATCCCGGTCAGTCGGACCGACGCCTCGTGCTCCACCATCGGGTCAGAGTGCCGTCGGGACGGTGACGTCACCGTCGACGATCGAGGTCTCGGCCTCGTCGAGCTGGTCGGTGATGCCGTCGACGAAGCCGCCGCTCGTCGAGTAGCCGACCCCACCCGTCTCGAGGTCGAACACCTGCTCGCCCGTCTCGAGCGTGCCGGCGTCGAACGCCGTGATGACGTCCTCGACCGCGACGTCGACGTTCTTCAGCGCCGACGTGAGGATGTAGGGCTTGATGTCGTCGTCGACCTGCTCGTAAGCGTCGCCGTCCACGCCGATCGCCCAGACCTTCGCGTCGGGTGTGCTCGACTCGGCCGCTTGCTCGTAGACGCCCTGGCCCGAGCCCCCGGCGGCCGCGTAGACGACGTCGGCCCCACCGGCGTACATCGACGCCGCGGCCTCTTTGCCCTTGGTCGGGTCGGAGAAGCCGGTGAAGTCGCCCAGCGGCGAGAGGTAGGTCGAGTCGATCGTGATCGACGGGTCGACCGACTTGGCGCCGGCTTCGTAGCCGACGAAGAAGTTCTGGATCGACGGTTGATCGACGCCGCCCACGAACCCGATGTGACCGGTCGTCGAGGTGAGGGCGGCAGCGACGCCGACCAGGTACGACGATTCGTTGGCGGCGAAGGAGATCGTCGTCACCCCTTCGATCTCGGTGCCGATGTCGGTGTCGACGTCGACGAAGGCCGTGTCGGGGTGCTCGGTGGTCTGCATGGGCTGGGCGAACTGGAATCCGATGCCGACCGCGAGATCCGCTCCCTGTGACACGGCGAGGTCGAGGCGGTCCTGGTAGTCGTCGGTGTTCGGGCTCGACAGTTCGACGGGGTTGAAGCCGAGCTTCTCCTGCGCGGCCGTGAAGCCGGAATAGCCGCCGTCCATGATCGAGTAATCGCCGGTGGTGCCGTAGAGCAGGGCGACGGTCGCCGCGTCTGGGTCGGCCGACGGCGTGGTCGCGGCGGTCTGACCCGAGCACGAGGCCAGCAGCATCGTGGCGGCGAGCGCCGTTCCGGATGCGATCACGAGGCGGTGGGCGGGGACGAGGTGCAGGGCGGGGCGGGACGGCAGAGTGGGCACGGGGACTCCAAGGCTGTAAACGATTACCTGACCGAGAGCGACAAGGCGTGGCTCGCGGAGGTTCGTCGGGGTGAAGGGGTGTCACCACGCTAGGACCTTCGCTGTTTCGGGCGTGTTTCGAGCGCGTAAGCAATGAAGTAAACGTTCTCACAGATGCGTCATCGTCTGCCATGGTGTCTGAATGACGACCGCCGCACAGCGCCCCGCTTCAGTCGACCTGGTGATCCGTGGGGTGACCGTGCTCACCGAGACGCGACGCCCCGTCGCGGCGTACCCCGACCTACCGCCGCACGATCCGACTCGCCCCGAGCCGGTCACGTTCTCGCCCGACCAGGCCGTGGGCGTCTCGGGTGCCGACATCGTCTGGATCAAGCCCGACGACGAGGTCTCCTCCGCCGATCTCGAGACGGCCCGGGTGATCGACGCCCCGGGTCGGATCGCGATGCCGGGCATGATCAACACGCACAGCCACTCCTCGATGACGTACTTCCGGGGCTCCGCCGAAGACGTCCCCACCGCCTCCTGGTTCAACGACCACATCTGGCCGATGGAGGTCAACCTCACCGATCGCGACGTCCTGCTGGGGGCCCGGCTCGCGGTGGCCGAGATGCTCCTCGCCGGCGTCACGACCGTGGCCGACCATTACTTCTCGATGGCCCAGATCGCGACCGCCGTCGAGGACGGCGGCATGCGGGCGGTGCTCGCCGAGACCTACTTCTCGTCCCAGGGGGCCGCGGGTCTGGACCGGAGCGCCGCGTTCGCGGCCGAGTGGAACGGCCGGGCCGACGGACGCATCACGACGATGCTCGGGCCGCACGCGGTCTACACGGTCGACGACGCCGATCTCGCGCGGACGGCCGACGCGGCGCGCGCGATCGGCGTCCGCAGCCACGTGCACGCGTCCGAGACGATGCACCAGACCGAATCGTCGCTCGCGAGGCGAGGGGTCACGCCGATCCAGGTGCTGCACGACACCGGCATGCTCGACGCCGGGGCCCTCATCGCGCACGGCACCGGGATCGTCGAGAGCGATCTCGCCTGGTTGACGCCGTACGCCGACCGCGTCGGCGTCTCGTGCTGCGCCAAGGTCTACCAGAAGCACACCCACTCGACGACGCCGATCCGCCTGCTGCACGATGCCGGGATCGTCGTGGGCATCGGCACCGACGGTTGCGCGTCGAACAACACCCTCGACATGTTCGAGAGCCTGCGCAGCATGGCATTGGTGCAGAAGGCGGACTCGGGCGACGCCACCTGGATGACGAGCGCGCACTCCCTCGACCTCCTGACCCGCCAGAGCGCCGCCGCGATCGGGCGCGAGCACGATCTCGGAGCCCTGAAGCCGGGGTACAAAGCCGACATCGTGTTGATCGACCCGTGGAAACCCCATCTGCAGCCCATGAACGACCTGGCCGCGGCGCTGGTGCTGAGCGTGCGGTCGAGCGACGTCGAGACCGTGATCGTCGACGGCCGTGTGGTCGTGGCCGAGGGCCGTCTGGTCGGCGTGGAGCTCGGGCCGCTCATGGCCGAGATGAACGAGCGCCTGCCCGGGCTGACGGACCGGTCGCACGGCACCACGATCCAGACGTACGCTCCCTGATGATGATCGACGCCGACCGCACGCCCTGGCCCGACGTGGCCGCCGCCTTCGACCGGGGGGCAGGTCTCGCCGTGCTGCCCTTCGGCGCCTTCGAGCAGCACGGGCCGCACCTGCCCCTCGGCACCGACACCGCGACCGCCGCCGAGGTGGCCGGCCGCCTCGCCGATCGACTGGACGCGGTGCTGCTGCCGCCGGTGCACTACGGGGACACCTGGAACACCGCGGGCTACCGCGGAACGCTCTCCCTCTCGACGGCGACCGTCACGGCGATCGTGGTCGACCTGGGACGGGCACTCGCGGCGTCCGGTGCCGGAGGGCTGATCGTCGTGAACGGCGACTGGGGAAACCGGGCTCCGCTGTACGCGGCCACACGCCTCCTGATCGATCAGGGTGTCCTGCCCACCGTGACGCTCGACCATCCCGGCATGGACGACGCCATCGCCGAGGTGCGTGAGAGCCGTGCCGCCGCGCCCGGCCTCGCTCACGCCGACGAGATCGAGACCTCGATCATGCTGCGCGTCGCGCCCGACGACGTGCGGCGTGACCGGTACGAGGCGAGCTACCCCGTCTTCCCCTCCGATTTCGGCACGACCCCGATGCAGTTGCACCCGTTCTCGGCGAGCGGCGTCTTCGGCGACCCCACGTCGGCCACGGCCGAGAAGGGCGAGCGGCTGCTCGAAGCGACGGTCGAGGGGGCGATGGCCGTGCTCACCGACTTCGTGGCGTCGATCGAGCACGAGCGTTCTCGTGCAAGGGACCAGTCCTCGGCCGGCGGACACGCAGCAGGCCTGGTGGACCGGTGACCCCGGTCGCCGGGCCCACCCTGGTCGACGTCGCCCGCGAGGCCGGCGTCTCGATCGCCACCGCGTCGCGGGTCCTCTCGGGAGCGCAGCACGTCTCGGAGTCGCGGTCACGAGCCGTGCGCAAGGCCATCACCGATCTCGGCTACCGGCACAACGCCGTCGCGAGCGCCCTGCGAAGCCAGCGCACCGAGACGGTCGGCCTGATCCTGCCGCGGTACACGACCGGCTTCCTGTCGGCGTTGATCGAGTCGGTCAGCGCCGCCCTCGACGACGAGGGCATGTCGCTCGTGCTGCGCTACTCGGCCGACGGCGACGACCACGACGTCGCGACGGTGGAGTCGATGCTGAGCCGTCGCGTCGACGGGCTCATCATCTGCCCGCCGAGCGAGGACGTCAGCCGCGACGCGATCGCCGCCGCCGCGCGAGTCCCGGTGGTGCAGGTCGGGCGGCACATCTTCGGCGACGGCACCGACTCGGTGGGTCTCGACGACCACCGGGCCACCGACCTGCTCGTCGGCTCCCTCGCCGACGGCGGGGCACGATCGCTCGTCACGGTCGGGCTCTCGCCGGGCGATCCCGCCGACGCCCGTCGCATCGCGGCCGTGCGGGCGTCGTGCGAACTGCGCGACGTGACGTTCGTCGAAGCGATCACGGCCGACGCGGTGCTCGCCGGGGGAGTCGCCGCGGCGAACGCCCTGCTCGAGGGATCGACGTCGAGCCGCGAGGGCACGGCAGCAACCGGTGCGGGCCGGGACGTCCCGCGGGGCGTCGACGTCGAGCAGCACGCGGTCGACGCCGCGATCTGTGCCAACGACGACGTCGCCCACGGACTGGTCACGGTGCTCCGGCTGAACGGAGTGGCGGTGCCCGGCACCCTCCAGGTGGCCAGTCTGCTCGACGTGTCGCTCGGCGAGGGCGACGACCGCGAGATCACGACCCTGCGTCACCCGTGGCCGGCGATGGGTCGCGAGGCCGTGCGGCTGCTGATCGACGCCCTGGGCTCGGCGGCGCATGCCGATGCAGGAGGCGCGCGCCGGGTCACGCTCGCACCGCGCCTCCTCAAGGGGCGTTCGTCCCGCTGACGGGAGGCGCGGGTCAGGCGAGGGCGGCGGGGTCGAGGCCGTGCCGCTCGACCTGGATCGCCTGGCGGATCGTCAGCGGGTAGATGCGCGAGAGCTCGGGGTTCGACGGGTCGCTCGAGATGTAGGCGACGCTCTCGACGTGCCGCTCGAACGCGTTGACCTTGTCGCGCGGTGCCCCGACCACGAGCTGGAAGCCCAAGGACGTGAGCGCCGCCAGGGCCCGGCCGGTGTACTCGGCGTCGGCCTTGACGAAGCCCTCGTCGAGCACGATCGGCGCGTAGGTCGGCACGCGGTCGGTGCCGTCGCCGAGCCGGAAGCGCAGGGCGGCCCCGAGCACGAACGCGATGAGCTCCTGCCCCTCGCCGCCGGACTTGCCGGCCACGCCCTCGTGCACGATCTGCGTGCCGTCGGCCCGGGTCTCGATCGCCCGGAACTGGTAGTGCTCGCGGGCGTCGAGCACCCGTCGACGCCAGGCGTCGCCGACCTTCGACCGCTCCTCGAGGTGGGCCAGGTCGCGGCGGAGCCTCAGGAACCGTCGTTCGACCGCGGACGCGTCCCGCGCCTCCTCGGTTCGTCCGTCGGTCGAGCCACTCGCACCCGAGCCGGGCGCCTCGGGGCGGTCCGCCCCGCTCGCGTGCTCGCGCAGGGTGCGCTTGAAGTCGACGAGGTCGCCGTTCGACACCGGCCGCGGCTCGATGTCGAGCGTCGAGCCCTGCCGGAACTCGATCGAGCGCAGCGCCTGCGAGATCGGGCGGACGCCGCGACGGATGACGTGGCCGTCCTCCTCGATCTGGACGAGCAGCGCCCGCAGGCTGTCGCCGACGTCGGTGCCCGCCTTCTCGAGCCATCGCTGCTTCGCGTGCGGCAGGTCGTCGGCGACGAGCCGGCGGTGGATCGCCCGGACGGTCGGCAGGCTGTCGACGGTCGCGTCGAAGCCCGCCGTGCGGTCGAGTTCGAGGTAGCGCTCGAAGACGACGACGAGGGTCGCCTCGGCGTTCGCGCGGTCACGGTCGTGGGCGTCGACCTGGGCCCGCAGCTGCGACGCCGCGTCGCGGTACAGGCGCGCCACGTCGGTCGCCTCGCGCGGGGCGGCGAACGGCAGGGGTGCGAGCAGGGCCTGCTCGTCGTCGGTCAGGGGCTCGGCGTCGGCGGCGTCGGCGAACTCGTCCTCGATGTCGACGAGGGTCGCGTGCTTCTCGTCGAGGCGCGCGAGCACCTGGTCGATCTCGGCCAGACGCCGGGTCGCGGCCGACCGGTCGTCGTCGTGCTGCGCCGCCTCGGCCTGCAGCGTCGCGAGCTCGGGGCGTTCGACGGCGATGCGGTCGAGCTGGGCGCGCAGGTCGTCGAGCCTGGCCGAGGCGGGCGCGGTGTCGAGCTCGTCCCAGGTGAACTCCCTGGCTCGAGCGACGGCGTCGACCACCCGGCGACGCTCGGCCGCCTCGGCCTCGATGGCGTCGTACTCGCCTCGGACCCGCGCCAGCTCGGCCTCGCGGTCGACGATCTCATCGCCGAGCTCGGCGATGCGGGCGGCGTTGTCGAGGCCGATCCACGAGCGGGTCGACCGGTCGTCCTTGACCACCCGGTCACGCGAACCGGTGCGGAGCCCCCGCCGGGTGACGGCACCGCGGGTGCCGGTCGGGCGGGGGTCGTCGAGGTCGTCGGGACCCTCGACGCAGAGCACGCTGCGGTCGGCGACGAGCTCGTCGTGCAACCAGCCGTGGAAGGGGCTCGCCCGGTCGAGGCGCACCATCGCGGGGACGGTGTGGTCGAGGGGCGTGAGTCGCGGCACGGCGTCGACGGTCGCGGGCACGAGCGTGACGCGTCCGCGCACGTCGTTCCCGTCCACCCAGCGGCGCACGGCGTCGAAGTGGTCGCGGTCGACGAGGAGGTGCGTGGCGAGATCGCCGAGGACCCGCTCGATCGCGACGGTCCAGCCGGCGTGCTCGGGCGCGACCTCGAACAGCTCGCCGGCGTACGGCAGGCTCGACACGGGCACGCCCGCGCCCTCGGCGATGCGTCGACGGCGCTCGATCGCGTCGTCGGGCACGTTGCTGCGTCGTTGCTCGAACGACCGCTTCTGCCTCTCGAGGGCGGCCAGGGCGCGCTTCGTCTCGCCGATGCGCGCGGCGAGTTCGCTGCGGGCGTCGCCGGTCGCGGTGCGGGCGGCGGCGTCGTCGGCCGCGAGACGCTCGGCGTGACGGACGAGGGCGTCGAGCTGGGCGGCGTCGCGGGGGAAGGTCTCGCCGGTGCCATCCAGAGCTGCCGCGAGTCGGCCCCGGGTGCGCTCGACGGCGGCGAGCTCGGCCTCGGCGGCGGCCACGTGCTCGCGGAGCGACTGCGTGGGGTCGCCCCCGAGTTCGCCGATGCGTGCCAGGGCCTGCTCCCGGGACCGGAACGCGAGCTGCTCGTCCGCCTGGGCGCGCCTCCTGCGTTCGGTCTGCTCGCGCTTGTCGGCGGTGACGCGGTCGACCTCGCCGCTGACCCAGCTGCCGACGCGCTCGGCCAGCCAGACGCGCAGTCGGCTGGGGCCGCCGTCGTCGACCAGCAGCCGTCGCTTCGCCGAGCCGTCACGGCCGGCGAGCTCGTACCGGTCGCCGAGGGCCGGCACCGGGTCGAGCACGTCGAGCTTCTTGCGCGTCGTCTCGAACACGTCGTAGAGGGCCGAGGCCTCGCGGTAGGTGGCGAGCGTGGTCTCCCAGCGGCTGAGGGCCTGCGGCTGCACGAGCACGAACTGCTTGAACAGGTCGTCGATCGAAAACACGCCCTTCGAGGCCTGCGCCCGCCGCAGCAGGGTGAGGGCCTTGAGCTGCGACTCGTCGCTGCCGCCGATGCCGAGCACGCCGCAGAGCCGCACCCGCAGTTCGGGCTGCGAGGCCGTCGCGAGGTCGCGGGCCGGGTCGAGCAGCCGGGCGAGCGATCCGCGGGTCAACGGGTTCTGGCTCGTGCCCTCGCGGGTCACCTCGGACAGCCGACTGAGGTCGAAGCGGCCGTGCACGAGCAGGTAGACGCTCGCCTGGGTGACGTCGTCCTGACCGGCGGTGTCCTCAGCGATCCAGGCGACGCGGACGGCCGTGACGGTCTGGCCGAGCTCGGTCGACCACGTGATCGCCGCCCCGCTCGGGAACGCCTCGCCGAGCGGGCGGAGGAAGCGCGTCGTCGTGCGGTCGGAGGCGGCGTCGCGCACCTCGTCGGTCTTGCCGCGCGCGTAGCTGTAGACCGTCCGCTCGGACCGGTTGCGGCTGTCGTCGCGCGCGGCACGGTTGAACTCTTGCGGGTTCGGCATGATGACCGCGGCCATCGCGTCGAGCACCGTCGACTTGCCGCGACCGGTCGGCCCGAGGATCGCGATGCCGCCGCGACCCACGGGCATGCGGTGCAGGCCGGCGTAGCTGCCCCAGTTCAGCAGCTGCACCTGCTCGATGCGGTACTGGCCCGAGTGGAACATGCCGAGGTCGGGCGCGGTGTCGGCGGTGCTCATGACTGGGGTGCTTCCGGGTCGGTGTCGGTGTCGGTGTCGAGGTCGAGGTCGAGGTCGAGGTCGAGCGGGACGGCGGTCGGGTCGGGCTCGGGGGAGTCGTCGGTCTCGGCGGCGCGGTCGGGGGCGTCGTCCGGGTCGGGCTCGACCTCGGGGTCGAGGGCGTCGTCGCCGACACCGTCGCTCTCGGCCTCGTCTTCGTCGAGGTCGTCGACGTCGGCCCGGGACTCGTCGCCGGACGGGAGGCCGTCGCCCTCGACCCCTGCCGCCTCGAGGTACACCCGCTCGAGGTGGGCCAGCCGGTCGGCGGTCATCAGCGGCACGATCGCGGGCGACACGACGAACAGTTCGGGGTCGTCCGGCTCGGGCGAGAGCAGGTCGCGGGCGACGAGCGCGGCGATCGCGGCGTCGGCCCGGCGTCGTGCCCGAACCTCGTCGGCCCCGGTGTCGTCGTGGTGGCGCCCGACGAACTCGACGACCGCGTCCCTCGAGATCACGACGGCCTCGTCGAGGCCGTCGGTGAAGGCGTGCTCGCGCCGGGCGAACACCATCAGCAGCGACGCGTCACGCGACAGCGGCTTCTCGCGGCGCAACAGCACGGGCACGTCGTCCTCGCCGCCCTGCCTCTTGAAGGCGACCTCGTGGTCGAGGTCGACGACCAGCACGAGGAACATCTCGTCGAGCCGGGCCCGGATCTCGGCCTCGTGCGCCAGCAGGCCGGCCCAGGCCTCCTGCTGCCGGGCACGCGACACGAACCGATGGGTCAGCAGGGTGACGAGGGCCTTGCGGCCGGCGAGCGGCAGGGCGTCCGACGCCGCGCCCGACCGGACGTCGTCCGCGTCGCCGTCGTCGAACGCGTCGCGCGAGGCGCGGGTCGGCCCGTCGACGGAGCCGCCGGTCGCCTCCACCGAGGAGGCGCGGGTCGGCTCGTCGACGCCGGTCTCGTCGAGCGGTGCTGCGGGGCTCATGCGGGGTCCTTCGTGCGGGTGGAGCGGGTCGTGCGGGCGGGGGCGCCGGGCGTGGCGGGGTCGACGTCGGGGGGCGTGGTGGCGGGCGCCCCGTCGGGCGGCGCCGCGGCGGTTCGCCGGAAGACGAGGCGGGGCAGCGTGACCTGACGGCCCGCGCCTCCTGGACCCCCGCCTCCTGGTCCTGTTCGTCCGCCTCGCGTGTCGACGGGCGCGGGATCGTCGGCCGGGTCGCCGGCGAGCTCGACCGTCTCGGTGTCGTCGCCGACGACACCGCGGTCGAGGGCGAGGTCGAGCATGCTCAGCACGAGCCCGAGGCGACGGAACTCGGGGTCGGTCGCGCGGTAGACGTCGGCGCTCGTGACCTCGTCGCGGTCGGCGAGCAGGCGGTCGATCGTCGCCGAGACGGCCGCCGTGCTCGTGCCCGAGGTGAGGCGCAGGGCGGCGCGGTCGGCCTCGGGCAGGGCGGCGTCGCCGATCGTGACCTGCACGTCGACGGTCGGGCGGGCACGGTCGGTGTGCAGCTGCACCTGGCTGACGTCGCGGACGTCGAGCGCGCCGAGCCCGAGTCCGTCGCCGTGCTCGGTCGGCAGCATGGCGTGACCCGGCCGACGCTCGGCCCAGACGCCCCCGGCGTGCAGCGCCCGGTCGGCGAGGGTGAGCAGGCGTTGCTGCTGGTCGGAGCCCGACCGGGTCAAGAACCTGCGGAGCGACGACGTCCAGCGGCCGTAGGTCTCTTGCACGCTCTGTTCTTCGGCGAGCAACGACGAGATGAGCGACTCGAGCTGGGTCCGCTGGCGCTCGGTGAGCTGCTCGGCCGCGTCGGGCTGCGCCAGGACCTTCTCGATGTCGGCCCGCATGACGTCGATCTCGCGCGACGAGAGCATCTGGGCGAAGCCGCGGTAGGCCCGACCCTCGGGGGTCTGCTCGAGCAGGTCGTTGTCGCGCAGGTACTGGTCGACGAGCGCGCCCTTGCCGACGTGCTGGGACGACGCCCGGCGCGCGACCTCGCGGTGTCGCTGCTCGACCATCGCGCCGAGCTGGCGGAAGTCCTCGGGCAGCGACGCGGTCAGGCGCACCACCTCGCGGACCTGTCGGCGCAGCACGTCGGGAGCGGTGGGTTCGGTGCCGTGTCGCTCGATCTCGGCCTTGCGCCGTTCGAGCTCGGCGATCTGCTCGTCGAGCCGGGTGAGCTGGGCCTCGCGGCTCGGGTCGGCGAGGCCGGCGAGCTGCCCGACGGCGTGCGCGATGCTGCCGAGGCGGGCCTCGCTGACGGCGTTGTCGCGCTCGACGAGGTCGCGCACGAGGCGCAGCGCCTTGAGCGCGTGCGGCGACAGGCGGTACTCGGCGCGGGCGTCCGGTCCGGAGGCGCGGCTGCGGACCAGCCAGCGGCTCTCGACCCAGCTGCGGCAGTACTCGGCCGGGGTGGTGCGGCCGTCGGCGGAAAGGGCCGGGCCGGCGGGAGGCGCGGGCGCGGCGGAAGAGGACGGGGCGCCGGGTGCGACGTCCGCGGTGGTCGGGGACGCGAGGGTCGCCGGGGACGCGACCCGCGCCTCCTCGGGGTGCTCGGACGCGGCCTGCTCGGACGCGGCCTGCTCGGCGGCGTTCTGCTCGAGGGCGTCGGCGACCTGCCGGTGGAACCAGTCGGCCGACACCGGCCCCTCGGCGTGCTCGAGGTGGCGGGAGAACAGCGGCAGCATCCAGCGCGCGTTGTAGCCGCGGAGTAGGGCCCAGGTGGGGTCGTCTTCGTACGCCGCGCGCACGTCGTCGCGGCTCAGGGCGTCGTCGTGCCCCGACGGGTGGTTCACCAAGCAAGACCTCCGGCAGTCGTCGGACGACGATACCAACTGGCTCGCACCTCCCGATCGTGCCGGGTCGCCCCCGGTCGGGCGTCGAGTGGTCCGAGAACGTCCTTCGCGCATCGACGAAGGACGTTCTCGGACCACTCGCCCGCGGCGGCACCCGCGAGGCGAAGGTCACGTGCCGACACGTGGAGGCGCGACGGAGGCGCGTGGTGCACGATCGGACGATGAGTTCCGCACTCGCCACCGCTCCCGTCGACCGCGCCGACCCGACACCCGTCGTCCACGTCCTGCACGACAACCCCGAGTGGCTGCCGCCGCTCGTCGCCGCGCTCGACGCCGCGGGGGTGCCCCACCGCGAGCACCTCCTCGACGGGACGTCGTTCGACCTCGCGGCCGCGCCTCCTGAGGGCATCTTCTGGTCGCGCCTCAGCGGCTCGGCCCACACCCGGGGCCGGGGGACGGCGAAGGAGGTCGCCCGAGCGACCCTGCGCTGGGCCGAGCGGCACGGGCGCCGGACGATCAACGGCAGCGGCGTCGTCGAGCTCGAGGTGAGCAAGGTCGCGCAGTACCTGGCGCTGGCGTCGGCCGGCTTCGACGTGCCCGCGACGACCGCCGTGTTCGGCACGAGCGACCTCAAGGCGCGGGCGCGTGAGCGAGCGCTGCCGTTCATCACGAAGCACAACCAGGGCGGCAAGGGCCTGGGCGTGCGTCGCTTCGACGACCTCGCCTCGTTCGACGCCTACGTCGACGGGCCCGACTTCGAGGTGCCGGTCGACGGGATCACCCTGCTGCAGGAGTTCCTCGAGGCGGAGGAGCCGTTCAACACCCGCGTCGAGTTCGTCGGCGGGCGGTTCGTCTACGCGGTGCGGGTCGACACCTCGGCGGGCAGCTTCGAGCTGTGCCCGGCGGACGCGTGCGTCGTGCCCGACGGGGCCGACCCGGCCACGTTCGCCCCGTTCGCCGTGCGTGCCTCGGTGACCGCCGAGCACCCGTTGGTGAAGCGGCTCGAGGCGTTCGTCGCCGAGCAGGGCATCGAGGTCGCCGGCATCGAGTTCATCGAGACCGCCGACGGCCGGTTCGTGCCGTACGACGTCAACACGAACACCAACTACAACCCCGACGTCGAGCGCGAGTCGCCCATTTCGGCCGCCGCGACCCTCGCCGCCTGGCTCGGCGACGTGCTCGCGGCGGAGTACGCCGGCGTGCCCGCCTGAGAGCCTCGATGCGGGCCGTGGGAGACGCCTCGACGACGGCGGGCCATGACGAGCTCGGACTCGACCCTGCGCACCGCGTCGTCCAGCGGGTCGTGCTCCCAGACACGGACGACCGTCCAGCCCGCCACCTCCAGGCGTGAGGTCGTGGCGGCGTCTCGCCGACGGTTGCCGCTGAGCTTGTCGAGCCAGTAGTCCCCGTTGCGCCGGGGAAGGTGGGTGTGCGCCTCGCAGTAGTGCCAGAAGCAGCCGTCGACGAACACCGCGACCCGCAGCCGAGGGAACGACAGGTCGGGTCGGCATCTCGTCCCCTCGACGGTGCGGTCGACGAAGAACCGCCACCCCTCGGCGTGGAGTGCCCTCCTCAGGGCCAGTTCGGGCGCCGTGTCGCGTCTGGCGATGCGGCTCATCCGCTGCCGGGTGAGGTCGTCGCTTTCGAAGGCCCCGGCGTTCGTCGAACGGATCGACGCTGTCATCGTGAGAGTCGTCATCGACCGTGCCACCTCCCGCTTCGACGAGCATGGGTCGACGGTACGGACGGCCGGCGCCGGTCGTGGTGGCACTCCGGCGATCTGGGGACCACCGTCAGTCCGGAGCCGCCTGTGGGCGAGTCGTCGGCGGACCCGTTCGCTCGACGAGTCGATCGAGTGGGCGCAAAACGTCCTTCGTGCGACGACGAAGGACGTTTTGGGTCCACTCGAGGGGACGGACTCGCCGAAGGCGATGGGTCAGCGGCGAGGAGGCGCGGGCGGGGCCGGCGAGGTCGCGAACGCCCCGGCCGCGAGGGCGGTCAGCGCGGCCGCACCGATCGTCACGGGTGCGAGCGGCCCGGCGAACGCCGCGGCCGGGCCCACCGTCGTGCCGAGTCCCACGACGAGCTGCCCGATCAACAGCAGAACGAGACCGAACGCCGAGCCCAGCAGGCCCACCCGGGCCAGATCGCGGAGCCGCCGGGTGTCGTCGGCGAGTCGTCGGGTGCCCGTCGGCTCGGTCGCGAGACGGCGGCGCATGCGGACGAAGAGCACGAGTGCCACGACCGAGAGCAGCAGCGGGATGGCACTGCCGATCGTGAGCGCGGTCTGCACGACGCCGAACAGGGCGTCGGTGCCACCGGGGGAGGGCGGGGTGCTCATCGGGCTCCGTTCTGCTGGGGTGGTGCGTGCCGCCCGAGGCGCGCTGATCGGTGGGATGACGGGCGAGTTCGCGCCCGACGGTCGGCCACGACGCACCGTCGTGGACGGACTCGCCCGTCCGGCGCCACGGCTCGTGCGGACCGGACACGACGACGCCGACCAGGCGGGGGCCGGGTCGGCGTCGGGGGCCGTGCGGCCGGGTGCCTAGTAGCGCGGCTTGCGGGCGGGTCGGTCGCCACCGTACGACCGGTCGGGGCGGTCGTCGCGGCGGGGCGCGCCTCCTCGGCGGTCGGGCTTGATCTCGATCAGCTTGCCGCTGATGCGGGTGTCGCTCAGGCGGTCGAGCATGTCGCTCGACACGTCGGAGGCGAGCTCGACCACCGAGAAGTCGGGACGGATCTGGATCGCCCCGAAGTCGTCGCGGCTGAGACCGCCCTCGTTCGCCAGGGCACCGACGATCTGCCGGGGCTCGACCCGGTGGCGACGACCGACCTCGATGCGGTAGGCCGTCATCGGCTTCGACGTGCGCGGTCCGCGGTCGCGACGCTCGCCACGGTCGTCGTCGCGGCCGGCGCGGGGGGCACGGTCGTCGCGCTCGCGCAGCGGGCGCTCGTCGCGCTGGGGACGCTCGTCCTTCGGGTCGAGCAGCAACGGCGTCTCGCCCTGGGCGACCACCGCGAGGGCGGCGGCGACGTCGGCCTCGGGCACGTCGTGGTGCTCGACGTAGTGGCTGATGATGTCGCGGAACGCCGAGATGCGGGCCTCTTGCGCGAGGGCCTCGGTGATGGCGTCGTCGAAGCGGGTGAGGCGCGTGCTGTTGACGTCCTCGACCGTGGGCAGCTGCATCTGCGTGAGCGGCTGACGGGTGGCCTTCTCGATCGCGCCGAGCAGGCGACGCTCGCGGGGCGTGACGAAGCTGATCGCGGCGCCGCTGCGGCCGGCGCGACCCGTGCGGCCGATGCGGTGCACGTACGACTCGGTGTCGATCGGGATGTCGTAGTTGACGACGTGGCTGATGCGGTCGACGTCGAGGCCGCGGGCCGCGACGTCGGTCGCGACGAGGATGTCGAGCTTGCCGCTCTTCAGCTGGTTGACCGTGCGCTCGCGCTGGGCCTGGGCGACGTCGCCGCTGATCGCGGCGGCCGAGTAGCCGCGCGCCCGCAGCTTCTCGGCGAGGGTCTCGGTCTCGCTCTTGGTGCGGACGAAGATGATCATGCCCTCGAAGTTCTCGACCTCGAGGATGCGCGTCAGGGCGTCGACCTTCTGCGGGTACGACACCATCAGGTAGCGCTGGGTCGTGTTGACCGAGGTGGTGGTCTTCGCCTTGACCGTGATCTCTTCGGCGTCGTTCAGGTACTGCTTCGAGATGCGACGGATCTGCGGCGGCATCGTGGCCGAGAACAGGGCCACCTGCTTGTCGTCGGGGGTGTCGGCGAGGATCGTCTCGACGTCCTCGGCGAAGCCCATCTTGAGCATCTCGTCGGCCTCGTCGAGCACGAGGTACTTGAGCTCGCTGAGGTCGAGCGTGCCCTTGGCCAGGTGGTCCATGATGCGACCGGGCGTGCCGACGACGACGTGGACGCCGCGACGCAACGCGCTCAGCTGGACGCCGTACGCCTGACCGCCGTAGACCGGCAGGACGTGGACGCCGCGCATGCCCGAGGCGAACTGTTCGAAGGCCTCGCAGACCTGCAGGGCGAGCTCGCGGGTCGGCGACAGGACGAGGGCCTGCGGCTTCTTGGCCGAGACGTCGAGGCGCGACAGGATGGGCAGGGCGAAGGCGGCCGTCTTGCCGGTGCCGGTCTGCGCGAGGCCGACGACGTCGCGGCCGTCGAGCAGGGTGGGGATCGTGGCGGCCTGGATGGCCGAGGGGGTCTCGTAGCCGATCTCGCGGATGGCCTTGAGCACCTGGTCGCTCAAGCCCAGGTCGGCGAACGTCGGCGTCGTGTCGGCTTGCTCTGTGGCGTCGCTCGGGGCTTGCTCGGTGGTGTCACTCATGGTGCAACGGTAGCTTGTCCGCGGCCTCCGCCGGTGCCTCTCGCACTCGGGTCGGGCCGACGTCAGGTGCCGACGACCGACGGCACCGCCGCGACCAGGGTCGCGACGACGACGATCGTGGTGACCGCGGCGCAGACGATCGCGGTCCACCGCAGGGCGGGGGAGCGCCCGGGGCGGCGTCCCACCGTGGCCGCCAGGAGGGCGGACACGGCGAAGGACGCCGCCGTGACTCCGATCACCGGTTCGGCCGCCCGTCGACCTCGGCCCAGGCCGAGGGGGAAGTCCGAGGCGCCCTCGGCGAGCTCGGTCCAGCCCCAGGCGAGGTAGCAGCCGACGGCGACCGCGGAGAGGGCGAGGGCGAGGGCGGGTTGGTGCGGGACGGGCTCGCGGTGGACGTAGAGCACGGGCGAGCGCCGCCGCCCCCGGCGACGCGGACGGAGGATCGGGTCGTCCGGCTCGAGGGTGTCGTCGAGGGGCAGGCGGCCCTGGCGACGGAGGACGATCACCTCGTCGACCGGTCGGCGGCGCCTCGGGTCGGGGGACTGCTCCGTCGCAGATGACAACACGGTCGTTAGCCTACTGGTCGTCCGGGGATCGGGCGGCCGTCGATGTCGGCGGCCCGAAGTAGTCTTCTCGACGACCTCCGCCCGACCCGCGACACCCCGAAGGACGACGTGCAACCGACCTACCGCACCGCCAGCGGTCGGCTCTTCCAGGCCGACTGCCTCGAGGTCCTCGCCGAGCTCGACGACGAGTCGGTCGACCTCGTGTTCGCCGATCCGCCCTTCAACCTGGGCAAGGTCTACGGCGTGGGCATCGACGACTCGCTCGACGACGACGCGTACCTGGTCTGGTGCCGCCGGTGGATCGCCGAATGCGTCCGGGTGCTGCGGCCGGGCGGCTCGTTCTACCTCTTCAACCTCCCGCGCTGGAACATCGAGCTCGGCCACGTCCTGAACGCCGAGGGCATGACCTTCCGCCACTGGGTCGCCGTCGACATCAAGTACGGCCTGCCGATCCCGGGCAAGCTCTACCCCTCGCACTACTCGCTGCTCTACTACAGCAAGGGCAAGCCGTCGCGCTTCGTCCGGCCCCGACTGCCGATCCAGGTGTGCCGTCACTGCGGTCGCGACATCAAGGACTACGGCGGGCACCGCAGCAAGCTCCACCCCGACGGCATCAACCTGACCGACGTCTGGCTCGACATCCCGCCCGTGCGTCACCGTGCGACGAAGACCCGCGGGGCGAACGAGCTCAGCGAGAAGCTGCTCGAGCGCGTGCTGACGATCAGCTCCGAACCCGGCGACCTCGTCCTCGACCCGTTCGGCGGGTCGGGCACGACGTACGCCGTGGCCGAGAAGATGCACCGCCACTGGATCGGCGCCGAGATCGGCGACGTCGGGCCGATCATCCGACGCCTCGAAGGCCAGGAGGCGCAGGTCGAGCCCCCCGGACGCGGCGACACCGGGCGCGGCGACACCGGGCGCGGAGTGTCGGCCGTCGTCGACCGCTAGCCGGGGGGTCGGCCGGGCGTCAGTCGCCTGCGGGCGAGCCGTCCGTCGAGGGGACCGCGGTGCGGACGGGCGTCGACAGGGCCACCCCGGGCAGCCGTGGCGAGTCGGGGTCCGAGCGACGAGGTCGTGCGGGTGCGTGCGGCGGCGTCGTGGCGAGCGGCAGCGGGGCGGTGGTCGGAGCCGGAGCGGCGGCCGGAGCCGGAGTGCGAGCGGCAGCCGGAGCCGGAGCGGCAGCGGGAGCCGGAGCGGCAGCCGAAGCCGCAGCCGGAGCGGAAGGGGCAGCGGGGGCGGCCCCCGCAGCCGGCGCGGGCGCGGCTCCCGCACCAGCCCCCGGAGCCGAGATCACGCTGATCGGCGTCGTGTCGGTGTGGACCGACTGCACCCGGACGCGCTTGGCCCGGCGCAGCCACCGTCGGGCACCCGGGGTCGCCAGCAGGCTGCCGAGCACGAGCCCCGCGCCGATCGCGAGCGTCGTCAGCATCGAGAACACGAAGTCGACCTCGGCGCCGTCGGTGCCCGCCATGAAGTTGAGCAGCGACGACGCGACCGCGAGGGACGGCAGCAGCGACCCGCAGAACGCGGGCACGGCGATGACCGTGGCGGCCGTGCGCAGGCGGGCCGCCGCGACGGTCGACAGGGCGCCGAGCAGGGTGGCGGCGACGAAGGTCGCGCCCATCAGGGGCAGGCCGAGGTGGCGCAACGTGAACAACGAGAGGTTGCCGACCAGGGCGACGCCGATCGTGATGGGGATCATGCGGGCGGTCGAGCCCTGGGCGATCGAGTTGGCCGACGCCGCGGCGAAGCTCGAGATGAGCGAGAGCCAGAGGGGCAGGGCCTGCAGCGTGATGTTGGTCGGGTCGACCTCGATCGCGACGAACCGGGCCGTGACGGCGAGCCCGGCCGGGATGCCGCAGACCACGCCGGCCACGATCAACCCGATGACGAGCGCTCGACCGACCGCCATCGACCGGAACCCCGAGATGGCGTCCTGGGCCCAGGTGACGATGGTGGGGTGCGGCAGCACGAGGACGACCACCGCCGCGACCATCGCCGCCGCGCCTCCCGGGGCCAGCAGCCCCGCCCAGATGCCGAGCGTGCCGAGGGTCGCCGTCACGGCGGCCTGCAGGCCGATGACGAAGAACTGCGGGATGCCGCGGGCGGTCAGCCCCCGCCCCGAGGCCATGATGCCGATCATCACGACGAAGGCGCCGACCGCGGCCTGCCACGTGCCGCCGGCCTGCAGCGTCACCGAGACGCCGAGCAGGCCCATGGCGAGGTCGGTCATCCACGACGGCCAGCGCGGCGGCGACCCCAGCACCTCGACGAGGCCGGCCACCGCCTCGGTCATGTCGCGGTCGTCGTGCAGCAGGTCGTCGACGATCTGGTACACCCGCGACAGCCGGTGCAGGTTCGAGCCCTCGGCGTAGATGACGCGCGTCTTCACCAACGGGTTGTGGCCGGCCGGCGCGTACTGGATGGTGATGGCGGTGCCGGTGATGTCGAGTTCGAGGGGCGCGAGGTTCCACTTCGTGCTCACGGCGACGATGGCGACCTCGGTGCTGCGGACGTCGGCGCCCGACGAGAGCATCACGTCGCCCAGGTCGAGGCAGAAGTCGACGATCTGGCGGGGCGAGTACAGGTCGCCGCCGATGCCGTGCTCGGGCGTCGTGCCCTCGTAGATCGTGCCGCGGAGCCGGGCCCGGACGTCGCGGAGCTCGTGCTGGTTGACCAGTCGCGACTGGGCCGGCCCCCGGGGCTTGCCCTTCGGCGGCTTGGGCACGCGCGGGGGGCGGGCCTTCGGCGCGGCCGGTCGGTCGGCTCGTCTCGCGTCGGACACGCTGCCCCTCTCGCTCACTCCGGTCCGGGTCGCCTCACCGTCCGCCGGGGCGGTGGGACCCGTCCGTCGAGTCTAGGAGGCGCGGGTCGCGTCGTCCGCGACCCTCACCCCCGAAGAACCCGCAGGCCTCGCGAGGCGTCGCAGTCAGGACACGTGGTCGGAGTCGTCGTCGTCGCGCTCGCCCCGCGGCTCGCCGGCGTCGCCCCGGTCCAGGCCGGCGTCGGCCATGTCACGGCGACCGCCGAGAGGGCCCGTCCCGTCGACCCGCGAGGCCGCGTCGTCGCCGTCGAGCTCGGCCGCGTGGGCCCGGGCGTCGCGCTCGGCCTGCGCGACGAGCTCGGGGTCGTCGTCCATGTCGTCGAGGCCCCCGGCGAAGGGGGTCTGCGTCTGCGCGACGATCGCCTGCGAGGTCGAGCCGAGGATGACCCCGGGGTCGACGCCCTTCTCGTGCGCCAGGGCGGCCGTGAGGCCCGCGGCCAGGCTGCCGCCGGCGGTCCCGAGCGTCGCGACGACGTCCTCCTGGCGGGCGGTGAACGGCTCGTCGGTCAACTCTCCGACGACCTCGCGCAGGTTCTCGTCGCTGGCTTCTACCGCCTCGGGGTCGCCCTGCGTGATGGCCGCGGCCTGCGACACGACGGCGAGCGCCAGGGCGGCGGCCTCTTCCTCGGGCGTCCGGGCGGCGGGCTCGTTCGTGTCCTGATCCATGGGCCGACCGTACGCCCGGTGCGTCGGGCTCCCTGTCAGGTGTGGGCCCCCGGGGTACGACCCGGTCGGCACCGGGTGGGAATGCCGGGCGACGCCCGCGGCTTGGGGCACAGATGAGCTCCACCGAGACACCCCAGACCGACAGCACCCGGCCGCAGGGCCCCGACACCGTCCCCGGCACCGCCCTCGTGGTGGGTGCGAGCGGCATCACCGGCACCGCGCTGGTCGAGCAGTTGACGCGCGAGGGGTGGGACGTCCTCGCGCTCTCGCGCCGCGCCTCCTCGTCCGCCGGGGTGACCGGCATCGCGGCCGACCTGACGAGTGCCGAGAGCCTGCGCACCGCGCTGGCCGACGCGAAGCCGACGCACGTGTTCTTCGCCGCGTGGCAGCGGCGCGACACCGAGGCCGAGAACATCGCCGTCAACGGCGCCATGGTGCGCGACCTGCTCGCCGCCCTCGACCACGCGCCCGTCCGGCACGTGTCGCTCGTCACCGGGCTGAAGCACTACCTCGGCCCGTTCGAGGCCTACGGCAAGGGCGACATGCCCGACACGCCGTTCCACGAGGACGAGGAGCGCCTGCCCTACCCGAACTTCTACTACGCGCAGGAGGACGAGCTGTTCGCGGCCGCCGAGCGCCAGGGCTTCACCTGGTCGGTGCACCGCTCGCACACCGTCATCGGCTTCGCCGTCGGCAACGCCATGAACATGGGGTTGACCCTCGCCGTGCAGGCCGCGCTGAGCACGCGCCTCGGCCGCCCGTTCACGTTCCCCGGCAGCGAGACGCAGTGGAACTCGCTGGTCGACGTCACCGACGCCGGCGTCCTCGCCGAGCAGATGATCTGGGCCGCGACCGACCCGGCCGGCGCCGACGAGGCGTTCAACGTGGTGAACGGCGACGTCTTCCGCTGGCGCTGGCTGTGGCCCCGCCTGGCGGGCCACCTCGGCGTCGACCCCGCGCTCGTCGAGGGGTTCGAAGGCGAGCCGCGGCCGCTCGAGCAGCAGATGGTCGGCCTCGAACAGGAGTGGCGCGACCTGGTCGCCGAGCACGACCTCGCCGAGCCCGAGCTGTCGCGCGTCGCCTCGTGGTGGCACACCGACGGCGACCTCGGCCGCGACATCGAGGTCGTCACCGACATGGGCAAGGCCCGCGACGCCGGCTTCACCCGGTACCGCCGCACCGAGCAGGCCTTCGTCGACCTGTTCGCGCGCTACCGCGCCGCCCGCCTCATCCCGTAGGAGGCGGCAGCCGAGGAGGCGCGGGTCGGCAGCCGAGGAGGCGCGGGTCGGCGGCCGAGGAGGCGCGGGTCGGCGGGCGGCGCGGCGCGCGGCGTCCGCACGGGCGATGTACAGGGGATGGCCAGGGCCGTGCCTCCCGGGCGTCGGTACGGTCGGCGAAAGCGACCCACCCGAGACGGAGCCGACATGACCCGCCCGACCCGCGCCTCCTGCGCCGCCCACCCGATCGCCGCCCGGCCGAGCCCCCCGCACCGCCGCGCGGTGGCGACGGGGACGACCCGATGAGGGTCACCGACACCAGCGACCTGTGGTGGAAGACCGCCGTCTTCTACAACCTCGACGTCGAGACCTACCTCGACTGGAACGACGACGGGGTGGGCGACCTCGAGGGCCTCGTGCACCGTCTCGACCACCTCTCCGAGCTCGGCGTGACCTGCCTCTGGCTGGCGCCGTTCTACCCCTCGCCGCAGCAGGACAACGGCTACGACATCTCGGACTACTACGGCGTCGACCCGCGGTACGGGCACCTGGGCGATTTCGTCGAGGTGGTCCGCACCGCGAAGGACCGCGGCATGCGGGTGATCGTCGACCTCGTCGTCAACCACACGAGCGACCAGCACCCCTGGTTCCAGGCCGCGCGCCGCGACCCCGAGAGCCGGTTCCGCGAGTACTACCAGTGGCGCGACGACGTGCCCGACGACCAGCCCGAGAACATGTTCCCCGACGTCGAGGACGGGGTCTGGTCGTTCGACGAGACCGCCGGTCAGTACTACCGGCACTCGTTCTACTCGCACCAGCCCGACCTGGCGACCCACCGCCAGGAGGTGCGGGACGAGATCGCCAAGGTCATCGGCTTCTGGCTGCAGCTCGGCATCGACGGGTTCCGCGTCGACGCCGTGCCCCACCTGATCGACACCGAGGACGGTGCCGAGCACGAGTTCCTGCGGGCCCTGCGCGGGTACGTGTCGCGCCGCAGCGGCAGCGGCATGATGCTCGGCGAGGTGAACCTGCCCTACGACGAGATGGTCGCGTTCTTCGGCGAGGACGACGGCGACGAGCTGACGATGCAGTTCGACTTCGTGGCCAACCAGGCGCTCTACCTCTCGCTCGCCCGGCAGGACGCTGCGCCGCTCGCGGCCGCGCTCGCCGACCGGCCTGCCCTGGCGCGGGGCAACCAGTGGGGCAACTTCGTCCGCAACCACGACGAGCTGACCCTCGACCAGCTGAGCGAGTCCGAGCGCGACGAGGTCTTCGAGGCGTTCGCCCCGCTCGAGTCGCAGCGCATCCACGGCCGGGGCATCGTGCGTCGCCTGCCGCCGATGCTCGACGGCGACCCTCGGCGCGTGCGCATGGTCTACAGCCTGATGTTCTCGACGCCGGGGGCGCCCGTGCTGTTCTACGGCGAGGAGATCGGCATGGGTGAGAACCCCGAGGTCTCGGGCCGTGGCGCGGTCCGCACGCCCATGCAGTGGACCGACGAGCCCGGCGGCGGCTTCTCACGCGCCGACGCCGACGACCTGATCGCCCCCGTCGCGGGCGAGGGCTGGGCGCCGGAGCACGTCAACGTCTCGCGGCAGCGCCACGAGCCCGACTCGATGCTGCGGTTCGTGCAGGGCCTCGTCCGGCACTACCGGGCCTCGCCCGAGATCGGCTGGGGCGACCTCACCGTGCTCGACACCGGCCACAGCTGTGTTCTCGCCCACGCCGTCCACGGCAGCACCGGGACGCTCGTCGCGCTGCACAACTTCGCACCCGACGGTCGATCGGTCGACGTCGACCTGGGCGCGCTCGACCTGGACGGCTCGGCGCGGGTCGTCGACCTGCTCGCCGACCTGGCGACGCCCGAGGAGCTGGCCGCCGACGGCCACCTTCGCGTCGAGCTCGAGGGCTACGGGTTCCGCTGGCTGCGCGTGCTGCGCCCCGGCGAGAAGCGGCTCGTCTAGCGGCCCGACCCGACGACCCGAGGAGGCGCGGTGCCGGTGACGAGACCGGCACCGCGCCTCCTGCGTGCCCCGCTACGCGCCGGGGTCGGCTCGTTCGGCGTCGGCGATCGCGTCGCTCGGCACGGGCCGTCCCCGGCGCGACACGAAGGTCACGAGCCAGAGCACCACGCCGATCGCGAGCAGCCCGCCGGCGATCGTGTACTGCTCGGCGCCTCGACCGGACGACACCGGCAGCACCAACCACAGGCAGGCCACCACGCCGACGATCGGCAGCACCGTCCCCGCCCGGAAGTGCCGGTGCGTCACGGTGTCGCGGCGCAACACGAGCACGACGACGTTGACCAACGTGAAGACCGACAACAACAGCAACGACGTCGTGCCACCGAGCACGGCGACGATCGGCGACTCGGGCGAGAGCGAGACGTAGCCGATCAGCAGCAGGCTGAGCGCCGTGGTGAAGACGATCGACGCCCACGGCGTCTGCCGCTTCGGGTGCACCTTGCCGAGGAAGCCCGGCAGCACGCCCTGCTTGCTCATGCCGTAGAGCAGGCGGCTGGCCATCATCATGTTGATCAGGGCACTGTTGGCGACGGCGAACATCGAGATGAACGGCAGCAGCTGCCCGATCGGGAAGTCCGGGGCCGCCGTGTTCACCACCGTCACCAGCGGCGTCTCGTTGTCGGCCAGCTCGCCGATCGGCACGATGGCGACGGCGCAGATCGACACGAGCACGTAGATCACGGCGGTGATGCCGAGCCCGGTCAGCATGACCTTCGGGAAGATCCGGCTCGGGTCCCTCGTCTCTTCGGCCATGTTGACCGAGTCCTCGAAGCCCACCATCGCGAAGAACGCGAGCGAGGTCGCCGTGCTGACGCTCAGCAGCAGCGACTTGTCGCCCGGCGTCTCGAACAGCACCACCTGACCCCAGTCGGCGTTGCCGCCCGCGATGAACCAGAAGCCGATCAAGATCACCATGACGAGGCCCGACAGCTCGATCAACGTCAGCACGACGTTCGCCTTGACGCTCTCGCTCACGCCGCGGAAGTTCACGGCCATCACCAGCAGCATGAACGCCATCGCGATGAGCATCACGGCCGAGTTCGACAGCTCGACCCCGATGCCGGCCGCGAGGTTGGCCGCGAAGGCCCGGGACGCCGTCGACGCGCTCGTGATGCCCGAGCACATCACCACGAAGCAGACGATGAACGTGACGAAGTGGATGCCGAACGCCTTGTGCACGTAGAGCGCCGCGCCCGCGGTCTGCGGGTACTTCGTGACGAGCTCGAGGTACGAGAACGCCGTCACGAGCGCCACGGCGAACGCGATCAAGAAGGGCAGCCACGCCGCTCCGCCGACCTCGGCCGCGACCTGCCCGGTCAGGGCGTAGACGCCCGTGCCGAGGATGTCCCCGACGATGAACAGCAACAACAGCTTCGGGCCGATGGCCCGCTTCAACTCGGTGGGACCCTCACCCGTGTCGGTCGTCACGGGCTGTTGATTCGTCGTCGAGATGCTGACCTCCGGGGCGCATCGATGTGTCTCGGGCGTTCCGGACATCCTGCCCTCGTCGTCGAGGCGACGGAAGGGGCGGCCACGCATCGTCACGGCCCGGAAACCTGGGCACCGCCACGGCGGTGGTCAGGAGGCGCGCACCGGACCCCGCGGACGCAGGCGGTTCCCGAGCCACGCGACGTACCCTGAGCCCATGTCGGTCCGCCTGTCCCCACCCCCGTCGTCGACGCCCGGCCCTGCCCCGACGTCCGGCGTCACCGACCCGATGACCCCGCGAGCCGCCGGTCTCTGGGCCGCCCTCGCCGGCATCGTCTCGATGGCCGCGTTCCTCGCCGCCGCCGAGGTCGTCGCCCTCGCCACCGGCCCGACCGGCAGCCCGCTCTTCGCCGTCGGCTCGGCCGTCATCGACCTCGCCCCCGCCGGGGTGAAGGACGCGATGGTGTCGTTGTTCGGCACCGGCGACAAGGTCGCGCTCTTCGTGCTGATGGGCGTCCTGCTCGTCGTCATCACCGGTGCGGCCGGGTACGGCGAGTACCGCCGTCAGCCGATCGGCAAGGTCGCCTTCGTGGCCGGCGGGGCGCTCGCCGTGGTCGCCGTCCTGACCCGCGCGGACGCGGGCCAGGTGGACGCCATCCCGAGCCTCGTCGGCACCTTCGCGGCGGTCCTGCTGGTCGACAAGCTGGCCTCGCGCCTCCGTCGGTGGGTCCGTTCGACCTCGCCCGGGTGGGCCGAGCAGACGCAGCCCGTGCCGCCGCTGCGGGGGGCCGGCCTCGAACGCCGGTCGTTCCTGACCTACACGGTGGTCGCCGGCGTCGCGGCGGTCGTCGTCGGCACGGGTGCATGGGTCGTCAACGCGGGCCGCGCCAACGCCGCGGCCCTGCGACGCGCCCTGACGCTGCCGCGGGCGAGCGTGACCGAGGCCGCGGTGCCGGCCGGCGCCTCCCTGGACGTCGAGGGGATCACCCCGTACGTGACGCCGAACGCCGACTTCTACCGCATCGACACCGCGTTGCAGGTGCCGTCGATCGACCCGGCCGACTGGAGCCTGCGCATCCACGGCCTGGTCGACCGCGAGGTCACGATCTCGTTCGACGAGTTGCTCGCCCTGCCGCTCGAGGAGCACATGGCCACCCTCAGCTGCGTCTCGAACGACGTCGGTGGCGACCTCATCGGCAACGCGCTCTGGCTCGGGTACCCGATCCGGGCGTTGCTCGAGCGCGCGGGGCCGAACGGCGGGGCCGACATGGTGCTCTCGCGCAGCATCGACGGCTTCTCGGCCGGCACGCCGCTCGGCGTGCTGCAGGACGACGGCACCGACGCCCTGCTCGCGGTCGGCATGAACGGCCAGCCGCTCCCGATCGAGCACGGGTTCCCGGTGCGGATGGTCGTGCCCGGCCTGTTCGGCTACGTCTCGGCGACGAAGTGGGTCGTCGAGATGGAGGTCACGCGCTTCGCCGACGCCCAGGGGTACTGGACGCCGCGCGGCTGGGACGCCCTCGGGCCGGTCAAGCTCGAGTCGCGCATCGACGTGCCCCGCGACGGCGGCTCGGTCGACGCGGGGACGGTGTCGATCGCAGGCGTGGCCTGGCAGCCGCACACCGGCGTCGAGGCCGTGCAGGTGCGCATCGACGGCGGGTCGTGGCTCGACGCGACGCTCGCCGACTCGGTCTCGGCCGACACCTGGCGCCAGTGGGTCTATCGGTGGGACGCCGCGGCCGCCGGGTCGGGGTCGCACACCATCGACGTCCGGGCCCGAGGTGCCGACGGCACGTGGCAGGCCGAGGAGTACGTGCAACCGGCGCCGAACGGTGCCGAGGGGTGGCACCGGGTGACGGTCGACGTCGCCTGACGAGCGTCGTCCTCGGGACGTCAACGTCGCGTGCGGGGCCCGCCCCCGTCGATCTGGACCCACCCTGCGGCGGGCGGACGGGGGCCGCGCGGGCGGCCGGGGAGGCGCGGGTGCCAGGGTGGGAGTCCGCGGCCCGTCCGCCGCGCGGCCCGCTCCCGGGGCCGCCGTCCGATCGAAGGAACCCCCATGCCCACCACCGTCCACCTCGAACTGCACGTCGACCCCTCCCGGCTCGACCTCGCCCACGAGATCGCCCGCGAGACGCTCGTCGCCACGCGGGCCTGGCCCGGCTGCGAGGGGCTCGAGGTGCTGATCGACGACGCCGACCCGTCGGTGATGATCGTCGTCGAGACCTGGGCCACCTCGGCCGACCACGAGGCCTACGTGGCGTGGCGCGCGACGCCGGAGGGCGCCAACCGCCTGCCCGAGGTGCTCGTGGCGCCCCCCACCACGCGGTCGTTCGCCGAGACGGTGCCCCTGGGCTGAGGCCCGGGCGTCCGTTCGGACCGGCTCGGCCCACCCGGCGTCGGCCCGGTCGAGCGGTCGGTCCGTCGACGGCCGCACACCAGCCACGACGGGCGAGTTCGTCGTCCGCGGACGCCCGTCCCCGACGAACTCGCCCGTTTCGCGTGAGCCCGGCAGCCACCCGGGCCGGCAGCCACCCGGGCCGGCAGCCCGGTGTCGTCCGCCCGGCGTCGACCGTCGGCCGCCCCGGCTCGCCGTCAGGCGTCGAGCAGGCCGCGGATGTCGTCGGCCGTGAGCGCGGCGCTGAAGACGGCGTCGTCGTCCATCACGGCGTCGAACAGCTGGGACTTCTGCGCCTGCAGGGCGAGGACCTTCTCCTCGATGGTGTCGTTGGCGATCATCCGGTAGACCATGACGGCGTCCGTCTGGCCGATGCGGTGCGTGCGGTCGACGGCCTGCGCCTCGGTCGCGGGATTCCACCACGGGTCGAGGATGAAGACGTAGTCCGCCTCGGTGAGGTTGAGTCCGAAGCCGCCCGCCTTGAGGCTGATCAGGAAGGCCGGGGCGTCGCCCGTCTTGAAGCGGTCGATCACCTCGCCGCGCCTCCGGGTCGAGCCGTCGAGGTACTCGAAGGCCACGCCACGCTGCTCGAGTCGGGCGGCGACCTTGTGCAAGAACGTCGTGAACTGGCTGAAGACCAGGGCCCGGTGCCCCTCGGCGACCACGTCGTCGAGTTCGTCGAGCAGTTGGTCGAGCTTGGCGGACGGGACGTCGGCGTAGGCCTCGTCGACCAGTGAGGCGTCGAGGGACAGCAGGCGCAGCAGGGTCAGCGACCGGAACACGATGAACCGGTTGCGGTCGAGGTCGTCCATCAGGCCGAGCAGCTTCTGCCGCTCGCGCTGGAGGAAGGCGTCGTAGAGCTCGCGGTGCGCCGGTTCGAGGTCGACGCGGAGCACCTGCTCTTGCTTGGCCGGCAGGTCGGAGGCGACCTGCTCTTTCGTCCGCCGCATCATCAGCGGCCGGATGCGGCGGCGCAGCTTCTGCAGCAGCTCGGGCGCCTCGCCGGTCGCGATCGGCTTGACGTAGTCGTCGGCGAAGCGGACGCTGCTGCCGAGCAGGCCGGGTGCCACCACGTGCAGCAGCGACCAGAGGTCGGTGAGGCTGTTCTCGAGCGGCGTGCCCGTGATGGCGAGCTTGAACGGCACGTCGAGGTCGACCGCACAGCGGTGCGCCTGCGAGGCGCGGTTCTTCACGAACTGGGCTTCGTCGAGGACGAGCCCGGCCCAGCCCTCGGCCTGGTAGGCCGCGAAGTCGAGGCGGAACAGCGCGTACGACGTCACGACCACGTCGGCGCCCTCGGCCAGGTCGTGCACCGAACCGCGCCCGCCCTTGGCCTGGGTCGCCGTGACCGCGCGGACGGTCAGGCCCGGGGTGAAGCGGGCGGCCTCGGCGACCCAGTTGGACACGACCGACGTGGGGGCGACGACCAGGAAGGGGGCAGGAGCGGCGCCCTCGTCGGCGGGTGCCGGCGACCCGGTGCGTGCCGGCGACCCGGTGCGTGCCGGCGACCCGGTGCGTGCCGGCGACCCGGTGCGTGCCGGCGACCCGCCCCGGGCCCGTTCGGCCTCGCGGACGTGCGCGACGAGTGCGAGGGTCTGCAGGGTCTTGCCGAGCCCCATGTCGTCGGCGAGGACGCCACCGAGCCCGTGTTCGTGCAGGAAGGCCAGCCACGCGAACCCCTCGTGCTGGTACGGACGCAGGGTCGCCGCCACCGAGGCCGGCACGGGCACGGTCGTCGCGGCGTCGAGACCCCCGGAGTCGGCGAGGGCCAGCAGCCCGCCGACGGCCCGTTGCCACTCGGCCGCCGGGATCGACTCGTCGGCGAGGTCGTCGAGCTCGGACCAGAGGCTCGCCTGGTAGCGGTTGATGCGCGGGGCGACCTGCCACTCGTCGAGGGCGGAGGCCTCGTCGATCAGCCGCTTGAGCTCGTCGAAGGCCGGGTGGTCGAGCGAGAGGTACGAGTGGTCGACCAGCAGCAGCTTCTTGCGGCCCTTCGCGAGTGCGGTGATGAGGGGCGTGAAGGGCACCGTCCGCCCCTCGACCGTCACCATCACGCCGAGGTCGAACCAGTCGCGCTTGTCGGTCGGCATCGTGGTGATGGTCAGCCGCGGCTCGTCGGTCAGCTCGCGGTAGTCGGGCCGCGTGCCGACGAGGTCGACCCGGACGTCGGACCGAGCCTCGAGGGCGGGCAGCGTGCCGGTGGCGAACTCGGCCGCGGTCACCCCCGTCAGCACCTGGTCGCGGGGGACGACGTCGAGCTCGCCCAGGTCGGGCACGGGGGAGTGTGCGGTGAGCGGCTGCAACCCGCCGTCGACCGTCCACCCCCACGCGACGCGGATGGTCTGCGCCTTCTCGAACCGGACGGTCACCGTCAGCACCGGCGGCTCGATCGTCGGGAACTCGACGGAGGCGTCCGAGCTGACGACGTCGACGCTCCGCCGCAGGGTGGGGTAGTAGTCGCGCAGGAACTCGGCCGAGTCGGCGGCCGGCACGACCACCTCGGGCGTGATCGTGAGCAGTCGACGCTGTTCGTCGTCGAGCGGGACCACGGTCGGTGCGAGGGTGAAGGTCAGCACCGGTTCGTGGGCGACGCACCACACGCCGTGGTCGGCGATGACGCCGGTCGACTCGGCACGACGGGCCACGCCGTCGACGGTGACCCCGGCGGTCAGCAGCATCGAGCCGTCGTCGCCCCGCACGGCGTCGACCCTGACCCGGGCCTCGTCGCCGACCACGACGTCGGTGGACCGCTTGCCCGTGACGAGTGAGACGCCGAGCCGCTCGGCCTCGGCGAGCAGGGGCCAGAGCAGCGGGCTCGCGAAGTCGTCGACGAACAGCCAGTCGGCGTCGCCGGGCGTGTAGGTCGAGACGGCCGAGCGGTGCAGCGCCGCGAACTGGCCGAACCAGGCGTGCTGTTCGGGCTCGATGGCGAGCCGGTTGAGCTGGTAGGGCAGCGACGACCAGGTGAGGTTGCCCCGCACCCAGTTGCCCGTGCCGCTCAGCGTCACGGGCCGCACGCCGAGCCGCTGGACGGTCGGGCCGCCCTGACGACGTGCCGAGGGAGCGACCGCCCGCCCCCGGGTCGAGTGCGCCCGGTCGCGGAGTTCGAACAGCAGCCCCATGCGCGTCGTCCGAGCCGAGGAGGCGCGGGTGGGGCGCCCCACCGCCCCCACCGTCGACCGCCAGTCGCCCGTGCCCGGGCCGGGTCGTGCGGCGCCCAGCGCGGTCACGCCCCCGGTCGTCAGGTCGTCCGGGCTCGGTGAGGTCGCGCTGCGGTCGGCCACCGCGCGGGAGTTGCTCTGCAGGAGGGTCGCCGCGACGTGTTTGCAGTCGCTGCCGATCGGACACGTGCACCGACTGCGGACGGGGCGGCTGTACTCGCCCCGGGTCGCCCGCAGGTCGACGACGACGTCGTAGGGCGTCGCCTCGGCCCCACGAACGGTGCCGTCGAGTCGCTCGTCGGCCGGGTGCCACGTCGTGTCGAGCACGGCACCGTCACGGACGTACTCTTTCGCCCGGTTGAAGGCTCTCGGCCCGACGAGGCGGATGACGTCGACGGCGTCGACGAGCGGCACGGCCGTCGAGTGCACGGGCCCGTCGGCATCGTCGCCGACGTGGCGTGAGGCGTCGCGCGGGGCACCGCCGGCGCGGGCAGGGAAGCCCTCGTGCACGTCGAACTCGTCGCCCAGGTCCATGCCGCCATGATGTCAGCCGTCACCGACAGCTCGATCGTCGTCCACAGCCCGGAGGTCCACCCACGGGCAGGGGGGAGGCGTCGCCACGCCCCGTCCCCAGCGGGACGGTCGTCCACACCCCGGACGAGTGGCTAGGTGTCCGGCCGGAGCGGTGCCACACTTGACCCGTGCGGTTCACCCCGCACCACCCCCGTCGGCGCAGCAGCTGACGCGCATCACCCCCGCTCGTCCCGTCGCCCCGCCTCCGTCCTGCCCCCGCATCGCTCCCGCCTCACCGGCACCGGGCCGTCGTCGCCCCGGTGCCGATCACCCTGCCCCCACGCTCGAAGGGACCGGCACCCCCGTGTCTACCGCCACGCCCCGCGACGCCTCGCGCCTCGCCCACCTCGACGCCCTGCTCTTCGACCTGGACGGCGTCCTGACGCCGACCGCCGAGGTCCACATGCGCGCGTGGTCCCGGCTCTTCACCGAGTACTTCGCCGCGCATGGCCTCGCGCCGTACACCGAGAGCGACTACTTCGAGCACGTCGACGGTCGGCCCCGCTACGACGGCGTCCGGGCCATGCTCGCCGCCCGCGACGTCGTGCTGCCCGAGGGGTCGCCCGACGACGGCCCCGACGTCGAGTCCGTCTGCGGTCTCGGAAACCGCAAGAACGCCGCCTTCGCCGCCGAGCTCGACGAGAACGGCGTCACGCCCTACCCGGGGTCGGTGGCCTTCCTCGACCGGGCCATCGCCGAAGGCGTGCGGGTCGCCGTGGTCTCCAGCTCGCGCAACGCCGTCCCCGTGCTCGAGGCCGCCGGCCTGCGCGACCGCTTCGACGTCGTCGTCGACGGCGTCGTCGCGGCCGACGAGGGCATCGCCGGCAAGCCGGCCCCCGACACGTACCTCGAGGGCGCCCGCCGCCTCGGGTTGACCGCCGACGACTGCGTGGTCGTCGAAGACGCGCAGTCCGGCGTCGAGGCCGGCCGGCGGGGGGCCTTCGGCCTCGTCCTGGGCGTCGACCGCGGCACCGGTGCCCAGGCCCTGCTCGACTTCGGTGCCGACATCGTGGTCGACGATCTCGGCACGCTGGTCGGGGCACTCGACCGAACCCGCGCCTCCTCGGCTCCGAACCCCGGCCAGGCGACACCGGACACCCCCTCGACCAGCACCAGCACCAGCAGCACCGGCACCACGGAGGCACAGTCGTGAACCACATCACGTCCGACCCGCTCGACCGCTCGAGGTTCCCCGTCGACGAGTGGGCGCTCGTCGAGGACGAGTACATCCAGGGCGACGAGGGCCTGACCGAGACCGTCTTCGCGGTCGGCAACGGCTACCTGGGCCTGCGCGGCAACCCCGACGAGGGTCGTGGTGGTCACTCGTTCGGCACGTTCGTGAACGGGTTCCACGAGACCTGGCCGATCCGGCACGCCGAAGAGGCGTTCGGTTTCGCCCGCGTCGGCCAGACGATCGTCAACGTGCCGGACGCCAAGGTCGTCCGGCTGTACGTCGACGACGAGCCCTTCGTGCTCTTCGAGGCCGACATCCTGCGGCACACCCGCCGCCTCGACTTCCGTGACGGCGTGCTGATCCGCGAGATCGACTGGCGCACGCCGTCGGGCAAGCGCGTGCTCGTGACGAGCCGCCGCCTGGTCAGCTTCGAGGACCGCCACCTCGTCGTCATCGAGTACGAGGTGACGATGCTCGACTCGTCGGCCTCGCTGCTGATCTCGAGCCAGATCCTCAACCGGCAAGACCTCGGCGACCAGTACCACGCGGGCATGCGGGCCGCAGCCGAGGCGTTCGACCCGCGCAAGGCCGAGTCGTTCGACGACCGCGTGCTGCAGCCCGTGCTCAAGCGCAACGGGGGCACGCGAGCCGTCCTGGGCTACCGCACGACGAACTCGGGCATGACGATCGCGGTCGGTGCCGAGCACCGCATCGAGACCGACGCCGAATGGGACCAGTCGTCGCAGATCGACGACGACATCGCCAAGCACGTCTACCGGGTCAAGGCGCAGGCCGGCCAGAAGGTCCGCCTCGTCAAGACGATCAGCTACCACACCAGTCGCGGCGTGCCCCCGCGTGAGCTCGCCGACCGGTGCGACCGCACCCTCGACCGGGCGTCCGAGACGCCGACCGCCGAGATCTTCGCGCACCAGCGGGCCTGGCTCGACGACTTCTGGCAGCGCAGCGACGTGCAGGTCGCGGGTCAGCCCGAGATCCAGCAGGCCGTCCGCTGGAACCTCTTCCAGCTCGCCCAGGCCACGGCCCGCACCGACGGCCAGGGCGTCGCGGCCAAGGGCGTCACGGGGTCGGGCTACGGCGGTCACTACTTCTGGGACACCGAGATCTACGTCCTGCCGTTCCTCACCTACACGTCGCCGAACGTCGCCCGCAACGCCCTGCGGTTCCGCCTCGGCATGCTCGACGCCGCCCGCGACCGCGCCGTCGAGTTGAACCAGCGGGGCGCCCTGTTCCCGTGGCGGACGATCAACGGGCTCGAGTCGAGTGCGTACTACGCGGCCGGCACGGCGCAGTACCACATCGACGCCGACATCAGCCACGCCCTCAGCCAGTACGTCCAGGCCACGGGTGACGAGGACTTCCTGCAGCGGGGCGCGGTCGACATCCTGGTCGAGACGGCCCGGCTGTGGGCCGACCTCGGCTTCTGGCGCTCCAACGGCGACCAACGCTTCCACATCGACGGCGTCACCGGCCCCGACGAGTACACGACGGTGGTCGACGACAACCTGTACACGAACGTCATGGCGAGGGCGAACCTGCGTGCGGCCGTCCGGGCGGTCACCCGCCTGAAAGAGGAGGCGCCGGTCGCCTTCGACCGCATGGTCGCGCGCCTGGGTCTCGAAGAGCACGAGATCACCGGCTGGCAGCTGGCCGCCGAGGCCATGCACATCCCCTACGACGACCACCGGGGCATCCACCCGCAGGACGCGCAGTTCCTCGACAAGGAGCTGTGGGACCTCGAGGCCACCCCGGCGAACAAGCGTCCGCTGCTGTTGCACTACCACCCCCTGGTGATCTACCGGTTCCAGGTGCTGAAGCAGGCCGACGTCGTGCTGGCGCTCTACCTGCAGGGCGACGAGTTCACGCCCGAGCAGAAGCTCCGCAACTTCGAGTACTACGACGCGCTGACCACGGGCGACTCGACCCTGTCGGGCGTCGTGCAGTCGATCATCGCGGCCGAGGTCGGTCACCACCAGCTCTCGCAGCAGTACTTCCTGTCGTCGCTCTACGTCGACCTCGCCGACCTGCACAAGAACACCTCCGACGGCGTGCACGTCGCCTCGACGGGCGGCATCTGGAGCGCGCTCGTCAACGGCTACGGCGGCATGCGCGACTGGCTCGGGTCGTTCACCTTCGACCCGCGCCTGCCGGCGGACTGGGACGAACTGTCGTTCCGGGTCTCGATCAAGGGCAGTCGCGTGCGGGTCGACCTCGCCCAGCACGAGATCGTCTTCACGATCGAGACGGGCGACACGGTGACCGTGGCCGTCCGCGGCGAAGAAGTCGAGGTGTCGCCCGACGCGCCGGTCCGCGTGGCACTCGAGGGGCAGGGCCCACGCATCACGACGCGGGTGCCCACCACGAGCGACCTCCGCGGCCTCATGCGTGCCGACGGTTCGGTCATCACCGCGTCGATCCCGACCATCAGCGTCGACCGCTACGACGAGGACGAAGCCGCGTCCTGACCGGCGCGGCGTCCGTCGACGACGCGACCCGCGCCTCCCCGGCCCCGAGGGCTGAGGAGGCGCGGGTCGTCCGCGTCAGTGCACCGGCACCGGGGTGTCGACGGCCGGCGAGGCCGACGGGTCGACCTGGTCCGACTGCGGGACGCGCCGGCGGAACACCAGGGCCGCGACGACCGCGCCGACTGCGAAGAAGCCGGCTCCCCACCAGTACGCCGTGGCGTAGCCGGTGACCGCGGCCTCGGCCGCGACGGCTCCGGTCGCGGGCAGGTGGTCGGCGACGTAGTTCGCCGCCGCGGTCGCGGCGAGCGTGTTGAGCAGCGCCGTGCCGATCGAGCCGCCGACCTGCTGGCTGGTGTTGACCATGGCCGAGGCGACGCCCGCGTGTCCGCGGTCGACGCCGAGCGTGGCGGTCTGGATCGACGCGGGCATGATCGAGCCCATGCCGAAGCCGAGCACCATCAGGGCAGGCAGGACGTTCGCGGCGTAGCTGCTCTCGAGGTCGAGTCGGGTGAGCAGCAGCATGCCGACCACGCCGAGCGTCATGCCGAACGGCACCATGACCTTCGGCCCGAACCGCGGCACGAAGACGTTCGTCGACAGCTGGGCCGCCAGCACGAGCATCGCGATCATCGGCAGGAAGGCGAGCCCGGTCTTCGTCGGGGTGTAGCCGAGCGAGGTCTGCAGGTAGTACGTCACGAACAGGAAGATGCCGAACATGCCGGCGCCCGCGATGGTCACCGAGGCGTAGGCGGCCCCACGGTTGCGGTCGAGGACGATCGACAGGGGCAGCAGCGGGTGCTCGGCCCGGCGTTGCCACAGGACGAACGAGGTGAGCAGCACGACGGCGGCGACCAGGAACCCCCAGGTCAGCGGTGAGTCCCACCCCTGCGTCTCGGCGTTCGAGAAGCCGTAGACCAGCGAGAACAGGGCACCCGAGACGAGCAGCGTGCCGGGCACGTCGAGCTTCGGGCGTGGGCCGGTGCGGGTGACGTGCGACACGAAGATCACGGCCCCGACCACGGCGACGGCGGCGATGACGACGTTGATGTAGAGGTTCCAGCGCCACGAGGCGTACTGCGTCAGGAATCCGCCGAGCAGCAGGCCGATGGCTCCACCGGCGCCGGCGATGGCGCCGAAGACGCCGAACGCCCTGGCGCGCTCCTTCGGGATCGTGAAGGTCGTCGTCAGCACGGCCAGCGCGGTCGGGGCGAGCAGGGCGCCGAACGCCCCCTGCAGGGCGCGGGCGAAGACGAGCAGGTCGAAGGTGCCGGCCGCGCCGCCGAGGGCCGAGGCCAGGGCGAAGCCGATCAGGCCGATGATGAAGGTGCGCTTGCGGCCGATCAGGTCGCTGACGCGTCCGCCCACCAGCAGCAGGCTGCCGAACGCGAGCGAGTAGGCGGTGATGATCCACTGCCGGTCGCCGTCCGAGAAGCCGAGGTCGGTCTGGGCGGCGGGCAGGGCGATGTTGACGACGGTGGAGTCGAGCACGACCATCAGCTGCGCGAGCGCGACCGTGGTGAGGGTCCACCAGCGCCGGGACGACGGCGGGGTGGGCGAGGACGAGGAGGCGCGGGTCGCGCCGTCACGGGAGGTGGAGGCCTGAGACATGAGCGCGAGCATATACGAGTCGCGACAGTTTCGGATACAGGCAGTTTCGTAAACATCCGATGTAGAGTCACCCCCATGACCGACAGGGAAGGCGCGGCGACGACGCCCGCCGAGACCGACCCCGCGACGCCCGCGCGGCCCGGGCGCAAGCGCGACCACAGCCGCGATCCCGAGATCCTCCGGTGCACCATCGACGTGCTGGCCGAGACCGGGTTCGAGGGCATGACCATCGAGATGGTCGCCGCCCGTGCCAAGGCCGGCAAGGCCACGCTCTACCGGCGGTGGGCGTCCAAGGGCGAGCTGGTCGTCGACGCCGTGGCCTGCCTCAAGCAGGGTGCCCTCGACCTCGACGACCTGCCCGACACGGGCACGTTGCGCGGCGACCTCGTGGCGATGATCAAACCCCACAGCATCGACGAGGCCGAGAAGAAGATGCGGGTCATGGCCGGCGTCGTCACGATGCTCTCGACGACGCCCGAGCTGGCCGAGGCGGTCGACGCCGCCATCGTGCAGCCCCGCGCCGAGGCCAACCGCCTCCTCATGCGGCGTGCCCGCGAGCGGGGCGAGATCTCGGCCGACGCCGACATCGAGGCGCTCGCCCTCGTGACCCCGTCGATGGTGTCGTACCGGGTGCTCGTGCTGCGGAAGCCCGTCGACCGCGAGTTCCTGATCGGGCTGATCGACGGCGTGCTGCTGCCGGCCGCGGGGGTGCGCCAGACCGCGGAGGTCTGACCCGGCCGCTGACCCGGCCCGCGCCTCCTCGTGTTCAGATCGTGTGAACTCCTCATGAATCGGGGGTGGGAGACGGGGCGTGCCCCTACTGTGCAGGCATGAGCGCAGAGCTGACGCTGGGGGCCGAAGAAGAGCTGCACCTGATCGACCTCGAGACGGGACGGCTGTCGGCCCGGGCGCCGCACCTGCTCGCCCGGCTGCCCGCCGACCGGTACGGGGCCGAGCTGCAGCGCACGACCGTCGAGACCAACGTCCCCGTCGTGACCACGCTCGACGACCTGCGTCGCGAGATCCTGACCCTGCGCCGCGACCTGGTCGAGGTGACGACGCCCGAGGGGCTGGGCATCGGAGCGGTCGGCACGGCGCCGCGCAGCGAGTTCGCCGACTTCGAGCTGACCACGACCGGACGCTACGGCCGCATGCACGAGCAGTACCGCCTGCTCGTCGACGAGCAGCTGATCTGCGGCCTGCAGATCCACGTGGGCGTCGCCGACCGCGACCTGGCCGTGCAGATCGCCGGGCGCGTCGCCCCCGTGCTGCCGGCCCTGCTCGCCCTGAGCGCGAGTTCGCCCTACTGGAACGGACAGGACACCGGGTACGCGAGCATGCGGTCGATCATCTGGCAGCGGTGGCCGAGCGCCGGGGCGACCGGGCCGATGGCCGACGCCGCCGAGTACGACCGCCTGCTGGCCGACCTGATCGGGACGGGCGTCATCGCCGACAGCAAGATGGCCTACTTCGACGTCCGCCCGTCGAGCCATGCGCCGACCCTCGAGTTGCGCACCTGCGACGCGTGCCCGCTGGTGGACGACGCCGTCCTCATCGCCGGGCTGTACCGCGCCGCCGTCCGCCGGGCCGAGATGGACGTCGAGGCCGGGCGCCCCGCCGAACACCGGGCTGCGCCGTTGCACCGGGCCGCGATGTGGCAGGCCGCTCGCAGCGGGCTCGGCGGCGAGCTGCTCGACCTCGAGCAGCATCCGTCGCGGTTGCCCGCGGCCGAGGCGGTCCGTCAGCTCGTGACCCGGCTGCGACCGCAGCTCGAGGAGTTCGGGGACTGGCAGACCGTGACCGACCTGGCCGAGGCCACCCTCGCCCGCGGCAACTCGGCCGACCGTCAGCGCGCCGCGTTCGCCGAGCGGGGGAGCCTCGACGACGTGGTCGACCTGGTCGTCCGCGAGACGCACGGCCCGGCCGCCGGACTCGACGCACCGACCCCGACCCTCGCCGGGTACCGGTTCCGTGCCGGCGACGAGGCGATCGGCCCGGGCTTGCACCCCCGCCCGGCCTATCGCGACGTCGCCGCCTTCTTCCAGGAGCTCGACCCGACCGAGGCCCACGCCCGCTCGCTGGCCCGAGACGCCTGGTGCGAGCAGGCCGGTCTCGGCTTCGGGGTCGGTGGCGACCACCGGGCGTTCCACTGCGACCTGGTGCCCCGCATCGTCACGCGTCACGAGTGGCGGCAGCTCGACGCCGGTCTCACGCAGCGGGCCCGGGCGATCGAGGCCTTCCTCCGGGACGCCTACGGCGAGCGCCGGGTCGTCGCCGACGGGGTCCTCACCCTCGAGCAGGTCGTCGGTGCGGCGGGCTGGCGGGACGAGGCCGCGCGGCTTCCGGCGGACGCGGTCCGGGCGCCGGTGCAGGGCTTCGACCTGGTGCGGAACGAGCTGGGCGGGTGGCGGGTGCTCGAGGACAACGTCCGGTCGCCGAGCGGGGCGGCGTTCTCCCTCGCCGTGCGGCGGTTGCTCGACGAGGTGGTGCCGGACGCTCCGCGGCCGGCGGGGCTGCTCGACCCGACGAGCGTGTTCGGGGTGCTGCGGGCGACGCTGCTGGCGCACGCCGCGCCTCCTCGGGGTGACGCCGCCGTCGGGGGCGCCCCCCGTGAACCGGTCGGGGCGATCCTGTCCGAGGGGCCGACGAGTCCGGCCTGGTACGAGCACCGCGCCCTGGCCGAGGGGGCGGGCCTGCTGCTGCTGCGGGCCGACGACGTCGAGGTCCGGGAGGCGCGGGTCGTCGACCGCGGGACGGGCACCGTCGTCGACGCGCTCTACCTGCGGCTCGACGGCGAGTTGGTCGACTTGCACGCGCCGCACGACCCGTTGCTCGGCGAGCACCTGATGGACGTGGCGGCCGCGGGCGACGTCGTGCTCGCGAACGCCCCCGGCAACGGTCTGGCCGACGACAAGGCGATGTACTGTGCCGTGCCCGACCTCATCTGGTACTACCTGGGCGAGCGTCCGCTGCTCGAGTCGGTGCCGACCTACCGGACGGGCGACCCGGCCGAGAGGATGGCCGTGCTCGACCGCGTGGGCGAGCTCGTCACCAAGCCCGTCGACGGCGAGGGCGGTCGGGGCGTGCTGATCGGCCCGTCCGCGAGCGCCGCCGTCGTGGCCGAACGCCGGGCCGTGATCGCGCGTGATCCGGCCGGATGGGTCGCGCAGGAGGTCGTCACGTTGTCGTCGCACCCGACCCTCACGGCGACGGGACTGCAGCCGCGGCACGTCGACCTGCGCTGCTTCGTCTACCTGACCGGCACCGGGGCGGGCGAGAGCGTGCTGGCCGACCTCGCGCTCACCCGGGTCGCGCCCGAGGGCAGCATGATCGTCAACTCGTCGCAGGGCGGGGGGGCGAAGGACACCTGGATCGTCGGCGAGGTCTGAGGCCGTCCGGCCTCGACCCGCCGGATTGGCGTTGGAATGTAGAACACGATATGTTGGGCGCCTTTCCACCGACCCCGGGAGGCCCCATGCCCTTGCACCACCATCCGACGAGACGGACCGCCGTCGTCGCAGCCTGCGTCGCCGCGTCGATCGCCGCGGTCGGAGCACTCACCACCACCCCCGCGCTGGCCGGCCCGGCACCCTCGCCGACGTCGTCCGAACGCGTCCTGGTCGACGGCGACCGCATGAACTACGTCGTGAACGGCGAGGTCGGGGTCGAGGCCGCTGCCCGCGTCGCCGAGCAGGTGTCCGCTGCCGGCGGGCGGGTGCTGCGGGCGTTCCCCGAGCTGGGCGTCACCCTGGCCCGGTCCGACCGCGCGGCCTTCGTCGACGACATCCGGGCTGCGGACGGCGTCCAGTCCGCCGCACCCACGCGGACCGTCCCGATCGCCGACGACGGTGGCGAGCGACGCGCCCGGAGCGGCCCGGGGGACGTCACCCAGGGCCTCCCGGTCGACCCGTACGAGACCGCGCAGTGGGGCAACGACGCCATCGGGGCGTCTGCGGCCCGTGCGATCCAGCCCGGCTCGAAGGACGTCGTCGTCGGCGTCATCGACAGCGGCGTCGACGCGGACCACCCCGACCTGGTCGACGTCCTCGACCCGTCGCTCTCGGTGGGCTGCTCGGCCGACGGCATCGCGGACCAGAGCCCCGCCGCGTGGGCGCCCGAGCCGGGCTTCTACGCGTCGCACGGCACGTTCGTCAGCGGCGTCGTGGCCGCGGCGGACAACGGGGTGGGGACCGTGGGCGTGGCGCCCGGGGTGACCGTCGCCATGATCCGCATCGAACAGTTCGTCGAGTCGACGCTGTGCGGCTACGTCTGGGCCGCCGAACACGGCTTCGACGTCGCCCAGGCGAGCTACCACATGGCGCCGTGGCTCTTCTGGTGCGAGGGCGACCCCGACCAGGCCCCGGTGATGGAGGCCGTCACGCGGGCCCTCCGGTTCGCCGAGGAGAAGGACGTCGTGACGGTCGACGCCGCCGGCAACGAGGCCTACGACCTGGCTCACAAGACGACCGACTCCCGCAGTCCGAGCGACGGCGTCCCCATCTTCGGGCGGGACGTGTCGACGGGCTGCCGCGCGCTGCCGGCCGAGAACGACACCACGCTCGCCGTGTCGGCGTTGCGTGACGTCCCGGGGGTCTACCCGCGCGCCGGGTTCTCGAACTACGGCGAGGGAGTGATCGCCGTCGGCGCGCCTGGCCAGGACATCGTCAGCAGCTCCGTCGGCGGCTGGGAGAAGGGCAGCGGGACCTCGTACGCCGCACCCGCCGTGTCGGGCGTCGCCGCATTGCTCCGCACCGTCCACCCCGACGCGTCCGCGGCCGAGATCCGCGACCTCATCCGACACCAGGCCATCGACCAGGGCACCCCAGCGGACTCGGGCGTCGGCATGGTGAACGCCTTCGCCGCGGTGACCGAAGACCTGGGACTCCCGGCCACCGCCGGTGCCCCGGACGCGGTCGTCGCCGGCCGGACCTTCACCGTGCTCGGATCGAACTACGTCCCCGGCGAGACGGTCTCGGTCACGGGCCAGGGACTTCCCCACACGACGGCGACCGCCGACGAACGGGGGCGCGTCCGTCTCGACGTCGCCTACGAGGCCACGGCAACGGCCGGGGTCCGGTCCCTGACGGTGGACGCCGAGCAGAGCGCCCCGCACACCCTCGAGCTCGAGGTCGTCTCGGCGACGATCGCGCCGACGGTCGTCTCGAGCCCGACGCAGGGTGCCGAGGTCGCCCCCGGCACCGTCCGCCTCACCGGCACGGCCCAGCCGGGTGCCCAGCTGAAGTTCGCCATGCAGCCCGCCAGGGCGACACGCGCCGCCGTCGACGGCCGCCCGTCGACGACCGGGTCCGACACCGAGGGCGTCCGTCACGAGTTCGCCTGGCAGACGGGCTTCGGGGGCTACGCGCTGGGCGACTTCTGGCTCGACGAGTCGGGCGAGTACACCGTCGACGTGACCGGTGTGCCCGAGGGGTCGTACGAGGTCCGGATCGACGTGGTGCACCCCGACGGGCGCTCGTCGAGCGCTGAGGTGAGCTTCGCCGCGGTGGAGGGCGGGCAGCCTCCCGTCGACCCGGTCGACCCGGTCGACCCCGGTGACCCGGGCGACCCCGGTGACCCGGGCGACCCGGGCGACCCCGGCGACCCGGGCGACCCCGGTGACCCTGGTGACCCCGGTGACCCCGGTGACCCCGGTGACCCCGGTGAGGGCTCCGGCGCGGGGGACGGGCAGGACGCCGGCGATGTCGCCCCCGGGGGTGACGGAGCCGAGTCCGACGACGTCCGTGCGGACGCGGCCGGGACGGTCGCGGACCGGGTGCTCGCCTTCACCGGCTCCGGCCGGGGGGTCGGCGTCGCCCTGGGCGCCGGACTCGTGCTCGTCGCGCTCGGCATCGTGACGACCCTCCAGCGTCGCCGTCGCCTCGGCGACTGACGAGCGACCGGCTGCGCACCGCGCCGGCCGGCGACCCGAGGCCCCTGGCCCCGGGTCGCAGGCCGAGGCGGTCGGCACCCGCCCGGGGAAGGACGGCCCGGGTCGGCACCCGCCCGGGTCAGAACGGCCCGGCAGCCTTCGCGATGGCCTCGAAGAGGGCCGTGGTGTCGTCGTCGCGGCGCTTGACCGAGGTGCCGATCGTGCCCCCGGGGGAGTGCACCTCGGCCGAGACGCGACTGCCGCGGTCGGAGGCCGCGAAGTCGAGCCGGACGGCGTCGGCCACGCTCGCCGCCGCCGACCGCCGCAGCAGGGTCGCGCCCGTCTCGTCGGCGTCGCCGAACGAGAACGTCGGGCTCGCCTGGAGGGCCCGCCGCACGAGCCCGGGCAGCATCGCCACCGGCAGCTTGAGGTCGAGCGTCGCCCGGGTCACCTCGGGGTCGCCTCGGACGATCTGGGGTCCACGCGTGTCGGCCATGGTCGGAGCGTAGCGCCGCCGGTCACGCCCCGCGTCGGGGAGGCGACGTGCCGTGAGGATTTCTCGTTGAGATCGGACGCCCCGTACGCTGCGAGGGTGAGTGAACCGACCCCTCTGCCTACCCCGGGGGGCACGCCGCTGCCTCCGCCTCCGTCCGCCGCCGAGATGCGGGAGGCGAGCGAACGCATCGACGAGCTGACCCGGGTCTCCGAGGCCCGGGGTCTCGAGGACACGGATGCCCAGGCCGACCTCTGGGACGCGATCTTCGCGCTGGACCGGTGGTGGTTCATCGCCCGCGGGGAACTCCCCGACGTGCAGCCCCTCGTGGCCGACGTCGAGGGGCGTCCCATGTTCCTCGCGTTCACGTCGCCCGAGCGGGCACGCCAGCACGCCCTCGTGCGAGGACTGACCGACGACGAGGCGGGTCGACTGCTCGCGCTCCCGTCCGCAGGGTTCGTCGACGACGCCGCCGCCGCCGAGCGGTCCGGCGTGTTCGGCGTGCTCTTCGACGTCGAGGGCCGGGGCCCCTACGCACCGCTCGGCGCGCTCGAGGCCATGAGGCGCTTCGGCCTCGAACGCGAGGCGCGACGGGCGGGTTCCGGGGCCGTGACGGGTGAGCGTCGGACGCCTCGGGCGACGACCTCGGACGCGCCCGCCGACCGCTTCGCCCCACCGACCGACCCGCCGGTGCTCGTGGCCGCCCACGACGGGCGTCGGCTGCGGCGGCAGCTCGTCGGTTCCGGGCTCGGCGTCCTGCTCGCCCTCGCGATGATGGTCGCCCTCGTCATCTGGTCGATCACGAGCACGGGGTGGCTCTGGTTCGTGGTGGCGCTGTGGGTGCTGCCGACCCTGCTGCCCGTCGCGACGTTCTCCGAGTACGTCGGAGCCGCACGTCGGCGCGGCGGTCGCCTGCTGGCCGTCCACGCCGCGGCGGTCGTGATCGACGACAGCGTCGTGGTCCCCTGGGATTCGATCACGCGCGTGAGCTGGGTCGACGGAGCCGCCGGCCCCCTGGCCGGAGGCGCCGGAGGGTCGATGCGCCGGATCTCGAGGGCGGCGCGCCTGTTCGCCATGGGCGACGGGAAGCGGCTCGTGAACTTCCACCTCCGGGACCACGACGAGGTCCGTCGTCACGCCGGCAGCGCGGGCACCACCCGGCTCGTCGATCCGACCCTCGCCACGCCGTCCCTGCCCGCCGACGCGGCTCACGCGTACGTGGTCCTGACCGACGCCCTCGGCCCGGAGGACTTCGCCGCCATGACGACGGCCCTCCACCGGATGGTCGAGGCCCGCGGGCTCGGTTGGTCGCGCGCGGCGGAGTGAGCCGCCGGGACGCCCCCGGTCGCCCGGCCCCGAGCCGCCCTACGCTGGGTCGATGCCGAACCCCGACCCGTCGACCCGTCGCTCCAACGGAACCGCCGCCCTGACCTGGGGCGTCGTGCTGCTGGCCGTCGCCGTGGTCGGATCGCCGATCGGAGCGTCGGTGCTGCTGGTCGGCCTCGTGGCGCCGGGGCGTCAGTCGTCGGTCGACGTCGTCGTCGCGCTCGTCGTGGTGGCCGTCCTCGTCGCCGGGGGCGTGCTGCTCGTTCGCGTCGGCGTGACGCAGAGGAGGCGCGCGCGGCTCGAGCGCGTCGTCGAGCGGACCGCCTCGCCGACCGGGCCGACGGGGCCGACCGTCGCCGCGCCTCCCGGGGTCACGCCCGGTGCCGGGGTGCCGGTCAGGACGGCCGCGCCCGGGGACGCGCCGCCGGAGCGGATCACGGCGATCGTCGCCGACGACCCCGTGGCCCTGTGGCGTGCGGCGTTCCGCCTCGAGGCCTGGTGGTTCGTCGACCGTGGCGCGGCGGGCGCGTCGAAGCCCTTCGCCGTCGTCGACGAGGGCACCCCGACCCTGCTCGCGTTCACGTCCCCCGAGCGCGCCCGCGACGCCGCGCTCGCGCGTGGGCTCGACCAGGGGGCCGCCGACCGGCTGGTCTGGCGGGCACCTGCCGACTTCGTGGCCGACGTCGGCACCTACACCCGGGCCGGGTTGAAGCGACTCGCGCTCGACCCCGACCAGCACGGGGCGTCCGGCACGCTCGCGGCGCTGCCCGAGATCGCCCGGCTCGTCCGGCGCTGACGGCACGCCACCGACGGGCGACGGCGGCCGCGTCAGAGGCCGGGGAACGCCTCGGTGAGCGAGGTCAGCACGGCGTCGGCCCCCGCGTCGCGCAGCTCGTCGACCGAGTGGTGCCCGGTCGCGACGCCGATGCCGGTCGCGCCGGCCTCGTGGGCGCTCGTGACGTCGTGCGGGGTGTCGCCCACGACGAAGACCTCGGCCGGCGACAGGTCGTGGCCGACGAGCAGGGACGCCTTGCGGATCGCGGCCCGGGTGGCCTCGGTGCGGTCGGGGCTGTCCGAGCCGTAGCCGCCGAAGACGAACCAGCGGCCCAGCCCGGCCGGCTCCATCTTCGTGCGGGCCGCGCCCTCCATCGCGCCCGAGATCACGCCGAGGACGACACCCGCGTCGCTCAACGCCCGCAGCGCCTCCTCGGCCCCGTCGAGCACCCGGTACCCCTCGGAGGTGCGGATGTCGTCCGCGAGGTGCCAGAGGTAGGCGGCGTAGAGCGCCGACATCTCGGCGTCGGTCGGGGTGCGCCCCATCACGCCCTCGAAGGTCTGCCGACCGACCTCGGGGTCGGTCTCGCCCGCGCTGGTGTGGTCGCCGATGTCGGCGGCCACGCCGTGCAGGTGGTCGAAGGCCCAGGTCCAGCTGCGTCCACCGGCCCCGCCGGTGTGCACGAGGGTCTCGTCGATGTCGAACAGGACGGCCAGGGGTTTCTGCATCGTCCCGGTCTACCGGCCCGGCCGGGAGGCCCGCCCAGCCGGGCGGCCGTCGGGGTACGCCGGGGTGCGTCGGGGTACGCCGGGGCGCGTCGGGTCAGTTCCAGCGGTAGCCGTGCTCGGGGCGGCCCGGGCTGCCGTACCGGGGTTCACGGGTGACCGCACCCGTGTCGGCGAGGTGTTCGAGGTAGCGGCGGGCCGTCACGCGCGACACCCCGGCCGCGTCGGCCACCTCGCCGGCCGACGGCGACCCGCCGCGGCGCAGCACGGCCACGACCTGGTCGAGGGTCGCCGGGGCGAGCCCCTTCGCCAGGGTCGGCGTCGGGGCCTGCCTCAGGCTGGCGAGCCCCGAGTCCACGTCGGACTGCGTCACCTGCCCCTGCCCGGCGGCGAGCGACTCGCGGAACGCCCGGTAGGACGCCAGGCGTTCGGCGAAGGTCGCGAAGGTGAAGGGCTTGATCAGGTACTGGACGATGCCGAGCGAGACGGCCGTCCGCACCACGGTCGCGTCGCGGACGGCCGTGATCGCGATGACGTCGACGGTCGACCCCGCCGCCCGCAGGGCCCGGCACAGCTGCAGGCCGTGGGTGTCGGGCAGGTTCATGTCGAGCAGCACGAGGTCGAGCCCCGGGCCCCCGGGGCCGCCGGCCGCCCGCACGACCTCGAGCGTCTCGCGACCGTCACGGGCCCGACCGACCACCTCGAAGCCCTCGAGACGCTCGAGGTAGGCGACGTGCGCCTCGGCGGTGAGGGGCTCGTCCTCGACGACCAGCACCCGCACCCGACCGTCGGACGAGGAGGCGCGGCTCACGGCCGCACCCCGCCCCGACGCCGTGCGGAGGCGCCGGCGCGGTCCGGTCCCGCGTCGGGCAGCAGCACCGAGAAGGTGGTCCCGTCGGGCCCCGTGGCGACGTCGAGCCGACCCCCGACCCGACCCACGGCCTGACGGACGAGCGCGAGGCCGATGCCGCGCCCGCCCGGTGCCGCCGGCTTCGTGCTGAACCCCCGTCGGAACGCGAGCTCGACGTCGCCGAGCCCCGGCCCGTCGTCCTCGACGTCGAGCTGCACGCCACCCTCGACCCGGGCGACGGTCACCTCGACCCTCGGGGGGCGGAGCGGCGAGGCGTCGGGGTCGAGCGTCGGGGCCACGGCGTCGAGGGCGTTGTCGACCAGATTGCCGACGATCGTCACGAGGTCGCCGGGCTCGACGCCGATCGGCCCCAGCCCGGGCTCGACGTCGACGCGCAGGTCGATCGACCGCTCGCGGGCCTGCGCGGCCTTGCCCAGCAGCAGGGCGGCGAGGGTCGGCTCGTCGATCGAGGCGACGACCCGGTCGGCCAGCCGCTGGCCGAGGTCGAGCTCGTCGGCGGCGAAGCGCAGCGCCTCGTCGCCGCGGCCGAGCTCGATCAACGAGACGATCGTGTGCAGCCGGTTCGAGAACTCGTGGGTCTGCGACCGCAGTGCGTCCGAGAGGGTGCGCATGGTCTCGACCTCGCCCGAGAGGTGGGTGAGCTCGGTGTGGTCGCGCAGGGTCGTCACGGTCCCGAGGGTGCGGCGGGGGCGGAGGCGGGCCGCGCCGGTCACCGGCGCCGCGCCTCCTGCGGGCACCGCGTCTCCCGGGTTCGCCGTGCGCGGCGCCGACCGCGCGCCTCGGCGGCCGGTGGCGGGCGTCGTGCCGTCCGTGGGTTCGGTGACCTCCTGGTTCACGACGAGGACGCGGTCGTCCGTCACGTGCACCTCGTCGGAGGCGCGGCGGCCCGAGGCCAGCAGCTCGCGCAACGAGGCGGGCAGCTGCAGCCCGTCGAGCGGGACGGGCGCGGCGATGCCCCCGGGCGGCAGGTCGAGGAGTTCGGCGGCCTGGTCGTTGTAGAGGCTCAGGCGCCCGCGCTCGTCGACCAGGACGAGGCCCTCGCGCACCGAGTGCAGCACGCCCTCGTAGTAGGCGAACATCCGCGCGAGCTCTTCGGGCCCGCGACCCCAGGTGACCCGCCGCAGGTAGCGGCTGAGCAGCCACGACACCACGCCCCCGAGCAGCACGGTGGCCCCGGCGGCGGCGAAGACCAGGGGGAGGCGCTCGCCGACCGACTGCGTGATCGAGTCGACCGTCACCCCGGCCGACACGAGGGCGACGACCTCGCCGTCGCTCTCGATCGGCACGACGGCCCGGACGGACGGCCCCAGGGTGCCGGCGTAGGTCTCGGTGAACGACTCGCCGCGCAGCGCGGGGGCGATGGTGCCGACGAAGGGACGGCCGATCTCGGTCGGGTCGGGGTGCGTCAGGCGGGTGCGGTCGGGGCGCATGATCGTGACGAAGTCGGTCGAGGTGTCGCTCATCAGGGCCACGGCGTAGGGCTGGAGGCGCTCGCTGGGGTCGTCGGTCGCCAGGGCGGTGACGACGTACGGGTTGTCGGCGATCGAGGTGGCGAGGGCCAGGCAGGCCCGCGCGGCCGACCGGTCGGCGTCCTCGCGGGCCGAGCGGAGGGTCCAGGCCGTCGCGAGCACGGCGACGGCGACCACGAAGACCACGAGCAGCGCGAAGAGCCGGGTGGCGATGCTCCACCGGGTGGGATCGACGGTCATCTCGGGCGGGCTCCTCGCTGCGCTGCGGCCGGGTCCATCATGACGCACGGCGGGACCGGACCGTGCGGCGCGACGGGACCGCGTGGCGCGACCAGTATGACCACAAGGTCGACGGCCGCCGGGCGAGCGACCAGAGTCGCGACATCGCACCCCCGCACGACCGTCGACGACGACGCCGCCGGTCATGAGCTCGAGGAAGACCCCATGGCAAAGACGCACGAGGGCCCGCAGACCCCCATCCCCGGCGGCACGACGCTGACGAACGGCGTTCGCGCCCGTCGCCGCATCGACCGCTCGCACTGGCTCTACATCGCGGTGATCGTCGCCGTCGCGGCCGGCATCGTCGTCGGCCTGACCGCCCCCGAGGTGGCGGTGCAGCTGAAGCCGATCGGCACCGCCTTCGTGTCGCTGATCTCGATGATGATCGCGCCGGTGATCTTCTGCACGATCGTGCTCGGCGTCGGCTCGATCGCGAAGGCCGCCACCGTCGGCAAGGTGGGCGGGCTCGCGCTCGGCTACTTCATCGCCATGTCGACCTTCGCCCTCGCGATCGGCCTGGTCGTCGGCAACCTGATCCACCCGGGCGAGGGCCTCATGGTCGGCTCGACCGGCTACGAGGCGCCCGCCGCGGAAGAGGCCGGCGGCACCGCGGCCTTCCTGCTCGGCATCATCCCCGAGACGCTCGTGTCGTCGCTGACCAGCGGGTCGATCCTGCAGACGCTGTTCGTCGCGCTGCTCGTCGGCTTCGCCCTGCAGCGCATGGGCGACCGCGGCAAGACGATCCTCGAGGGCGTCCGCAACCTGCAGCTGCTGGTGTTCCGCATCCTCGCGATGATCATGTGGGTCGCCCCGATCGGCGCCTTCGGCGCCATCGCCGCCGTCGTCGGCGAGACCGGCGTCGCGGCCATCGTCGCGCTGGGCACGCTGATGGTCGCCTTCTACATCACGTGCATCCTGTTCGTGGCCGTCGTGCTCGGCACGATCCTCAAGCTCGTCACCGGAGTCAACATCTTCCGGATGATGAAGTACCTCGGCCGCGAGTACCTGCTGATCGTCTCGACCTCGTCGAGCGAGGTCGCCCTGCCCCGCCTCATCGCCAAGATGGAGCACCTGGGCGTCTCGAAGCCCGTCGTCGGCATCACCGTCCCCACCGGGTACTCGTTCAACCTCGACGGCACGGCCATCTACCTGACCATGGCGTCGCTCTTCATCGCCAACGCCATGGGCACGCCGCTCAGCGTCGGCGAGCAGGTGTCGCTTCTGCTGTTCATGATGATCGCCTCGAAGGGTGCCGCCGGCGTCACCGGGGCAGGCATCGCCACCCTGGCCGGGGGCTTGCAGGCCCACCGACCCGACCTCGTCGACGGCGTCGGCGTGATCGTCGGCATCGACCGCTTCATGTCGGAGGCCCGGGCGCTGACGAACTTCACGGGCAACGCCGTCGCGACGATCCTCGTCGGCACCTGGACGAAGCAGATCGACAAGGACCGCGTCGAGACCGTGCTGTCGGGTCGCGCGCCCTTCGACGAGGCGACCATGAACGCCGACGGGCACGGCGCCTCCTCGGAGCCGGGTCCGGCGGGCCCCCTGGCCGCCGCCTCGGACGAGGACGAGGCCGCCCTCTCGACCGACGACGCCGGTCGGCCCACCGGGGCCCGGCTGCTCGACGGTCGCACGGGAGGCCTCGGCTCGCTCGAGGGCACCTCGCCCGACCGCATCTCGACCGGGTCGCTGCACGCCATGGTCGGCACCGACGGCCGCCGGGCCGACGAGCACCTCGCCGACGCCCCCGCGGGCGACGCCCGTCCGGACGACGAGCCGCGCCTCCGGTAGACGTCGCCGAGACCCCAGGACGTCACCGAGACCCCCGTGCGCGCGCGGGGGTCTCGGCGTGTTCCCGGGGTCTCGCCGCCTGCGCCGCCACCCGCTCGGACGCCGTCTCGGCCGCACGCGGCGAGGACCGCAGAGGTGCAGGGTGCAACATCGGCGACGGCGGCGTAGCCTCACACCCGATGTGCGGTCACGCCCCACGGTCAGAGCCGACCGACCGGGCCCCGCAGGACGGAGCCACCATGCTCGCCGGACGCCTCGACGTCAGCACCCGCCACTTCTCGGTCACCGAGGTGCCCACCCCCGACGCCGGGCCCGGGCAGGTACGCATCGCCGTGGCAGCGGCCGGCGTCTGCCTGAGCGACGTTCACCTGATCGGCGGCTCGTTGACGCCGCTGCACCTGCCCGGCGACACCGTCACGCTCGGCCACGAGGTCGCGGGCACCGTCGACCAGGTGGGCGAGGGCGTCACGCACGTCGCCGTGGGGGACCGCGTCCTGCTGCAGGCCGGCGAGGAGCGCGACGGCCAGGTCTTCACCCGGGGCGTCGACTACGACGGCGGTTGGGCCGAGTTCGCCGTGGCCCGCGCCGACACCGTCGTGCCGATCCCCGACTCGCTGCCGTTCGAGCAGGCCTGCTTCATCCCCGACGCGGTCTCGACCCCGTGGGCTGCCCTGACCACCACGGCCGACGTCCGGCCCGGCACGGCGGTCGGCGTCTGGGGCGTCGGCGGTCTCGGCGCCCACGCCGTGCAGCTGCTCGCGCTGCTCGGAGCCGCGCCGATCGTCGCGGTCGACCCGCTGCCCCGGGCTCGCGAGCGGGCGCTCGAATTCGGCGCCGATCTGGCGCTCGACCCCGCCGACCCGGACTTCGCCACGGCGCTCGGTCGGGCCACCGGCGGACGCGGACTCGCCCGGGCCTTCGACTTCGCGGGCGTGCCGGCCGTGCGAGAACAGGCCATCGCCTGCCTCGGTTACCGCGGCCGCCTGACGCTCGTCGGCCTCTCCGACAAGCCGATCACGATCACCGACGGCACGAGGTTCAGCTTCCTGCAACAGCAGGTGCTCGGCCACTACGGCTCGGAACCGTCCGACGTCACGACGCTCGTCGCCCTGGCCGGCCGGGGCCGGCTCGAGTTCTCGCGCTCGGTCAGCGCCACCGTGCCCCTCGCCGAGGCCGAGCGTGCCGTCCAGATGCTCGAACGCAAAGAAGGCGACCCGATCCGGATCGTGCTCGTCCCGTGAGCGACCCCACCCGCGCCTCCTCGGGGGCGGCCTCACGGGCTGAGGGCCACGCTGGCGGCGGCCACGACGGGGTCGAGCACGTGGACCTGCTCGTCGTCGGCGCCGGACTGTCGGGGGTCGGCGTGGCGGCTCAGCTGAGGCGGGACTTCCCCGGTCGGAGCCTCGCGGTCGTCGAGGCGCGCGACGCGATCGGCGGCACCTGGGACCTCTTCCGGTACCCGGGCGTCCGGTCCGACAGCGACATGTTCACGCTCGGCTACGGGTTCCGGCCCTGGCGCGACCGCCGGGCGATCGCCCCGGGCTCGGCCATCCGCGACTACGTGCGCGAGACGGCGGACGAGACGGGCGTCGCGGGGCTCGTCCGGTTCGGGCACCGGGTCGTCGCGGCCGACTGGTCGTCGGCCGACGCCCACTGGACCGTGTCGATCGAGGTCGCAGGAGGCGCGGGCACCGCCGCGGCCCCACGTCTCCTCACGATCTCGTGCGCGTTCTTGTTCGTCTGCTCGGGCTACTACCGCTACGACGAGGGCTGGTCGCCCACGTTCTCGGGGCAGGACTCGTTCGCAGGTCGCGTCGTGCACCCCCAGCACTGGCCCGACGACCTCGACGTGACCGGCAAGCGCGTCGTGGTGATCGGTTCGGGCGCGACGGCGGTGACGCTCGTGCCCGCCCTGGCCGAGACCGCCGGGCACGTCACGATGCTGCAGCGGTCGCCGACCTACGTCCTGTCGTTGCCGTCGAAGCGGAAGCCGCTCCGCGCCTGGCGACGGCTGCTGCCGCAGGTCGTCGACGACCGCCTGATCCGCTGGCGCAGCATCCTCATGGCCTTGCTGAGCTTCCAGACCAGCCGACGGTCACCCGAGAAGATGAAGGCCTTCCTGCGGGCACAGGTGGCCAGGCGCCTGCCCGACGACTTCGACGTCGACCGACACTTCCAGCCGAGCTACGACCCGTGGGACCAGCGACTCTGCATCACCCCCGACGGCGCGCTCTTCCGGTCGCTGCGTTCGGGTGACGCCTCGATCGTGACCGACGACATCGTGGGGTTCACCCCCGACGGGGTCCGGGTCGCCGGCCGCGACGGTCAGGAGGCGCGCGAGCTGCCCGCGGACGTGGTCGTCACGGCGACGGGCCTCAACCTGCTGCTGTTCGGCGGCATGCGGCTGTCCGTCGACGGGGTGGCGGTCGACCCGGCGTCCCGGTTGACCTACAAGGGCTTCATGCTGTCGGGTGTGCCGAACCTGGCCTTCGCCATCGGCTACACGAACGCGTCGTGGACCCTCAAGATCGACCTGGTCGTGCATTACGTCTCACGGGTGCTGCGACACCTCGACCGCCACGGGTACCGGTCGGCGGTGCCGGTCGCCCCGACCCGGCCCGGGCCGACGAGCCCGCTGATCGACCTGTCGAGCGGATACGTCTCGCGCGGGGTGCACCTGATGCCGCGGCAGGGTGCGCGGTCACCGTGGCGGATGCACCAGAACTACCCGCGCGACGTGTGGCTGATGCGGCACAGCACGGTGACGCGCGACGGCATGCGCTTCGAGCGTTGACGTCCGCCACCGGGCGGGGCCCGGCCCGGGTGGATCGGCTCAGCCCACCATCGCGAGGGCGAACGGCAGCACGGCCGGGGCGCCCGCCCGGCGGAGTTCGCGCCCGGCGACGGTGAGGGTCCACCGGCTGTCGACCAGGTCGTCGACGAGCAGCACCGGACCGGTCACGTCGGCGAGCGCGGCGGCGAGCTCGGGACCGACCTCGAAGGACTGCCAGACGTCGGCCAGACGGTAGACGCTGTTGCCCCCCTGGCCACGACCGGCCGAGGGGCGGGCACTGCCGAGCGTGCCGAGCAACGGCAGCCGCCCGACGGTGCTGATCGCCTCGGCGAGCGATCCGACGAGCTGCGGGCGCGACGTCGACGGCACGGCCACGACGCCCACCGGCCGCTCGGCCCACGGCCACTCCTTGAGCACGCGCACGACACCGTCGAGCAGGTGCTTCGACAGGGGAGCGTCGGGGGCGTTCGCGGCGAAGACCTCGCGCAGGGTGTTGCCCCAGCCGAGGTCGGTCAGCCGGGCCAGGGCCCGACCGGGTTCGACCCGCTCGCCCTCGGGGATCTTGCCCTTGACGGCGACCCCGGCCCGGTCGGCCCCGGTGGGCCACTGGGCGCGGGGGTCGATCTCGACGCCGACGCGGTCGAGCGTGCTGGCGGCCGAGCTGGCCGCCTCACCGGCGATGTCGGTCGGGTACCAGGCGCCGGCGCAGACGTCGCACCGCCCGCACGGTTCGGCGGCGGGGTCGTCGAGGTCGAGCTGGAGCATCTGCATGCGGCAGGTCGCCCCCCGTTCGAACGTCAGCATGGACTCTTGTTCGGCCACCCGGGCTGCGGCGATGCGCTCGTAGCGCTCGGCGTCGTAGACCCAGGGTCGCCCGGTGCTCACCCAGCCGCCCTGCACCCGGCGGACGGCACCGTCGACGTCGAGCACCTTGAGCATGAGCTCGAGTGGGGTCCGCTTGACGTCGACCCGTGCCTCGAGGGCCGGCGTCGACAGGGGCGTCTCGCCCAGCTCGGCGAGCACGGCCGAGGCCCGGGCCTCGGACGGCATCGAAGCGGTCGCGAAGTACTGCCAGATCTCGGCGTCCTCGGTGCCGGGCAACAGCAGCACGTCGGCGTTGTCGGTGGCGCGACCGGCGCGGCCGATCTGCTGGTAGTAGGCCACGGGCGAGGACGGCGCACCGAGGTGGATCACGAAGCCGAGGTCGGGCTTGTCGAACCCCATGCCGAGGGCGCTCGTCGCGACCAGCGCCTTGAGGTCGTTGTCCTTCAGCCGCTGTTCGAGCTGTTCGCGTTCTTCGGGGTCGGTGCGGCCCGAGTACGAGCGGACGTCGTGACCGGCCTCGCGCAGCAGCCGAGCGGTGTCGTCGGCCGCCGAGATGGTGAGCGTGTAGATGATGCCGCTGCCGGGCAGGTCGGGCAGGTGGCTGAGCAACCAGCCGAGCCGGTCGCGCGACGTCGGCAGCTGCAGCACGCCGAGACGCAGGGAGGCGCGCGCGAGCGACCCGCGGATCGTCAGCACCTCGTCACCCGGCCCCACCGCGAGTTGCTCGGCGACGTCGGCCACGACGCGGGCGTTGGCCGTGGCGGTCGTCGCGAGGACGGGGACGCCCGAGGGCAGGGTGCGGATGAGGTCGGCGAGGCGGCGGTAGTCGGGGCGGAAGTCGTGACCCCAGTCCGAGATGCAGTGCGCCTCGTCGACGACCAGCATGCCGAGTCGGGCGATGAGGACGGGCAGCTGCTCGTCGCGGAACCGAGGGTTGTTCAGGCGCTCGGGCGAGACGAGCAGCACGTCGATCTCGTCGTCGACGAGCTGCTGTTGCACGTCGGACCACTCGTGGGCGTTCGCCGAGTTGACGGCCACCGCCCGCACGCCGGCACGCGCCGCGGCGGCGACCTGGTCACGCATGAGGGCGAGCAACGGTGACACGAGCAGGGTCGGGCCCGTGCCTCGTCGGCGCAGCAGCAGCGTCGCGATGAAGTACACGGCGGACTTGCCCCACCCGGTGCGCTGCACGACGAGGGCCCGGCGTCGGTCGGCGACGAGCGCGCGGATGGCCTCGAGCTGGCCGTCGTGGAAGACCGCGTCGTCGCGCCCGGTGAGCGCACGCAGCAGGTCGAGTGCCTCGGCGTCGATGTCGGTCGCGGTGCTCGTCGGTGTCATGGCCCCATGGTCGCAGAGGCCACCGTCACCCGGCGGGCAGACGGAGGGCGCGACCGCCCGTCACCGGGAGGTCGCGCCCTGGGGACGAGACGCGAGGCGGCCGGGGGCTCAGGCCGCCGAGGGGTCGTCGCCCGGCTCGGTGGGCGGGGTCGCGCGCTTGCCCAGCTCCACGGCGACGAACGAGGCCACGACGCCGGCGACGAGGGCGAAGACCGTCCCGCCGGCACCCCACGACTTCTTGCCGAACAGCTGGTCGACCGAGGGCCCGCCGGGGCCGGAGGCCAGGGCCGCGGCCGCGGCGATCAGGACGGCGTTGTACTCGTAGCCGCCCTCGGTGACCCACGGGCCCTTGGCGAGGTGCACCTTGCGGACGGCGGTGACCATCGTGCCGACGATGCCGGCGGCGGCGAGCGGCGTCGCGGCACCGAGGGCCAGGGCGGCGCCGCCGGCGGTCTCGGTGACGGCGACGAGACGGGCGTTGCGGGCGGCCGGGTGCATGCCCGTGCCGGCCATCATCTGCTCGGTGCCGGCGAGGCCGGGCCCGTCGAAGGCGCCGGTCAGCTTCTGGAGTCCGTGGCCGACGAAGAAGCCGCCGACGGTCAGGCGGAGGAGGGTGGATGCGAGGCTCATGCACCGTTCTTACCCGCTACCGCGCGCCTCCGTCCGGGGTCACGAGCGACCGACGCCCGGCTCGTGTCAGGATCGGGGGATGCGCGCCGTTCAGTACGACCAGTTCGGGTCGGTTCCGTCCCTCGTCGACCTCCCGACGCCCCTCCCGCCCGACGACGGCGTGGTGGTCCGCGTCGCCGCGACGGGGGTCTGCCGCAGCGACTGGCACGCCTGGAAGGGCCACGACGACTCGGTCCGGCTGCCCCACGTGCCGGGTCACGAGTTCGCCGGCGTCGTGACGGCGGTGGGTCCGGCTGTCACGCGGGTCGCCGTCGGGGCACGCGTCACCGCCCCCTTCGTCTTCGCGTGCGGCACGTGCGACCAGTGTCGGGCCGGCGCCACCCAGGTGTGCACCCGTCAGCAGCAGCCCGGCTTCACCCTGCCCGGGTCGTACGCCGAGTCCGTGGTCGTGCCCCATGCCGACGTGAACGTCGTCGCCCTGCCCGACGCGGTCGGCTTCGTCGAGGCGGCGGCGCTCGGCTGCCGGTTCGGCACGGCCTACCACGCCCTGCACGCCCGGGCCCGCGTCGAGGCGGGCGAGTGGGTCGCCGTGTTCGGCTGCGGCGGCGTGGGGCTCTCGGCCGTGGCCGTCGCGGTCGCCGCCGGCGCGCGCGTCGTGGCCTCCGACATCTCACCCGCCGCCCTCGAACGGGCCGCGGCGCTCGGTGCCGAGGTCGTCACGATGGACGGCGACGCCGTCGATCGCGTGCGGGCCGTCACCGGAGGCGGTGCCCACGTCGCGCTCGACGCGTTCGGCAGCCGGGTGACGTCGACGGCGTCGGTGGCCTCGCTCCGACCCCGTGGGCGGCACGTGCAGGTGGGCCTGCTTCTCGACGACGAGGCCGCCCCGGTCATCCCGATGGGCCGCGTGATCGCCGACGAACTCGAGCTGCTCGGCAGCCACGGCATCTCGGTGGGCGAGTACGCCGCCATGATCGACGACGTCGTCGCGGGCCGGCTGCGGCCCCTTGAGTCCATCGGCCGCACGATCGCCTTCGACGACCTGCCCGACGCCCTGGCAACCATGGACCGCCCGGCGGTCACCGCCGGCATGACCGTCGCCGTCTTCTGACGGTCTCGACCGGGCGAGCTCCTACGAGTAGTCCGCGCTGACCGTGCGCGCGACGCCGTCGAGCCGGACGGTGCCGCCGTGAGGGACGATCCACTGTGGTCGGGTGTGCCCGAACGGCACGCCGACGCAGACGACGGCGTCGGGGGCGTACCGCGCGACCAGCTCGACGACGACGTCGCGCTGGTCGGTGCGCCGCGCCTCCTGCGCTGCCGTGGTCGGCACGGGCGAGCCGAGGGCGCTCGCGGGCGGACGGGCGACGAGCACGCCGGCCACGGCCTCGAGGACGCCGCGCTCGCCGAGGGCGCGCACCCACCGCCCGACCTGGTCCGCGGACGGCAGCTCCTCGCTGGTCTCGAGCAGCAGCACCGTGCCCTCGAGGTCGGACGTCGGCGGCAGACGGTCGGCCATCGCGAGCTGGTCGAGTACCTCGAGGCAACCGCCCCACGTCGTGCCCTCGACGACGCGGTCGGGGCCGGCCCAGGCCCAGGGGCCGGTCGGTCGTCGGTCGCCGAACCGGGTCAGCGCCCCGGGGTCGCCCCACGGCACGCCGAAGTCCTCGGACTCGCCGGGGTCGGTCAGCTCGAGGACGCCGCCGTCCAGCAGGGCGGCTCGTAGGGACAGCAGGTGCACGTCGTCCACGTGGGGGCCGGGGCCGAGGTGCACCATGGTCGATCCGCCGTAGTAGCTGGGCACGCCGAGTCCCCACAGCAGGGCGTGCAGGTTCGTGTTGTCGCTGTAGCCGACGAAGGGCTTCGGGTTCGCGGCGAGGACCTCGGCGTCGACGTGGGGGACCACCGTGATCTGGTCGTCACCGCCGACGGTGGCGAGCACGGCCCGGATGGTGGGGTCGGCGAACGCGGCGGTGACGTCGGCCGCCCGGGCCTCGGCGGTCGCCCCCAGCTGCCGTGTCGTCTGGTACTCGACCGGGACGAGCCCGGTCGTCTCGGTGAGCCGCCGCATGGCCTGCTCGTGCAGCGCCTCCGACACCGCCGGGGCCGCGAAGGCGGGGGAGAGGACCGCGACGCGGTCGCCGGCTCGTGCCTTCGGGACCGGTGCCATCGGCTGCTTCGTCATCGGGCCATCGAACCAGACGGGAGCGACGCGTCGCGGGACGGACCGCCGTGCCCCGAGAATGACTGCATGACTGCTCTCCACGGGATCGACGTCGCCGCCGAACTCCGCCAGGTGACCGAGCACTGGACGCCCCGGGTCGTCGGGCGGGTGAACGACCAGTACGTGAAGGTGGCGAAGCTGCTCGGCGAACTCGTCTGGCACGCGCACGACGCCGAGGACGAGATGTTCCTCGTCGTGTCGGGCACCCTGCGCATCCAACTGCCCGACGACGTCGAGGTGGTGCTCACCCCGGGCCAGTTCCACGTCGTGCCCCGGGGAGTGCAGCACAACCCCGTCGCCGACGACGAGGTCGAGATCGTCCTCATCGAGACCACGACGACGGCCCACACGGGTGACGTCGTCGTCGAGCGCACCGTGCCCGTCGACCGACAGGTCGGCGACTTCCGCTGACGCGGTGCAGGCGGGTCGCGACTCGGTCCGGCCCCGCTCGACCCGCTCCCAGCCCGTTCGACACGGTTCGGATCAGCTCGACGCGACCTCAGGAGGCGCGGGCACGGTCCCCGAGGACGGCGCGGGCGACGCCGTCGACGGCCTCCGAGACGACGGCCTCGCGGCACCCCGGCGGCTCCAGTCCGCGACGAGCGAGACGGTGTGGGCGAACTCGGCGAGGCCGGGCCGGTTCAGGAAGGCGTGACGGGTGCCCGGCAGCACGTCGTGACGCACCTCGACCCCGGCACCGACGAGCTCCGTGGCGAAGAGGTCGCCCGAGGCGCGCATGTTGTCCCGCTCGGCGGTCACGACGAGGGTGCGGGGGAACCCCGTCAGCGCGTGACCGCCCGGGAAGGCCAGACGCTCCTCCCGAGCCGCCGCCGACCCCGCGTAGTTGCGGTTCGTCGCGTCGAGGGCCCACCGGGCGTGGCTGAGGCCGCGATGACCCCGCGACCGGTGACGCCGCTGCGCGACCCGAGGATGCCGGGCGTGGAAGAAGCCGTAGGCGAAGACGGCGCCGACCGGAGGGCGGCCCTCGTCGATCGTGCGGAGGGTGGCCGCCGCGGCCAGGCACGCCCCCGCGCTGGCGCCTCCCACGACGACGCCCTCGGGCGACCGGTCGCCGACCTCGTCGTAGGCGGCGAGCACGTCGTCGAGCGCCGCCGGGTACCGCGCGCGCGTCGGCATCAGCCGCCGAGCGGCGACGCCGAGACCCGGGGGAGGCGCGAGACGGTAGTCCGCCGTGGCCACCCTCACCCCGCGGGCGGCGAGCGACCGCGCGACGTCGTGGGCCTCTGGCTGATCGAGCCCCCCGCGGAAGAACCCGCCCCCGTGCAACCACAGCAGCGTCGGTCCCGGCACCGCCGTGGACCCGGGCCACGGCTCGTACCACCGGACCGGCACGGCAGGGCTCACGTCCGGTCCGGCCCCTCGTCGGGCACGATCACCAGGTCGAGGTAGTCCTGCAGCTGCTGGACCACGTCGATGCGGTCGGGGTTGAGCAACCACTGCACCTGGATGCCGTCCCACAGGGCCACGAGCCCCGACGCCGCACGGTCGGGGTCGACCCCGGGGCGCAACCGGCCCCGCGCCTCCAGGGCTCGCAGGGCGTCGCCGTACTCGACGCGGAGACGATCGAAGCGCTCGCGGACGTACCCGCTGCCGGGATTGTCGGCCGTGACCGCCTCGCCCGCCAACACCGCGTAGAGCGCGATCAGCCCGGGGACGCTCTCGTTGTGCCGCGCCTGCCCGAGCACGGTCTCGACGAGACCGCCGCAGTCGGGAGGCGCGGCGGAACGGTCCGAGACCGCGTCGCGTCGTTCGAGCACGGCCAGCAGCAGGGCGCTCTTCGACGGGAAGTAGTGCAACAGGCTCGTCTGGCTCATGCCGACGACGTCGGCCACGTCACGGAGCGACCCGCCGACGTAGCCCTTCGACGAGAACACCTCGAAGGCGGCCTCGACGATCGCGACCCGGCGTTCGGCCGACTTCGCGTACGGGCCGCGACGCGCGGGACGAGCGCTGCCGGTCGGGCCGGCGGGCCGATCGTCGGAATCGCTCGTCGTCGAGCCGGTCGTCGTCATGATCGGACACTCTACGACCTCCCAGGCACCCCGCAGGTGAAAATCGAACGACCACTCGAATTTGTGTTAGCGTCGCTCTCGCCACGGCCCCACGACGAAGTGAGAGAAACAATGAGCCCGATGTCCCGACGCCAGTTGCTCGGCCTGGGGGTGACCGCCGGCGCCACCGCGATGCTCGCCGGCTGCGCCACGCCCGGGACGACCTCGGTGAACGCCCTGCCGACCATCCCGGCCGCCGACGGCCCCGTCAAGCTGCAGTACTGGGCCTGGCTGAAAGGCCTCGACCAGGTCACGGCGCTCTACAACAAGAGCCAGTCTCGCGTCCAGGTCGAGACCGTGTTCATCCCCGGCGGCAACGCCGGCGGGTACCAGAAGCTCTACTCGGCGCTCGCCGCGGGCGCGGGCCCCGACATCGCCCAGGTCGAGCTGCGGTCGCTGCCCGAGTTCCTGCTCGCGAACGGCGTCGTCGACCTCAAGCGCTACGGCGCCGAGCAGTACGCCGACCTCTACGACCCCACCCTCTGGAACCAGGTCAGCTACACCGACGGCATCTACGCCATCCCCCAGGACAGCGGCCCGATGGGCATGTTCTACCAGCCCGCCGTCTTCGACACCGTCGGTGCGGCCGTTCCCGGCACATGGGACGAGTGGGCCGCCGTCGGCGCCGAGCTCAAGGGGGCCGGCGTCCTGATGGACTCGTTCCCGCTCGCCGACGCCTCGCTCTTCGCCGCCTACGCCACCCAGGCCGGCGCCTCGTGGCTGCGTGCCGAGGACGACGGCTGGGTCATCGACATGACCGACGAGGCCACGCTCACCGTGGCCCGCTTCTTCGACAAGGCCATCGACGACGGCATCGTGACGACCGCGTACGGCGCCTACACGCCGGCCTGGTTCTCGGCCGCCAGCGCCGGCACCATCGCCTCGGTCACGACCGGCTCGTGGGGCGACGCCCTGATCGAGGGCGTCAGCGGTGCTGAGGGCAAGTGGAAGTGCGCCCCGATGCCGACGTGGCAGACCGGCTACGCCTCGAGCTTCCTCGGCGGCTCGACCGCCGCGATCCTGGCGAACAGCCAGCACCCGCAAGAGGCACTCGACTTCGCGGTCTGGATGACCACCACCCCCGAGGGCATCAACGCCCTCATCGAGTACTGCGGCATCGGCTGGTCGCCGGCCCGCGACGTCGTCGGAACGCTCCGTGAGCAGCCGAGCCCGTTCTTCAGCGGCCAGAACTACAACCAGGAGGTCTTCGTGCCCGCCACGCAGGAGTCCGCCCAGAACCAGGACTGGAGCTGGTGGCCGATCACGCAGCAGTCCTTCAACATCTTGAGCGACGGGTTCCGCGGCAAGGCGTCGGGCGGCACGCTCGTCGACGCCGTCGCGCAGGCCGAGAAGGACATCATGGCCGTCTTCCAGAACAAGGGCCTCACCATCCGCAAGGCGAACGCATGAGCGCCGCGACCGACACGCGGCCCGAGTCCGCGACCGACTCGACCCGCGCCTCCTCTGGCCCCCGTCGCAGCAGCTCGAAGGGCGCCGTCAAGCGGGCGCCGTGGGTGCTGCTCGCGCCGTTCCTGGCGCTCTTCGCGTTGACCTTCGTGATCCCGATCGTCATCGCCGTCTTCTCGAGCTTCACCAAGGTGACCCGCAGCGGCCTGTTCGGCGAGGGCGGCGTGACCAGCGGGTTCGCCGGCTTCGACAACTACGCCCAGGTGATCGGCGACCCGAACTTCGTCGCCTCGATCGGTCGCATGTTCCTGTTCGGCATCGTGCAGGTGCCGGTCATGCTGATCCTCTGCACCGTGCTCGCGCTGCTGCTCGAGTCCGCGTCGGCCAAGTGGCCGGGCGTGTTCCGCGCCGCGTACTTCCTGCCGTACGGCGTGCCCGGCGTCATCGCCACCATCCTCTGGTCGTTCCTGTACGTGCCCGGTCTCAGCCCGATCATCGACATCGGCGAGGTCTTCGGCGTCACGCCCGACTTCCTCGGCGCGAACACCGTGCTCTGGTCGATCGCGAACATCGTGACCTGGAGCTACACCGGCTACAACATGCTGATCATCATCGCCCAGCTCAAGTCGATCCCGGTCGAGCTGTACGAGGCCGCCAAGGTCGACGGCGCTTCGGCGCTGCGCGTCGCGTTCAGCATCCAGTTGCCGCTGATCCGCCCGGCCCTTCTGCTCACCGCGGTCTTCTCGATCATCGGCACGCTGCAGCTGTTCGCCGAGGCCCAGGTGCTGCAACGCGTCTCGCCGGCCATCGACAGCCAGTACACGCCGAACCTCAGCGCGTACACCACGGCCTTCGCCTACAACGACTACAACGTCGCGGCCGCCCAGTCGGTCCTGATCGCCCTCGTCGCGTTCGCGCTGTCGATCACGTTCCTCAGCATCACGAACAGGAAGCAGAAATGAGCATCTCGACGAAGGGTGCCGAGCACGCCACCGAGACCGAGTCCATCGTGACCGCCCAGGGGCGGGGGCGAGGGGCCGACAAGCCCGCGAGCCGCCGTGCCCGCAGCGCCGGCCCCGACCGGTCCGCCGGACGCTCGAAGGCGTCCACCATCATCGTCACGGCCGTCCTGGTCGTCGTCGCGCTGTACTTCCTGGTGCCGGTCTACTGGGTCGTCGTCGCGGCGACCAAGACGACCCCCGACCTGTTCGGCACGTTCGGCTTCTGGTTCGCGCCGACCTTCTCCCTCTGGGACAACCTCGGCCAGGTGCTCACCTACGGCGACGGCATCTTCGTCCGCTGGGTGCTCAACTCGGTGCTGTACGCCGGCGTCGGCGCCCTGATCGCGACGTACTTCGCCGCGGCCGGCGGCTACGCCCTCGCCAAGTACGAGTTCCGCGGGCGCAACGTCGTCTTCGGCACGATCCTCGGCGGCGTGCTCGTGCCCGGCACCGCGACGGCCCTGCCGCTCTTCCTGCTGTTCAGCCAGATGGGCATCGCCAACACCTACTGGAGCGTCCTGCTGCCGTCGCTCGTGTCGCCGTTCGGGCTGTTCCTCTGCCGCATCTACGCCCAGGCCACGGTCGACACGTCGCTCATGGAGGCCGCCCGCCTCGACGGCGCCAGCGAGCTGCGCATCTTCCACACCCTGGGGCTGCGCATCCTCACCCCGGCGCTCGTCACGGTGTTCCTGTTCCAGCTCGTGGGCATCTGGAACAACTACTTCCTGCCCCTGGTCATGCTGAGCGACGTCGACAAGTTCCCCGTCACGCTCGGCCTCAACAACTGGCTCAGCCAGACCGACCGACTGCCCGAGTTCTACCAGCTGACGACCGGCGGCGTGCTGCTGTCGATCATCCCGCTGGTCATCGCCATGGTCGTCCTCCAGCGCTTCTGGCGCGGCGGCCTCACCGAAGGAAGCGTCAAGTGACCATCAGCTCCACCACCGGCCCCACCCCGTCCGTCGTCTCCGCCGACTACCTCACCGACACCGGCCCGGGTCAGGGCGCGCGCACCCCCGCGCGTTCCTGGCTGCACACCGACGCCCCGACGCTCTCGCTCGACGGCACCTGGTCGTTCCGCCTGCTGCCCGGCGCCCCCGGCACCCTCGGCGGCCGCGGCGTCCTGCCCGAGGGCGAGCCCGTCGACGGCGTCGGCGCGATCGACCTCGACGACTCGTCCTGGGGCGACATCGAGGTGCCGTCGCACTGGGTGCTCGGCGGCGACGGCTCGCGCGGTGCCCCGATCTACACCAACGTGCAGTTCCCGTTCCCGACCGAGCCGCCGTTCGTGCCCGACGCGAACCCGACCGGCGACCACCGCCGCACCTTCGAGCTGCCGTCGTCCTTCGACGGTGCCGAGCGCGTGCTGTTGCGCTTCGACGGCGTCGAGTCCCGCTACGTCGTGTGGCTGAACGGCGTCGAGGTCGGCATGGGCGTCGGCAGCCGCCTCGCTCAGGAGTTCGACGTCACCGACGCCCTGCGCCCCGGTACCAACGTCGTCGCGGTGCGCGTGCACCAGTGGTCGGCGTCGAGCTACGTCGAGGACCAGGACCAGTGGTGGCTGCCCGGCATCTTCCGCAGCGTCACGCTGCAGGCCCGCCCGGTCGGCGGCCTCGACGACGTCTGGCTGCGGACGCCGTTCCACGGCACGGCCGGCCAGGCCCGAGGAGGCGCGGCGATCGTCCCCGAGGTCACCGCGGCCGACGCCGCCTACCCGGTCACCCTCTCGGTGCCCGAGCTCGGCGTCGAGGTCACCTGGGCCACCCCGGCCGACGTCGCCCCCGTCGAGCTCGACGAGGTCGAGCCGTGGAGCGCCGAGACGCCGCGCCTCTACGACGCCACCGTCTCGAGCGCCGAGGGTGCCGAGACGATCTCGCTGCGCCTGGGCTTCCGCACCGTCCGCATCGTCGGCGACCAGTTCGAGGTCAACGGCCGACGCGTGGTGTTCCACGGCGTCAACCGCCACGAGACCCACCCCGACCGCGGACGCGTCTTCGACGAGGAGTGGTCGCGCCGCGACCTCGCCCAGATGAAGCGGTTCAACGTGAACGCGATCCGCACCTCGCACTACCCGCCGCACCCGCGCCTCCTCGACCTCGCCGACGAGCTGGGCTTCTGGGTCGTCCTCGAGTGCGACCTCGAGACCCACGCCTTCGAGCGCCAGGAGTGGATCGGCAACCCGAGCGACGACCCGGCCTGGCACGACGCGTACGTCGACCGCATGGTCCGCACCGTCGAGCGCGACAAGAACCACCCGAGCATCGTGATGTGGTCGCTCGGCAACGAGTCGGGCACCGGCCACAACCTCGCCGCGATGGCCGCGTGGACGCACGCCCGCGACGGCGGCCGACCGGTCCACTACGAGGGCGACTACACGGGCGCCTACACCGACGTGTACTCGCGCATGTACTCGTGGATCGACGAGACCCGGGCCATCGGCTCGGGCGACGAGTCGTTCACGCTGCTCGGCTGCACCCCGGCCGAGGCCGCCCGTCAGCGGTCGAAGCCGTTCGTGCTCTGCGAGTACGTCCACGCGATGGGCAACGGCCCCGGTGCGATCGACGACTACGAAGACCTCGTGGACGCCTACCCGCGCCTCCACGGCGGCTTCGTCTGGGAGTGGCGCGACCACGGCCTCCGCACGCACACGGCCGACGGCGTCGAGTACTTCGGCTACGGCGGCGACTTCGGCGAGGTCGTCCACGACGGCAACTTCGTCATGGACGGCATGGTGCTGAGCGACGACACCCCGTCGCCGGGCCTGTTCGAGTGGGCCCAGGTCGTGGCGCCCATCCGCCTGCGCTTCGAGACCCCGACGGTCGACGGTGCGCCGGTGCTCGTCGTGGCGAACCTGCGGCACTCGGCCGACGCCTCCGACGTCGTCTTCCGGTGGGTCGCGTCCCACGACGGCGAGGAGGCGCGCTCGGGCACCCTCGACGTGGTCGGCCTCGACGGGGGCGCCCTCGTCGCCCACGAGACGGTCTTCGTCTCGCTGCCCGAGGTGCCCCTGTCGGGCACCGGCGAGACCTGGCTGACGGTCACCGCCGAGCTCGCCGACGCCACGGTGTGGGCGGACGCGGGCCACGTGATCTCGACCCAGCAGCTCGACCTCACGCCGGCACCGGTGCAGGTCGCGACGCCCCGCCCCGCGGTCGTGGGCGACGGGCGCGGCCACGCGACCCGCGCCTCCTCGGGGCGGGTCGAACTGGGTCCGGCCGTCTTCGACGACGGACGACTCGTGTCGCTGGCCGGACGTCCGGTCGACGGCGCCCGCCTCGAGCTGTGGCGCGCGCCGACCGACAACGACCGTGGCGAGTGGCTGACGCCCAAGGACCGCGACCGTGACGTCATGCGCAACCGGCACCGCGTCGACCTGTACGAGGTCGGCGTGCTGCCCAGCTCGCAGGACACCTGGCTGCTCGCCGGGCTCGACCGGCTGACCGCCCGCGTCGAGTCGGTGAGCGTCGCGCCCGGCTCGGTGCACGTCCGCACCCGCTACGCCGCGGCCGACACGCGCAACGCCGTGACGACCGACGAACGCTGGCAGCTGGTCGGCGACGACCTCTGGTTGTCGATCGACATCGTGCCGACCGGCTGGTGGGACATGGTCTGGCCCCGCGTCGGCGTGCGCTTCGACCTGGCGGGCGACGTCGACCACGCGTCGTGGTTCGGCACGGGGCCGCGCGAGTCGTACCCCGACAGCCGTCACTCGGCGTTCGTCGGACGCTACGAGTCCGGCGTCGACGAGCTGTCGGCCGGGTACGCCCGCCCGCAGGAGACGGGGCACCGCAGTGACCTGCGGACGCTCGACCTCGGGTCCGCCGACCGGCCGTGGCTGCGCGTCGAGGCGGTGCCGAGCGCGACGGGCGAACGTCCGGGCTTCACGCTGAGCCGCCACACGGCCCAGCAGATCGGCGTCGCCGAGCACCCGCACGAGCTGCCCGTGAGCGAGCGCACCTACCTCTACCTCGACGCCGCGCAGCACGGCGTGGGGTCGCGGGCGTGCGGTCCGGACGTGGCGTCGCGGCACGTGCTGCGGCCGGGCGCCCACCAGCTGCGCCTGAAGATCAGCGCGCTGTAGCAGGCCGCCGCCGCCGAGGACGGGCGGGTCCGCGTCGACCGGGCGTCTCACGACGCCCGGTGCGGCCGGACCCGCCCGTCCTGTGTGCCGGCGTCCTGCGTGCCGCCGCCCCGGTGTGCTGCCGGGGCGGTCGCTCGCTCAGACGGCGCGACGCGTGGCGCGCACGACCACGTCGGCGACGTGCCAGACGTCACCGTCCGGCCCCGTCATGTCGCGCGGTCGCACCTCGGCGACGTCGACCTGCCACGTGCCCGGGTCGAGCCTGCCGACCACCTCGTCGACGGTGAACAGCATGCCCGGGTCGCCGTGTCGGCCGGCCCCGCCCGGCAGGGCGTCGGCGTCGTGCCCGACGATCAGCAGCGTGCCGCCCGGTGCCACGCCCTCGGCCAGCGCCGGGAAGAGCCGTTGACGGTCGGCCAGCGGCAGGTGCATGAAGTGCGCCGTGACCAGGTCGAAGGAGGCGCGGGTCGGGCTCCACGACGTGAGGTCCGCCTGTTGCCACGAGAGCTGCTCGGGGTCGACGCCGTCCCGCTCGCGGGCCGAGGCGGCCGCCTTGTCGAGGGCGTTCTGCGAGATGTCGACACCGGTGACCCGCCAGCCCCGCGAGGCCAGCCAGAGGGCGTCGCCGCCCTCGCCGCTGCCCACGTCGAGGGCGTGTCCCGGGGTCAGCGCCGAGGTCTCCGCGACGAGTGCGGCGTTGGGTCTACCGCTCCAGGCCCGACCGGGCGCACCGTAGCGGTCCTCCCAGTAGGCGCGGTCGAAGACGGGGTGGGCGGGCGCGCCGTCGTGTTCGGGCGCGTGCTCGTGCTGCTGCTCGGACTGGTTCATGCGTCGATCCTCTCGTCGGTGTGCTCGTCGGCGTGCTCGTCCGTGCCGGCGTCCGCGCGCCGAGCGGCGACGGCCGCCGCGACCTCGGCCGTGACGAGGTCCATGTTGATCGCCGCGCCCGCCATCGTGCCCGCGGCGGCGGCCGCGACGACCTGTGCCATCGGCTCGGTGACGTTGCCGGCGAGCCAGACGCCGGGCACGGCCGACCGACCGGTGAGCGGTTCGACCGTGGCGAGGTGGGTGCCGACGCCGGCCGGGTGCTCGGTCGCCTCGAGGCCCAGGTCGGCCACGAAGTCGGCTCGCGACCGCACGCGAGCCATCACGGCCAGGGCGCCGACGGCGACGGTCCGCCCGTCGACGAGCGTCACGCCGGTCAGGGCGTCGTCGTCGACCTGCAGTCCGGCCACCGGTCCGTCGACCACCGTGACGCCCCGGGCGCGCAACTGCTCGGCCTGTTCGTCGTCGGGCGTGAACGACCCGTTCGTGAACAGCACGATGTCGCGGCTCCACTGCCCGAAGAGCAGGGCCTGGTGCATCGCGAAGGGGCTCGTGGCGAGCACGCCGATGACGCGGTCCTGCACCTCCCACCCGTGGCAGTAGGGGCAGTGCACGACGTCGCGGCCCCAGCGCTCGGCGAGCCCGTCGACGGCGGGCAGCTCGTCGACCAGGCCGCTGGTGACCAGGAGGCGCCGGGCGCGCACCTCGGACACGGCACCGTCCACGCCGGTGACGGTGACGACGAAGGGGTGATCGGCGTGGTCGTCGCGTCGGACGCCGGTCACGGTGCCCGAGGTGACCGCGCCTCCGTAGCCCTCGACCTCGCCCCGGCCGAGCCGCGTGAGCTCGCGCGGTGCGACGCCGTCTCGGGTGAGGAACGCGTGGACCCCGTCGGCGGGCGCGTTGCGGGGCCGGTCGTCGTCGACGACGAGGACGTCGCGGCGGGCTCGGGCGAGGCTCAGGGCACCGCTCAGGCCCGCGGCGCCGCCGCCGATCACGACGACGTCGTGAGCCTCGTCGGTCGGGTGGGTGTTCTGGTTCGTCATGGTGTGACCTCCTGTGACGATCCTGCGACCTCCGTCGTCAGACTGGCAAGCTCGTTTGCTGAAGTGGCAAGATGTCCGTCATGACCGAACCGACCGACGCCCTTCGCGGCGACACCACGAGCACCGACGACGTCCTGGCGGCGGTCGGCCCGCGCCTCCGGGCCCTGCGGGCGCGTCGCGGCGTGACCCTGGCCGAGCTGGGAGAGCGCACCGGCATCTCGGTCAGCACCCTCTCGCGGCTCGAGTCGGGTCAGCGACGGCCGACGCTCGAACAGTTGCTGCCGCTCGCCCGCGAGCACGGGGTGCCGCTCGACGACCTGGTCGGCGCGCCCGAGACCGGTGACCCTCGCGTGCACCTCAAACCGCGGCAGCAGCACGGCATGACCGTCGTGCCGCTCTCGCGCGGGGGCGGGGCGATCCAGGCGTTCAAGATGGTGATCCCGGCCGACTCGCCGCGCAGCGAGCCCGTGCTGCGCACCCACGAGGGCTACGACTGGCTCTACGTGCTGCGGGGGAGGGTGCGGCTCGTGCTCGGCGACCTCGACCTCGTGCTGCCCGCGGGCGAGGCGGCCGAGTTCAACACGCGCACGCCGCACTGGTTCGGCCGGGCCGACGACGACGCGGTCGAGGTGCTCAGCCTGTTCGGCCGACAGGGCGAGCGGCTGCACCTGCGCACCGCCCCCGGCTCGTCCGCCGGCTGACCGACGTCGTCGGTGCCGTTCCCGGGCGGGTTCGTCGGAGGCGGGCGTCCCCGACGGCCCGGGGCCGCCGAACACGCCCGCCGTCCGTGTGACGCCGTCCGGCTCGCCCGGGTGGGGCGTCCCGGGGTGTCGGTGGCGCCTCCTAGGCTCGTGGCGTACGTCCAGGCCGTGCCACGACAGAAGGAGTCCGCGTGTACCTCGACGACGACCGGGTGGTCACCAGCCCGTCCGACCTGACGACCTGGGCCGCCTGCGAGTGGTCGTTCCTGCGGCGGCTCGACGCGAAGCTCGGCCGGGTCGAGGCCGTCGCCGACGCCTCCGACGACATGCTCGACCGCACCGCCCGGCTCGGCGACGCGCACGAGCTGCGGTACCTCGAGGCGCTTCGTGCGACCCGCGAAGTGGTCGAGTTCGAGCGCCCGGCGCCCTCGGGCTACGCGGCGGCCGCCGAGGAGGCGCGGCTCGCGATGGCCTCCGGGGCCGACGTCCTGTTCCAGGCGACGTTCTTCGACGGATCGTTCATCGGCTTCAGCGACTTCGTGGTGCGCACCGACGCCGGCACGTACGAGGTCTACGACACCAAGCTGGCCCGGCACGCCAAGATCCCCGCACTGCTGCAGGTGGCGGCCTACACCGACCAGATCCGGGCGCTCGGGCTGCCCTCGGCCGACACCGTCCGGCTCGTGCTCGGCGACGGCAGCGAGAGCGTGCACGACGTCGCCGACGTGCTGCCCGTCTATCGCGTCCAACGCGACCGGTTGCGCGCCGCCCTCGACGACCGGCTCGCCGCCGACGGGCCGCTGGCCTGGGGCGACCCGGGCGTCACGGCCTGCGGGCGCTGTGCGGCGTGCCAGGCGCAGGTCGACGAGCACCGAGACCTCGTGCTCGTGGCCGGCCTGCGGGGCGAGCAGCGACAACGGCTGCACCTGGCCGGCGTCGGCACGATCGACGAGTTGGCGGGGTCGACCGGCCCGGTCGCCGGCATCGGTGCGACGGCCCTGACGCGACTGAGGGGCCAGGCCAGGGTGCAGCTCGCGACCGAGCGCGACCCGTCGGGTCCACCGGCGGTCGAGGTCGTCGACGCCGCGGCGCTCCGCACCCTCCCACGCCCCGACTCCGGCGACGTCTTCTTCGACTTCGAGGGCGACCCGCTCTACACCGAGGGCGACGGGCGGGCCTGGGGGCTCGACTACCTCTTCGGGCTGGTCGAGGCCGACGGCACCTTCCGTGCCTTCTGGGGCCACGACTTCGCGGGCGAGCGGCAGGCGCTGGTCGACTTCCTCGACTACCTCGCCGAGCGTCGTCGACGCTTCCCCGACCTGCACGTGTACCACTACGCCTCGTACGAGCGCAGCCACCTGCTCTCGCTCGCCGCCCGGCACGGCGTCGGCGAAGACGTGGTCGACGACCTGCTGCGCGACGGCGTGCTCGTCGATCTCTACCCGGTGGTGCGTCAGGCGCTGCTGGTCGGCTCGCGCAGCTACTCGCTCAAGAAGCTCGAGCCGCTCTACATGGGTGACGACCTGCGGCAGAGCGACGTCACGACGGCCGCCGCCAGCATCACGATGTACGTCGACGCGATCGCCGAGCGCACCACGGGCGACCCCGCGCGCGGCGACCGGATGCTCGACGAGGTCCGCGACTACAACGAGTACGACTGCCGGTCGACCCTGCGGTTGCGCGACTGGCTGCTCGACCTCGCCGAGAGCCACGGCTCGCTCGCCGACGAGTCCGACGGGCCGACCGCGCCCGACCCGCTCGAGCTGGCCCGGGTGCCGCGCGAACCGAACCCGGTCGCCGTCGGCCTCGCGGCGCACGTGGCCGACGTCGACCCGCTCGACCGCACCGCCGACGAGACCGCGATCGCCCTCGCGGCGTCGGCCATCGACTACCACCGCCGCGAGGCCAAGACGTTCTGGCAAGAGCACTTCGACCGCCTGCGCAACCCGGTCGACGACTGGGCCGACACCCGCGACGTGTTCGTCGTCGAGACGGCCTCGGTCGAGCGCGAGTGGCAGAAGCTGCCCCGGGCCCGCAAGCTCAGTCGCGAGGTGCGGTTGCGCGGACGGCTGGCCCCCGGCAGCCGCCTCGCCGAAGGAGGCGCGCCGTACGCCGTCTACGACGCCCCCGTGCCGTCCGGGGTCGCCTCGCTCGGCCCGGGGCTCCGTGGTGCCGTCGGGTCGACCGTCGTCGAGGCCGGCCCGAACGGCGACCGGCACGAGGTCGTGCTGCTCGAGCGCGTCTCGGGCGACGACGACCGGCACGACGCGTTCCCGGTCGCGCTGACGCCCGCCGCGCCTCCCCGGGCCACCCCGCAGCCCGAGGCGATCGCCGAATGGGGCGGGCGGGTGCTCGACGCCCTGCCCGAGATGCTGGCCGACCCGGCGTTCGACCTGCTGCGGCGGCAGCCCCCGCGCCTCCGGTCGGGCGGCCGGCCCGCGCCCGTGGTCGGGCACGACACCGTCTCGGCCGTCGTCGAGACCCTGCTCGACCTCGACCGGTCCTACCTGGCCGTGCAGGGCCCGCCCGGCACGGGCAAGACCTACGTCGGCTCGCGGGTCATCGCCCGGCTGGTGCGGGAGCACGGCTGGCGGGTCGGCGTCGTCGGGCAGTCGCACGCGGTCGTCGAGAACGTGCTGCGGGCGGCGATCTCGGCGGGGGTCGACCCCGAGCGGGTCGGCAAGGTGCCGAAGTCCGGCACGACCGTCGAGCAGGCCGATGAGCAGCCGTGGCGAGCCGTGAAGTCCGGCGGCGAGGCCGCCTTCCTGGCCGAGGCCGACGGCGGGGCGGGCGGTGCCGGCGCCGACGGCGGCGGGCAGGCCGTCGGGGCCGTGTTCGGGGCGACCGCCTGGGGGTTCGCGAACGCCGACAAGGTGGCGCGCGCCTCCCTCGACCTGCTGGTCGTCGACGAGGCCGGGCAGTTCTCGCTCGCCTCGACCGTCGCCGCCTCGGTCGCGGCGACCCGCCTGCTGTTGCTCGGCGACCCGCAGCAGCTGCCGCAGGTCAGCCAGGGCAGCCACCCCGAGCCGGTCGACGAGTCGGCCCTCGGCTGGCTGGCGGACGGCCACGACGTGCTGCCGGCCGAGCACGGCTACTTCCTCGCCACCACGTGGCGCATGCACCCGGCGTTGTGCGCCCCGGTCAGCGAGCTGTCGTACGGCGGCGCGCTGACCGCCCACGCGAACGACCGCCGACTCGACGGCCTCGCGCCCGGGCTGCACGTCGAGCCCGTGACGCACGTCGGCAACACCACCTCGTCGGTCGAAGAGGCCCGAGCGGTGGTCGAGATCGTGCGTTCGGTGGTCGGCCTCGAGTGGTCCGACGGCGACGGCACGAGGTCGCTCACCCCGGCCGACGTGATCGTCGTCGCGCCCTACAACGCCCACGGGGCGGTCCTGCGCGACCACCTCGACGCGGCCGGGTTCGACGCGACCCCCGTCGGCACCGTCGACCTGTTCCAGGGGCAAGAGGCGGTTGTGGCCGTGGTGTCGCTGGCCGCGTCGAGTGCGGCGGACATCCCGCGCGGCCTGGACTTCCTGCTGATGCCCAACCGGCTCAACGTGGCGCTGTCACGGGCGAAGTGGGCGGCGTTCCTGGTGCACTCGCCGTTGCTCGCGACGGGGCTGCCCACCTCGATCGCGGGGCTCGGCCTGCTCAGCGGCTTCCTCCGGCTGACGGGCCAGGGGCAGCCGGTCGCCGACCAGCCGGTCGCCGACCAGCCGGTCGCCGACCAGCCGGTCGCCGACCCGCCGGTCGCCCGGGTCTGACGTCCGAGTCGCGGTCGTCGGGTCAGCGGGTCGGTCGTCGCGTCAGCACTTCGGCGCCGTCGTCCGTGATGGCGATCGTGTGCTCGCTGTGCGCGGTGCGGCAGCCGGTCACGCTGCGCAGGGTCCACCCGTCGGCGTCGGTGACCAGCTGGTCGGTGTCGGTCATGACCCACGGCTCGAGGGCCAGCAGCAGGCCGGGTCGCAGCCGGTAGCCGCGGCCGGGGCGTCCGGTGTTCGAGACGTGCGGGTCCTGGTGCATGGTCGAGCCGATGCCGTGGCCGCCGAACTCGACGTTGATCGGGTAGCCCGCTTCCGACAGCACGCTGCCGATCGCGTGCGAGAGGTCGCCGATGCGCGCCCCGGGCCCGGCGGCCGCGATGCCGGCCTCGAGGGCCCGCTCGGTCGTCTCGATCAGGCGGACGCTCTCCGGCGGGCGCGAGTCACCCACGACGAAGCTCACCGCCGAGTCGGCCGCGACACCGTCGAGCACGACGGCGAGGTCGAGCGTCAGCAGGTCGCCGTCGACGAGGCGGCGGTCGTGCGGCAGCCCGTGCAGGACGGCGTCGTTCACGGCGGTGCAGACGTAGTGCCCGAAGGGGCCGCGCCCGAACGAGGGCGCGTAGTCGACGTAGCACGAGACGGCGCCGGCCTCGTCGATCATCGTCTTCGTCCACGAGTCGACGTCGAGCAGGTTCGTGCCGACGGTCACCCGGTCGCGGAGCGTCTGCAAGATGGTGCCGACGAGCGCGCCGGTCGCCCGGGCCCGCTCGACCTCCGACTCGTTCAGGATCTCGATCATGGGTGTGCCGCCGTTCTCGTGCCGAAGATCATCCCGGTAAAGGTATCCCACGAGGCGCCTCGGCGCACTACGCTCGGGCCATGGTCCGTCTGCCGCTCACCCCTGCCGAGATCGACCGCGGTCGCCGCCTCGGGGTGTTGTTGCGGGGCGCGCGCGGGCCCCGGCCGATGTTGCAGGTCGCCCTCGACGCCGGGCTGTCGCCCGAGACCCTCCGCAAGATCGAGACCGGCCGCGTGGCGACGCCGGCGTTCTCGACCATCGCGGCGATCGCCACCGTGGTCGGCCTGTCGCTCGACGAGGTCTGGGCCGAGATCACCCGCGACGAGGGCGGGGGAGCAGCCGGCGGGCCGTCCGTCGTCGACGCGGCCCGCGCCTCCTGAGCCCTCACCGGGCCGTCCCCGGGAGGCGCGGTGTCAGTCCCGAGGGCGAGCAAGCGACCCGAGGTCGAGCCGGCTCGACGCCTCGCGCCAGACGGCGTCGGCCAGCTCGTCGGCCGAGCGGTCGGCGTCGAGGGTGACGACGACCTCGTCGGCGCGCTCGATCGCCTCGGCGTACCGCGCGCGGGCGGCCCGGAGGCGCTCGTCGACCTCGAACCGGTCGGTGGTCGTCCGGCCGCTGGCGAGGCGCACGAGCGCCACCTCGGGCGAGACGTCGAGGTAGATCGTCAGGTCGGGCAGCATGAGGCCGGTGCTGATCGAGTTCGACGAGGCGATCCAGTCGCCGCCCACGTCGGACGCCTGGTACGCCTGCGACGAGAGGTGGTACCGGTCGCAGATCACGGTCGTGCCGCGCTCGACGATGCCGAGCATGCCGTCGTGGGCGTTGGTGATGTGGTCGAGCCGGTCGGCGACGAACAGCGACGCGATGACGCGGTCGTCGAGGTCGACGCGACGGTTGAAGCCGTTGCGGATGAGCGTGCCCACGGGGCCGTTCGTCGGCTCGGCCGTCTGGTGCACGGGCACGCCCGCGTCGCCGAGGCGGGCGGCCAGCAGCCGCGCTTGCGTCGACTTGCCCGACCCGTCGATGCCCTCGAACACGATGAACGCCCCACGGGCTGCCTGATCGGTCACCCGACGAGCCTACCGAGCGTCGTGCCCGCCGACCGACCCGGCGTGACGGGCGAGCGTGCTCGTCACGACGGCCCGAGGAGGTGCGGTGAGGTCCCCGATCCCGCCCTCGACGTCTCCGGTCAGCACACGGTGGTGATCAGTGCAGGGTGCGCGGTAACCGGTGAACGGTGCGGGGCTGAGTGGTGACGACGTGAGTCGTGGCGCTGCCCTCCGCGCCTGCAGTGACCGGATCGACCGCCGGCCTCGGCTCGTGCTCGCCCCGGTGACGTCTACCGACTCACCGCGCGGGTCAGTTCTGCAGCTCGGCCTCCCAGTTGGTCTTCTGGATCTCGACGTCGAGCTCGCGCAGTTCGCGGGCGACGACGTCGGCGCGGTCGCGCAGCTCGGCGACCGGCAGGGCCGAGAACATCCGTAGTTCACTGCGCAGCTGTCGGTAGCCGCCCGAGGCGCCGCGGGCGGCGTCGGAGGCGGTGACGAGCAGGGCGTGGGTGCCGCGCAGGGTCTCGCGGCGGGCCAGAGCCTCGGTCATCGTGTCCCCGCCCGGCAGGGTGGTGCGGGCGTTGGTGAGGTTGATGCGCACGACGAGCGACTCGAGCGTGGCCAGGGTCTCGACGGCCTGTGCGAGCAGCGCGGCGGCGTCCTCGGTGGGCTCCTCGCCCTCTTGGTAGCGCGCGTTCGCGGTGACGCGGTCGCGCAGCTGGTCGACCCGACGCTGGGCGTCCGATCGCTGCAGGAGGGCTTCGGCGAGCTTCATGGTGAGAAAGCCTACGCAGGTGGGACGGGTGGCGCAGTGTTCGTCTGCCGAGCGTTCGTCCGCCGCTCACACCACCAGCGAAAGTGCCGAGCTCCCTGGTGTCGCCCGTTCGACTGTCTGTCGCCCGATCCGGCGAGGCGAACGGTCGTCGATCCTCAGCGCTCCCGCGCTACAGGCGGCGTCGCTCGTCGATCGCGTTCAGGACCAGCATCGTGATGGCGCCGACGGCCGCAACCACGCTTCCGAGAAGGAGCCCGGAAGACTGAGTTGCGATCGAGATCACGATGACGACGAGGGCGAGGACGAGAACGACCTGCGTGGTGAGGAGTTGTCGCTCGGTGAGCATGGCGCCACGGTAGTCCTACCGTCCTCGGCCGTCCCGGTCGAGGACGGCGCCCGACAGGGCAACGCCCGAGGATGTGACCGTTCGGCTGGGGCGTTCTGCCCGTGCCGCCTCACGCCAGCCCTCGTGTGCACATGTCATGACCCCGAGATGCAACGCTTCGGAGGTAGCCGGCCATGTCATGTGCAGACGACTCACTTCATGAACGGTGGCCCCCTGATGACGAACGCGAACCTGGACGAGATGCTGAGCAGGAGCCGCCCGGCGACTGCCGAGAACGATCCTGACCTGCTGGCCCTCATCGGACCGATGAGTGCAGCTGCGCGCATCGAGGCGAGGAAGGTGCCACGACCGACGACAGCGTTCCGTCGACGGGGATGGCCCGTGCTCGCGGTGGTCCTGGGAGGATCACTGCTCCTCGGGGGCGGCGCCCTCGTCGAGAGTCTGCAGCCGGACTACCAAGCTCGCACCACGATCGCCTTCGCTCTCCCCGGGGACCCGTTCATCGACGACGGTGACAGCGCGCCGACCAGGTGCCTGGCCGACCTTCGCTTCGACCTCTCAGAGGGGACGGCGGCCCAGGACCGCGTGGAAGAGGCTGTCGCGGGCAGCGACTGGTCGGTGCTCGAATCTCGACTCGCAGCCCTGGTGCAGAGTCGCCGCGGCGAGATCGACCTCAGCCGACGTGTCGTGAACACCCTCGACGCAGGCATCCGATCGACACTCGAGCCTCAGCTCGTGAACTCTGCCCGGTACGGCGGCGTGTCCTTGACGTGCGGGGTCGCCGAGTGACCGTCGGACCTAGCGCCGCCTCGACGAGCCAGGCCGAAGACAGGCGGGCACGCGTGACGGCGGTGATCGAGGCGACGTCCAGAGACCTGCTCGGTTACTTCCTGCGCCGCGTGATCGCGGCCGAGGACGCAGCCGACCTGCTCGGCGAGACGCAGCTGGTCGCCTGGCGCCGCGTCGATCAGCTGCCCGGTGAGCCCCTCGCGGCCCGCTTGTGGATGTTCGGCATCGCTCGCCGGGTCCTCTCCACGTACCGGCGCGCCGGAGCCCGTCGTGCTGCCCTCGCCGACCGTCTCCGGCGAGAGATCGAAGTGCGCGGCCCCGTTGCTCAGCCTGCGGACGATGGCGACGAACTCCGTGCCCTGTTGCTCGAGCTGAGCCATCTCGATCAGGAGATCATCCGCCTCGTGCACTGGGAGGGCTTCTCCCTTGCCGAAGTGGCGACCATCCTCGACAAGAGACCCGGCACCGTTCGGAGTCGCTACTCGCGCGCCCGCGTGGCTCTTCGTCGAGCTATCGAGAACCACAGAGCTGACATCCGGACCTGACCCGCACGTCATCCGGCGAGGTGCCCTGTCAGCGTCGGTCAGCTTCCCGTCCTTGCCATCGGCGTACAGGAAGCCTCCGTCGACGATCCCGATGATCACGTCGTCGATCGCGGTCGGCACGTGGTCGCTCCCGCAGAGATGCGTTTCGGACTGACCGATCGGGACGGCCAGGTCAGCCTGGTTCCGAGGGAGCGGCCGACGTGCGGCACCACCCGGTGGCCGTTCGACCATCGGCACGAACGCGCAAATCCACCGCCGGCAGGGAGGACGGGCGTGCCGTCGTTCACCGTTGCACGGTCACGACGAACGTCCGGCCTCGGTCTCGAATGGTCTCGCCGGTCCAGGGTGCTTCGAGGTGTCCGTCGTCGTCTTCGTCCAAGCCACGCAGCGCTCGGCCGTTGGGGACGCGGAGGACGGGCCGAGTCGATCCGTCCTCGGCCACGGAGATGATGTCGACGACGCGCCCTCGGACCGTGGTCTCGATGCGGGAAACGTGATGGCTCGCGAGCACGCGCACGCGACCGTCGGAGTCCTGCCGGCTCGCACATGTCAGGTCGACCCGTTCGCCGCGTTCGATGGCGTCGCCGCAGCACAAGTGCTCCGAGACGTCCACTTCCACCGTGACGTTCACCATCCGTCCCCCTCGACCCTCATCGTTCGGTCCTCCGCGCTTCGCGGTCGGACGTAGCGTACGACGAGGTGCGGATCCGCGAACCGGCCGGACGAGGAGATCGACTCGCGGTCACCGGAGGGAAGGCGCCCCGGGGCTCACTGGGGCGTCTCAGCCGCTGTCTCGACGAGTGCTCGGAGGATCGAGGGCTCGACCGCCCCCAGGACTCGAGCGCTCACTCGTCCCTCGGGGTCGAGGACGAACGTCGCCGGGGTCGCATTGGGGGCCGTTCGGCCGGCGAACGCGAGTTGCACGGCACCGGTGTTCGCGTCGATGGCGGTGGGGTAGGTGACGCCGAATCGTCGGGTGAAAGCGTCGGCGGTGTCGGGCTGGTCCTTGACATTGACGCCCAAGAAGGCGGCTTCGTCGGCCACGTCCTCGCTCACCGCTTGGAGATCGGTCGCCTCCCCACGACACGGGCCGCACGCGGCGAACCAGAAGTTGAGAACGGCGACCTCGCCCCGGTAGTCGGCCGCGGTGATCTTCGTGCCGTCGCTGAGCGCGGACTCGAACTCGATCGGATCGCCGCGGTCCTCCGGGGCGACCTCGGTCACGAGCTGGTCGGCTGAGACGTATCCCTTGCCGTCACCCCACTGCTGTTCGATTCCCGACGATGAGGCGCACCCCGCCACGGCTGCGCTGACGGCGAGGAGAAGGGCCGAGGAGGCGACAAGATGACGTGTGCGCACGTTTGAGGATACCTCGACCGATCTGTCCCTGAGTGGCGTCGGTCCGAAGGAGCGGAGGCGATGACATGCGGTCACGACGACGACACGTGCCGGTGACCACGATCGTCCTCCTCACGGTCGGCGCGGTGGTTCTCGCCCTGGTCTCGTTCGAGCTCGTCCCGAACCCGGACGTCGGGGGCGGTGCCCGGCTCGTCGTCTTCCTCCTGCTCGTGCCTCCGGCTCTCGGCCTCGCGGGGGCGGTCACGGCGTCCAGGGACCGTCGACTCGGCGACCAGGGGAGGGTCCTCTGGTCCGTGGCGTCCGGTCTGGGCGGATTCCTGCAGGTCTTCCTCGCGTTCGTCCTCGTCACGCTCATCGCCGGGCCCTGACGGGGGAGGTCGGCGACGGCGCGGAGGTCACCGTCGAGGTCCGTCCCTCGACGGTACCGAGAGGCGCATCATGGGGCCATGCCCGCCTTCCGCCGCCCGTCACGCCCCGCCCACCCCGTCCGCGTCGAGCCCGGCCCCGGTCAGGAGTCCGTCTGGGACTATCCGCGCCCGCCGCGCGTCGAGCCCCGGCACGAGCGCGTCGTCGTCCGTCTCGGCGGCGTCGTGGTGGCCGACACCACGGCCGCGATCCGCGTGCTCGAGACGAGTCACCCGCCGGTGTACTACCTGCCACGGTCCGACTTCGCGCCGGGGTCCCTGTCACGCGCCGAGGGCCGCAGCCTGTGCGAGTTCAAGGGCCAGGCCGGCTACGTCGACGTCACCGGCGGGGGAGTCGTGGCCCGTCGGTCGGGCTGGTTCTACGCCGAGCCGTGGCCCGGCTACGAGTCGCTCGTCGACCACGTCGCCCTCTACCCGGGCGCGATGGACTCGTGCGAGGTCGACGGCGAGGTCGTCCGGGCTCAGGAGGGCGACTTCTACGGCGGGTGGATCACGGCGGCCCTCGTCGGCCCGTTCAAGGGGGCCCCGGGCACCATGGGCTGGTGACCCGGCCGGCCGGTGACCCCGCGACGCGGGCGGTGCGCATGACGGACACCGCGCCTCCTGCGGGGTGCGGGCAGGTGCAGACTGGACCGATGTCGAAGCGCCCCCGCCCCCGCCCCACGTCCCTCGCCCGCACCCTGGGCCGCGTCGCCCTGGGTGGTGCCCTGGTCTTCGCCGGCACGAGCCACCTGACCTTCGCACGCGAGCCCTTCCAGGCCCAGGTGCCCGAGTGGTTGCCCCTCGACGACGACTTCGTCGTGCTCGCGTCGGGCGTCGTCGAGATCGGCATCGGTGCGGCCCTGGTGGTCGCGCCCAAGCACCGCGTGACGGTCGGCTGGGTGGCCGCGGCGTTCTTCACCGCGATCTTCCCCGGCAACATCTCGCAGCTCGTGACGCACAGCGACGCCTTCGGCCTCGACACCGACGGAAAGCGGGCGTTCCGCCTCGTCTTCCAGCCGCTGCTCGTCCTGCTGTCGCTCTGGTCGACGGGTGCCTGGCGCGACCGCCGCAGCATCGGTCGCCCCGCGAAGTAGCCACCCCGCAGCCGGACCCGCTCCCGACCCGGGCGTCGACACGGTCGCGACCGCGGGAGGCGCGGCTCAACCCGACAGCGTCGCCACGACCACCTCGGCGTCGGCGAACCACTTCGTGTAGTGGTCGGGGTCGGCGTTGACCTGGACGGCATGGGCCGCCTGGGTCGGCGTGAGGTCCTTCCAGCCCGGGATGGAGACGAGCTTCGTGAAGAAGCTGGTGGCCGCCGTGTACGGGTCCATGCGCTGCTCGTAGGTGCCCCACTGCCCGTTGTCGCGCTGCTGGAAGAGCCCGCGGCTGTCGGGTCCGACGGCGTCGCCGTGGTCGATGTTGCGCAGGCTCGACTCGCCCATCGCAGTCATCACGCCGATCGCCTGGGTGTGCTCGCCGATGCCCTGCGCCCGGGCCGCCAGCATGATGTAGGCCGCGTTGACCAGGCGGTCCTGGCAGTAGCCCGCGACCGGGCCGGCCGGCACCTCGATGTCGCCCACCATGACCGGGTCGACCTCGGGGCAGGCCGGCACCGGCGTCGACGTGACGGCCACCACGTCCTCGTCGCGCGGCGCCGTGAGGGCCGACACGACCATCGCGATCGCGACGACGAAGGCGACCAGCCCGACGCCGAACTCGACGGACAGGGCGATCAGCACGCGGCGCACGGCAGGCCTCCAGGGGGTCGGATCAGGCGGCGGTCGAGGGCGGGCGACCGGCACGTCGCCGGCCCCCGAGCGGCGCGGAAGTCGACGTCGAGGGTACGCGATCCCGGTGGACGATCGACCCCGGCGGCCTGGGCTAACGACGCGCGTCCCTCCGAATGCCCTGGCAATCCTCCGTCGAGACGCCGGTAACGTTGCCCGCCGTCGACCCGACCACTCGGGCCGCGGCAGCCGGGCACCGCCCCTCCGCAGCTCGATCGCCGAGGCGCCCGTCCGTCCGACCGGCGCCCGAGATCCAGAGGAACGTCGTTCATGGGAACCCAACCCACGCCTGCCCGCGAGACCCGACCCGACCGCCCGACCCGCGCCTCCCGGCGTCCCAGGCCGCGGCGTCTGCGCGTCGACGACGTCACCGTCGTCGACCCTGCGATGATGAAGCGCGCCATCGGCGGCACCGTCGTCGGCAACACCATGGAGTGGTACGACGTCGGCGTCTACGGCTACCTGGCCGTCACGATGGGCCGCGTGTTCCTGCCCGAGGCCGACCCGTCGCTGCAGATCCTGTTCAGCCTCGGCGTCTTCGCGTCGACCTACGTCGCACGCCCGCTCGGGGGGGTCGTCTTCGGTCGTCTGGGCGACCGGGTCGGCCGGCAGAAGGTGCTGGCGACCACGCTCATCCTCATGGCGAGCGCGACCTTCCTGATCGGGGTCCTGCCGGACTTCGCCGCGATCGGCGCCCTCGCCCCGGTCGCCCTCGTCGTGCTCAAGCTGCTGCAGGGCTTCTCGACCGGTGGCGAGTACGCCGGAGCCACGACCTTCGTCAGCGAGTACGCACCCGACAAGCGCCGGGGCTTCTTCGCGAGCATCCTCGACCTCGGCAGCTACCTGGGCTTCGCGCTCGGTGCCGCCGTCGTCTCGGTGCTCCAGGTGCTGACCACCGAGCAGCAGATGCTCGACTGGGCCTGGCGCCTGCCCTTCCTGCTCGCCGGGGCGCTCGGCGTGGTCGCGATCTACTTCCGCCTGAAGATCGAGGAGTCGCCCGCCTTCCAGGCCACCCAGGACGCGCAGGAGAGCAAGGTCGGCGAGATCGCCGACGCCCAGGGCCGCCCGCGCAACACGCTCGCCCTCGTCCGACAGCACTGGCGCCCGATCGTCATTGCCATCGGCCTGGTCGCCGCCTCGAACACCGTCGGCTACGCGCTGACCAGCTACATGCCGACGTACCTCACCGACTCGCTCGGCTACGACCCGCTGCACGGAACGCTGCTGACGATCCCCGTGCTCGTGCTGCTGGCCCTCCTGCTGCCGGTCGCCGGCCGCCTGAGCGATCGCATCGGTCGCCGCCCGGTCATGTGGCTCGGGGCGGCCTCGGTGCTGCTGCTCGCCCTGCCGGCGTTCTTGCTGATCGGTCTCGGCAGCATCACCACGACCCTCGCCGGTTTGTCGTTGCTCGCCGTGAGCGTGGCGCTGTGGGTGTCGAGCCAGGCGTCGTCGCTGCCCGCGCTCTTCCCGACCGCGAGCCGCTACGGTGCGATGGGCGTGTCGTACAACGTGGCCATCGCCGTGTTCGGCGGCACCACCCCGCTGATCATCCAGGCGCTCCTGCAGGCGACGGGCGACGAGCTCGTGCCCGCGTTCTTCCTCATGGCGACGCCGTTGGTCGGCGCGGTCGCGGTCTTCTTCATGAAGGAGTCCTCGCAGCGCCCCCTGCCCGGTTCGATGCCGAGCGTGGCCACCGAGGCCGAGGCGCACGAACTCGTCGAGTCGCAGGACGCGAACCCGAACATCGACCTCGACGACCTGCCCTTCGTCGACGCCGAGCCCGTCCGAGAAGGCCCGGACGCCAGGCGCTGACGCCTCAGAGCAGCTCGGCCCGATCGGCGAGGTAGGCGGCGAGGTCGCGGACCTCGCCGGCCGCCGTGCCCCAGCGCACGAGTGCGTGCCCGTCACGGACCAGGAGGCGCTGGTCAGCCGCCCGCAGCGCCCCGGTCGACAGGTCCACCGGCTCGTACCCGTAGTTGACGACCTCGCCCTCGGCGAAGTGGCCCCGGACGGCGGCCCGCCGCTCTGCCTTGCGCTGCTCGACCTGGGCGCTGAGGTGCTGTGAGCGGGTCGGCGTCACCGCCCGGGTGATGCGGCCGGTCTCGAACACCCGACCGTCAGTGGCGAGCAGCAGCACGCCGAGGCGCCAGGCCCGGCCCGCGGGTTCGAGCGACTCGGCCGTCTTTACGACGACGATGCGCCGGGCGGGCTTGTACCGGGCGAGGGCCTCGGTGCGGGCGTCGCGGGCCGCCAGGTCGGCGGCAGCCCGCTCAACGAGGGCGCGGAGCGACGCGGCCGCCTCGTCGTCGGAGGGGACGTCGGAGACGGGACCCGCGCCTCCGGGGGTCGTGTCGCCCACGGTCGTGCCGGTTGCCGGTCAGGCGTCGTAGCCGTGGTCGAGGAAGTCCTCGAGCACGTCGACGACGAAGGCGTGGTCGTCGGCCTGCGGCAGGCCGGAGACGCCGGCCGAGCCGACGACGCCGACTCCGGCGACCCGCACGGGGAACAGCCCGCCGTGCGCGGCATAGAGCCCGGTGTCGAGCCGGGACTTCTCGTCGAAGCTGCCGCCCTGCACCCGGAACGACTCGCCGACCCGGTACGAGCTCTGCCCGTAGCGCTCGACGACGCGGGCCTTGCGGTCGAGCCACTCGTCGTTGTCGAGGCTGCTGCCGGGCAGGGCCGCGTGGAACGCGCGCTGACGACCGTGCCGCACGGTGACGGCGACGGGCAGCTCGCGGCGACGGGCCTCGGCGAGCAGGTGGGCGCCCAGGTCGAGGGCGACGTCGAGGGTGAACCGGCGGAACACCAGGCGCTCTTCTTGCTCGACGAGGGTCTGCAGCAAGGTGTCGTCGGTCATCGGTGGCCTCCTGGTGGGTCGGGCGGATTGCTCGGGTGCACCGGCGTCTCGGCGCGGCACGCTCCGAGCCTAGGCCCGGCCCCCGTCAACGCGCTGGTGGCCGCTCGGTCGTCCCGTCGACCACAGCGGTCAGGCCGACGCCGCGACGCAAGGCGAGCCCTGCCGGGCGAGCAGGTCGCAGTAGACGCCCACGAGGTCGTCCGCCGAGCGCGACCAGGGGTGGTCGAGGGCGTGCGACCGGGAGGCGCGCGAGAGTCGGTCGCGCAACCCCGCGTCCGCGAGCACCTGCGTCATGGCCCGGGCCCAGTCCTGCGGTTCGCGCGACGTGAGCACGATGCCGGTGACGCCGTCCACCACCGACTCGCGCAGCCCGCCCGACGAGGCCGCGACCACGGGGACGCCGCTCGCCGCCGCCTCGAGGGCGATCAGACCGTAGGTCTCGGAGTGCGAGGGCACGAGCACGAGCGCGGCGTCGCGCAACAGGGACGCCAGGCCGGGGCGCGACCGAGGGCCGAGGAAGTGCACGGTCAGGTCGAGTTCGTCCGCGAGGGTGCCCAGCTCGGACTCGTAGCCCGCGAACTCGGTCGAGGCGCCGCCGGCGATGACGAGCTCGGGGCGGACCTCGGCCCGCACCGCCGCGACGGCGCGGATGGCGAGGTCGGGGGCCTTGAGCGGTTCGAGCCGACCGGCCACGACGACGTAGGGGCGGTGGCCGGCGACGCGCACCGCACCGGCGGCCGCCGGGTGGAACAGCTCGGCGTCGACGCCGGGCAGCACGACGGCGACCCGGTCGGCACGGCCGCCGAGCCGCGTCGTGACGGTCTCGGCCTCGGCACGGCTGATGGCGACGACGACGTCGGACGCACGGGCGAGGTGCTCTTCGCCGGCGAGGCGGCCGGGCGACTCGGCGCGTTCGCCGTGCGAGAGGGGCGTGGAGTCGTGGGCGGCGATGGAGTGGAAGCTCTGCACGTGGGGCACCCCGAGGGCGCGGGCCACGGGCAGTGCCGCCATGCCCGAGAACCAGTGGTGCGAGTGGACGACGTCCCAGGGGCCGAGCTCGGCGAGGCGGTCGCGGAACTCGTCGACGAACAGCTCGTTGCGCCCCTTCGTGACCGGCTCGGCGGGCCCGGCGTCGAGGAACCTGAGCGTGACGCCGGGGGCGAGCGAGACGCTCACCGGCTCGTCGGGGGACGACCGCCGGGTCAGGATCTCGACCTCGTGCCCTGCCGCACCCAGCGCCTCGGCCTGGTTGCGCACGACGACGTTCATGCCGCCGACGTCGCCCGACCCGGGTTCGGCACCGGGGGACGTGTGCAGCGACACGAGGGCGATGCGGAGCGAGGGGGAGGCGGTGGTCACTTCCCGAGGGTACCGGCCCGTCGCCCGCGCGGTCTCATCGCCCGGGGTCCGGTGGTCGCTCGTCAGGCCGTCACGCCCGACCAGAACGCGCGGACGTCGTCGAGCACGGCCTCGGCCTGGCGTCGGCCCGCCTCGGCCGCGGGGCGACGCGTGGTGGTGGCCAGCACGTCGGTGCCGAACGCCTCGAGGGCTGCGGCGTCGGCCTCGACCACGAAGACCTCGTGCCCGGCGGCGCGGCGGGCCGCGGCGACCTGGGGCAGCGTCGGGCCGAGGGGCGAGACGTCGAGCTCGGGGCCGCACGACAGCACCAGCACCCGGTCGTAGGCGTCGGCCAGGTCGGCGTTGGTGCCCGACCTCACGCCGCCGTCCATCGTCGGCCGACCGTCGACCTCGACGGTGGGCCAGACCACGGGCACCGAGCAGCTCGCGGCCACGGCGCGGTACAGGTCCACGCCCGAGTCGGCGTCGAGGGGTCGGAACGTGCCGTCGGTCGCGTCCACGGTGCAGACCGTCAGCGCCGCGTCGGGCCAGGCCGCGCCTCCGAACCGGTCGCGCATCGCCGTGACGAGCTCGGGCTCGTCGGCGACCACGGGCGTCTCGCGGGCCAGCGCGCCGATGCGGGCCCGTGCCTCCTGGTGGCTGGTGGCGCCCGCCAGGGCCTGACCGAGGGTCTGCTGGAACACCTCGGGGTCGATCGAGCCCGACGGCAGCTCGACGGCGTCCTCGAACTGTTCGCCCAGGCCCTCGTCGACGCGGCCGAGTCGCACCATGGTGCCGACGACCGACCCGGCCGACGTGCCGACCACGAGGTCGGCCTCGTCCACGGGCACGCCCGCCTCGAGCAGGCGCGACAGCACGCCGAGCTCCCAGGCGATGCCGGTGATGCCGCCACCGCCCAGGACGAGGGCGGCGCGGGTGGGGGTCGTCGTGGTGCTCATGTCTCTCCTCGGTCGTGGTGGCGGCCCGGGCAGGAGGTGCGGTGCGGCTCCCCGGGGCCGCGCCCGACAGTAGGCCGCTCGCCCCCCGACGTGCTCGGGCAGGTGTCAGGCCGGTCGCAGCTCGTCGCCCCGGCCGAGCGCCTGCACGTGCCACTCGGTCTGCGCGAGGGCCGACCCGAGCCGGTAGCCGTGAAGTGAGGCGACACCGCCGCTCCACGACATGCGCTCGGCGACCTGCCACACCGTGGGCCGGTCGAGGGCGTCGAGGGCCGTCGCGGCGTCCCGGCCGCGGTCGGTGCGGTGGGCGATCAGCGACTCGGCGCGCTCGCGGAGCCCGGTGAAGCGGTACTCGTGGCCGGGGCAGACCTCGAGCGCGTCCGGCCCCGGCACGTCGACGGCGACCATGCGCTCGAGCGACGCGAGGTAGTCGGTCAGCGGGTTCGTCGGGGTGCGGCCCCCGAGGCCGATGCCGGGGTTGATGCGCGGCAGCACGTGGTCGCCCGTGAAGACGAGGCGTTGCTCGGGTTCGACGAAGCAGAGGTGGCCCGCGGTGTGCCCGGGCGTGTGGACCGCCCGCAGCTTCCGGCCCGCGACGGGCAGCACGTCCCCGTCGGCCAGCAGCAGGTCGGCGGTGACCTCGGGCAGGTGGCGACCCGACCCCCACGAGGCGACCAGCGCCTCCTGCTCGTCCGCCGGCGCGCCCCACCGGGCGATGTCGGCGTCGGCGGCGGCCGCGTCGGCCGGCCGGTCGGCGAGGGCGGCCTGCTCGGCGGCGTGCAGCGCGATCCGGGCCCCGGAGGCCCGACGGAGGGCCTCCGCCCCGCCCAGGTGGTCGGCGTGCAGGTGCGTGACGGCGATCAGGTCGACGTCCGCGAGGGAGTGGTCGACGTCGGAGAGGGCCCGCTCGAGGCGGTCGAGGTTGTCGTCGACGTGCCACCCGGGGTCGATCACCGTGAGCGCCCCGTCGTAGCCCTCGACGACGTAGCCGAGAGAGTGGTCGTCGATGCCGTCGCCGAACGCGAAGGCGACCGACCAGACACCGTGCCGGATCTCCTCGACGGGCGGCAGCGCACCCCGTCGGACGGCGTCGGCCTGCACGCGGCTTAGCGGGACGGGAGGCGCGGGAGGCGCGGGTCGGCTGGCGGCGTCGGTCACCCCGCGAGCCTAGCCAGCGCCGCCCGCGCCGCACCGCTACTCGGCCGAGACCTCGATCAGCACCTTGCCCACGACGTCGCCCTCGACGGCCTCGTGCGCGGCCGCCGTCTCGGCGAGCGGGAAGGTGTGCAGCGGCAGGCCCGCGGCCTCGCCGACGGGCAGGACGCCGTCGCGCAGGGCGGCGGTGACGTCCTCGACGGCCGCCTGCAGCGCCTCCTCGCCCACGGTGTAGAGCAGCACGAACTGGAAGCGCGTGTTGGTGACCATGTTGGCCCGGATCGGGATGGTGGTCGTGTCGCCGCCGTTGTCGGCGTAGATCGCGACGGAGGCGCGGTGCGCGACGACCTGCGACAGCAGCTCGGCGTTCTGCGAGATCGCGACCTCGACCACGACGTCCACGCCGTCGGGGGCGAGCTCGCGGATCTCGGCGGCGGCGTCGCCCGTGCGGTAGTTGACGACGTGGTGCGCGCCGGCGGCCGTGGCCAGGGCCGCCTTCTCGTCGCTGCTGATGGTCGTGACGACGGTGGCACCGGCCCACCGTGCGAGCTGGATGGCGGCGTGGCCGACGGCACCCGCGCCTCCCGCGACGAGGACGACCGTGCCGTCGAGGCTGCCGGGGGACAGGCGGCTCGGGCCGTCCTCGCGGACGGTCAGGGCACGGTGCGCGGTCATGGCCGGCACGCCGAGGCTCGCGCCGACGTCGAGGCCGACGCCCTCGGGCAGCGGGACGACGCGCGAGGCGGGCAGCACGGTGAACTCCTGAGCGGTGCCGGTCGGGCGCTGGTGCGCCGAGAGGTAGGTCCAGACCCGGTCGCCGACCGAGAGGCCGGAGACGCCCTCGCCGACGGCGTCGACGACGCCCGAGCCGTCCTGGTTCGGCGTGACCTCGGCGAACGGCAGCGACTCGCCGGGGCCGCCGCCCGCACGGGACTTCCAGTCGGTGGGGTTGACGCCCGACCACACGACGCGCACGCGCACCTCGCCGGCGGCGGGTTCGGGCAGGTCGCGGTCGACGAGCTGCAGCACGGTGGGGGCGGGTCCGGTCTCGGAGTACACGATCGACTTCATGCCCGGAGCCAACCAGACCCGGCCGTGCCGTGTTCCCGGCGCTCAGCCAGGCCGCAGAATGGCGTGATGACGCCCACCGACCGCTCGGCACCGCCCTGGACGCCGGTGGTCGCGCCCACCGACGCCCGCCCCCGCGACGCCGTCGACCCGACGCCCCGCCGGGTGGTGACCTGGGTCGCCGTCGTGGCGGTGGTCGTCATCGTCGCGGTCATCGTGGCCGCCCTCGTCGCGGCCCGACGCCTGGCCGAGACCGAGTCGGTCCGCGACGCCGCCGACCGGGCCGACCGCATCGCCGACGTCCTGGTGCAGCCCGAGCTCACCGACGCCCTGCTGTCGGGTGACCCGGGTGCGACCGCCGCCGTCGACGCCGTGGTGCGCGACCACGTGCTGAGCGACAGCATCGTGCGGGTCAAGATCTGGGACGCCGACGGCCGCATCGTCTGGTCGGACGAGCCGCGCCTGGTCGGGCAGCGGTTCGGCCTCGCCGAGGACGAGCTCGAGGCCCTGCGGGGTGCGGGCGTCGACGCCGAGGTCAGCGACCTCGAGGCCCCCGAGAACGCCTACGAACGCGGTGAGGGCAAGCTGCTCGAGACCTACCGCTCGGTGCGGACCGCCGAGGGCACGCCCCTGCTGTTCGAGGTGTACTTCCGCTACGACGAGGTGCTGCAGCGCAGCGGGCAGCTCTGGCAGGGCTTCGCCGGCATCGCCGTCGGCAGCGTCGTCGTCGTGCTGGCCCTGCTGGCACCCGTGCTGTGGCGCCTGCTCACGGCGCTGCGCTCGGCCAGGCTGCAGCGCGAGGCGCTCCTGACGCGGGCACTCGAGGCCAGCGCCGACGAGCGTCGCCGCATCGCCGGCACCCTGCACGACGGGGTCGTTCAAGACCTCGTGGCCACCTCGCTCGCGCTGTCGGCCGAGGGCGCGGCCGCCCGCCGACGCGGTGACGTCGGCACCGCCGACGGCCTCGACGGCGTCGCGGGCTCGGTCCGCGACGGCATCGGCGGCCTCCGGACCCTGCTGGTCGACATCTACCCGCCCAACCTCGGGCGCGCCGGCCTCGCCTCGGCGCTCGACGACCTGGCGACGGCGACCCGGGCGCGTGGGGTGGCCACCACGGTGACGATCGCGGGCGACCTGCGGCTCGACGCCGACGCCGAACGACTCGTGCACCGCGTCGTCCAGGAGTGCCTCGTCAACGTCGTCAAGCATTCCGGTGCGTCCGCGGCGACCGTCGACGTCGAGGCGGCGACGGTCGCCGTCGACCCCTCGGCCTCGGGGCGCTCGACGGGCCCTGCCGGGTCGCGGCGCGTCGTCGCGACGGTGTCCGACGACGGTCGGGGGTTCGACCCGGCGACCGCCGACCACGCGCCCCACGGCCACTTCGGCCTGCGACTCGTGGCCGACGCCGTGCGCGACGCGGGGGCCGCCCTCGACCTCGCCACGAGCCCCGGCCACGGCACCCGGTGGCGCCTGACGGTGACCGCCCCGTGATCGGCGTGCTCGTGGTCGACGACCACCCGCTCGTCCGAGCCGGGCTGCGCGCCCTCGTCGACACCGCGGACGATCTCGTCGTCGTCGGCGAGGCGGCGAGCGGAGAGGACGCCGTGGCGTTCGCCGCCGACGACGCCGACCGTGCCGGTCCCGTCCCCCTCGCGGTCGTCCTGATGGACCTCTCGATGCCGGGCATGGGCGGCCTCGCCGCCACACGCCTCCTCACCGAGGCGCACGACCACCTGCACGTCGTCGTCCTCACCTCCTTCCCCGACCCGGCCTCGGTGCAGCAGGCGCTCGCCGCGGGGGCCGTCGGCTACCTGCTGAAGGACGCCGATCCCGCGGGCGTCGTCGCGGGCGTCCGCGCCGCCGCCGGGGGAGGCGCACCCCTCGACCCCCGGGCGGCCCGCGTGCTGCTGCCGTCTCGCGACGGAGGAGGCGTGGCCGCGTCACCCGCGCCTCCCGCGTCCCCGACGGCGGCGGTCGGGGCACCCGGACCGGTCTCGGGTCGGGAGGCCGAGGTGCTGCGGCTGCTCGCCCGTGGGTTGGCGAACAAGCAGATCGCCGGGCAGCTCGGCATCAGCGAGCGGACGGTCAAGGCGCACGTCGGCAGCGTGTTCCGCCGGATCGGGGTGGCCGACCGCACGAGCGCCGCGCTCTGGGCGCGCGACAACGGGTACGGGGCCGGCGGGCACCGAGCCGGCGGGTCCGGGGCCGGCGGGTACTAGTACCAAGGTCCGATGGTGCCGGGGCCGGCGCCCCACGATGCTGGGGTCCACAGCACAGAACGAGCTGTCCTCCGCTCTCGAAAGGCCCACCATGCCAAGCACCTTCTTCCGCAGGGCCCGCGCGGCCGTGCTCGTGACGGCGGTCGTCGCCGGCTCGCTCGCCCTCTCGGCCGCCCCCGCCAGCGCCTCGGGCAAGACCAGCGCCGGCGGCGACTACGCCGTGACCGTGAACGGCACGACGTACGACCCGGCCGCCGGCAAGAGCACGAAGCTCTCCGGCCTCGTGCCGACCGGCCGCATCGCCGTCCGCGGCGTCAACAACGGCTTCGACATCGACGTCGCGACCCTCGGCGTCTACGACTACACGCTGACCGGCGCCCCCGACACCCAGCGCATGGTGACGAAGCCCACGACCGTCTTCGCCTCGAAGGTGCCGACCCTCACCGCGGCCCAGCGGTCCGGCGCGACGATCAAGAGCCTCGAGATCAAGGACGACACCCTGGTCGTGCTCTTCGGCACCTCGGCCGGGAAGTTCAAGATCCAGGCCAAGGACGGTGCCCAGGGCGGCATCTTCCAGATGGAGTCCGAGTTCGGCACCCCCGTCGAGTTCGTGCACACCCTCGCGCCGGGCGTCTTCTACTTCGTCAACCAGTACACGGGCAAGGTCAACTTCGGTGACGGGGTCGACGGGGTCGCCTCGGGGGCCGGTGCGCACCAGATGCTGCTCGGCAAGGACAGCCCGCAGGTCGCGACCAAGACGTTCCAGTCGGGCACCGTCACGAAGTGGCTCGTGCAGTCGGGCGGACGCCTCGGCGGCGTGCTCGGCGAGGACGCGATCGAGCTGAGCGCCGGTGCGACGAACTGCACCAGCCAGTGCCAGGCGCAGAACCAGATCCGCGGCTCGCTGCCCGTGCCGCCCGACCCGACGAACCCGACGCCGATCGGCTGAACCGCGCTTCCCGGCCTCGGTCGCCGGGGACGTCACGACCGGCCGTCCACCCCTCGGGGTGGGCGGCCGGTCGTCGTGCGTGGTCGGCTCGACCGTGGTCCCACCGTCGGGGCGTCAGACCCCCGGGCTGCGGAACAGGGCGAGTGCCAAGAGGTCGTCCTCCGACCCGCCGCCCTCGTGCCCGTTGTACGGCCAGACGGTGATCTCGGCCGGGCCGCCGTAGGCGTGGAACGCGCCGAACACGGTCGACGGAGGGCAGATCGGGTCCATCAGGGCCGTGGTGAACCGGGCGGGGGCGGTGGCCCGCCGGGCGAAGTTCACGCCGTCGAAGTACGCGAGCACGTCGTGCACCGAGGAGGCGCGGTGCCGGTGGACGGCCAGGTAGCGTCCGATCTCCTTGTACGGGTCGGCGTCGGTGATGACCGTCGCCCGCCGGAAGTCGCAGAGGAACGGCACGTACGCCGCCACGGCGGCGACCTCGGGCACGAGCCCCGCGACGGCGAGGGCGATGCCCCCGCCCTGGCTGCCGCCCACGACCGACACGCGGGAGGCGTCGACGACGTCGAGCCCGCGAGCCGCCTCGACGGCCCGCACCGCGTCGGTGAACACCCGCCGGTAGTAGTACGTCTCGCGCGAGTCGATGCCGCGCGTCATGACGCCCGGGTGCGCCGGGCCCGAGCCGTCGGGGTCGGGGGTGGCACCGATGCTCCAGCCCGAGCCCTGGCCGCGGGTGTCCATCTGCAGGTGCGCGAACCCGGCCGACGCCCAGAACAGGTTCTCGACCGCGGCGCCGCGTCCGCCGCCGTACCCGACGAACTGCACGACCGCCGGCAACGGCCCGGTCGCCCCGGCCGGCACGCGCAGCCAGGCGCGCACGGGCTGCCCCGCCCACCCGGAGAACGTCACGTCGTACACGTCGAGCGTCGTCAGCCCCGTGTCGACCCGCTCGACGCGCAGGTCGAGCGGGTGTGCCCGCGTCTCGGCGAGCGTCGTGGCCCAGAACTCGTCGAAGTCGTCGGGGTCGGTCTGGGTGCTGCGGTACTCGCGCAGGGCGGGCTCTGGCAGGTCGGTGAACATGAGCACCTGTCTACCGCAGCCCGCGGCGCCAGCCCGACAGGCGCGGTGCAGGAGGCGCGGTGCGGGAGGCGCGGGAGGCGCGGCTCAGCTCGCGCGGGCCAGGTTCGGCACCCAGCCGAACGCGGGCGCGACGTGGTCGGCCACCGTCTGCAGCAGACGGGCGTTGTACGCCACCCCGAGCTGGTTGGGCACCGTCAACAGGATCGTGTCGGCGGCCCGCACCGCGGCGTCCGCGGCCAGCTGAGCCGCGATCACGTCGGGCTCGCCCACGTAGCTCTTGCCGAAGCGCGACTGCACGCCGTCGAGCAGCCCGACCTGGTCCTGCGAGTCGGCCTGGGCCCGGACGCCGAAGTAACGGCGGTCCTCGTCCGTGGTGATGGGGATGACGCTGCGGCTCACCGACACCCGCGACTCGCGGGTGTGCCCCGCGGCCCGGTAGGCCTCGCGGTACAGCGCGATCTGCTCGGCCTGCAGTTCGTCGAAGGGCACACCGGTGTCCTCGGTCAGCAGCGTGCTGCTCATCAGGTTCATGCCCTGTTCTCCGGTCCAGACGGCCGTCGAGCGGCTGCCGGAGCCCCACCAGATGCGCTCGCCGAGGCCGGGGGAGCGGGGCTCGACCGAGAGGCCGTGCGACCAGCCGGTCATCTTCGGGTCGGACTCGGCCACGTCGGCGCCGTCGATCGCGGCCCGGAAGAGCTCGGTGTGCCGGCGGGCGAGGTCGGCGTCGCTCTCGCCGTCGCGCGGGACGTGGCCGAAGGCCTCCCAGCCGCGCAGGGCGGGCTCGGGTGATCCCCGGCTGACGCCGAGCTGCAACCGGCCCGCACTGATCAGGTCGGCGGCGGCCGCCTGCTCGGCCATCGACAGCGGGTTCTCGTACCGCATGTCGATCACGCCGGTGCCGAGCTGTATGCGGCTCGTCCGGGCCGCCATCGCGGCCAGCAGCGGGAAGGGGTTGGCGGCTTGGCGCACGAAGTGGTGGACGCGCACGGCGGCCACGTCGATGCCGATCTCGTCCGCGGCCTCGGCCAGCTCGATCGACTGGACCAGCGCCTCCCGGGCGGTCGGGGTCGCCGAGCCGCGGACGTCCTGGTAGTGGCCGAACGACAAGAACCCGATGCGCTTCTTCATGACCGGGCGAACCCCGGACGCGGTCCGACCATTCCGCCCGGGGCCGGTGCTGGGTAGCGTGGGGCCGTGGAGAACCGCTTCCGACTCGACGGTGACGACCTCAGCATCGACCTGCGTGCCTCCTCGGTCACCCTCGACGACGACGGGGTCGTGGACGCCCGCATCGTCGCGGCGCGGGTGCCCGAGGTGGTCGACTGGTCGGACGAAGCGCCGTCACTGGTGTTCCGTGACGTGCCCCTGACGTTCGACGGCGCGACCTTCGGTGCGACCGTCGACGACGAGCTGCTCGACGAGCACGAGATCGTCTTCCGGCTCGGCGAGAACCTCGACGTGCACGGCGTCCTCAGCCTCGGCGCCGGCGACCGGCTGCGCTTCGTGGGCACGACGCACGTGTCGGGCGAGCCGAAGGCCTGGCGCCTGGACGTGTCGATCGGCTTCGGCGGCTCGTCGCGACGCACCGCGATCTGAGGCCACCGACCTCGACGACGACCGTCCGAGGAGGCGCGGGTCGACCGACCGCACCCGCGGCGGTCCGCGGTGCCGGGGCGGGGTGCGCGACCGAGGCGTCGACCTGGTGAGGGTCGGGCGGTCGCGCACCCACGCGGTCTCCTGATGCTTCGGGTTCACCAGGCGATCCGATGGTAACGCCCCGATACCCGTCGGTATGCGCCCCGTTCGGGGTCCACGCGGGTGACTTCTGAGGATCACCCGCACCCGTTAGGGTCGCAGCATGGCCAGCACCGCAGGCGCTCCCGTTCCGCGCACGCCCCGAGCGCAGGTCAAGCAGCGACTGCTCGACGCGGCGTCCGAGCTGTTCTCCCGTCGCGGGGTGCACGCCACGACCCTCGACGACGTGGCCCGCGCCGCCGGGTTCAGCAAGGGGGCGGTCTACTCGAACTTCTCGTCGAAGGACGACCTGGTCGTCAGCCTCATGCGTCGCGAGACCGACGGCGCACTGGGGGCGCTGCAGGGCATGTTCCTGCCGGGGACGACCCTCGAGCAGCTGCCCGAGAAGATCAGCACGGCGTTCGCCCCCTACGGGCCCGGCCAGGTCGAGGACTTCGCCCTGATGAGCGAGTTCCGGGCTCACGCCCTCGCGCACCCCGAGGTGATGGCGGACTTCGTGCGGCAACGCCGCGAGGTGCTCGACGCGGTGCACGCGCTCGTCGAGGAGGTGTTCCGGGGGCACGCGGTGCAGATCACCGGCCTCGAGCCCCGCACCCTGGCCCGGGTGCTCGTGTGCATCACGCTGGGCGTCGCCTTCGACTGGCCGGCCACCGGCGAGCAGGCGGCCGGCGACGTGATGGCCGACGTCGTCGCCGCGCTGACCCGCGGCGCCGCGGTCTGACCCCGGCCGGGCCTAGCGCTGCTCGATGCTGACCACCGGCACGTGCCACCGGGTGCGCACCTGCAGCGTGAGCTGCCCCCGTCGGGCCAACGCGATCGCCGTGACGGCCGCGGCGACGGCCGGCACCCCGCCCGAGACCACCATGGCGGCGTGCGTGCCGAAGGTCTCGACGATCACGCCCATCAGCGGGCCGCCGATCGCCTGACCGCCGAGCAGCACGAGGATGTACAGCGACATCACCCGCCCGCGGATCGCGATGTTGCTCGACATCTGCACGAGCTGGTTCGCCGCCGTCAAGAACAGCAGCGAGGCCAGCCCGACGCCGACGAGCACGACGGCGAACGGGACGAGCGACGGCATCGACCCGGCCACGGCCTGCAGCACGCCGGTCACGAGGACGCCGAGCACGATGGTCCGCAGCCGGATCGTCGCCCGACGCGTCGAGAGCAGGGCGCCGGTCAGCGCGCCGACGGCGATCATCGAGTTGAAGAGGCCGTAGCCGCCGGGCCCCACGTCGTACACGTCGGCGGCGAACGACGCGAGCAGCACCGGCATGGTCAGGCCGAAGACGGCGTAGACGCCCACGAGCAGCACGGGGACGACGATGGTCGGCTTCGACCGCGCGTAGGCGAGCCCCTGGCGCAACTGGCCCCGTCCTCGGGCGGCCGGGGCGACCCGGGTCATCTGCGCCGTGCGCAGCAGCGTCAGCATGACGACGACGACCAGGCAGGCCACGCCGTTGACGACGAAGGCCCACCCGGCGCCGACGGCGAGCAGCAGGACGCCGGCGATCGCGGGGCCGACCATGCCGCCGAGCTGGAACACGCTCGAGTTGACGCTGATCGCGTTGCGCAGATGGGTGTGTCCGACGAGTTCGGTCACGATCACCTGGCGGGCCGGGTTGTCCACGACGGTCACGAGGCCGGTGGCGAACGCGATGGCGAAGACGTGCCAGGCCTCGACGGCGCCCGAGAGGGTCAGGGCCGCGAGGCCGAGGCTCAGCACCGCGAAGACGCTCTGCGTGACGAGCATGAGCGCCCGCTTCGAGAACCGGTCGACGATCACGCCGCCGAGCAGGCCGAAGAACAGCATCGGGGCGAACTGCATCGCCACGGTGACGCCGACTGCGGTGGCGCTGCCGGTCAGCTCGAGCACGAGCCAGTCCTGGGCGATGCGCTGCATCCACCCGGCGGTCATGGCCACGACGTTGCCGGCCGTCCAGAGCCGGAAGTTCGGCACGCTGAGGGCGATGAAGGTGTGCCGCCACGGCGGGCGGGTCGTGCTGATCGGGAGGGGGGCGGTCGGGGGGAAGTCGGTGCGGGGCGGGGCGGACATCACGGTTCCTGCGCTGGGGTTCGGTTCACGGTCTGCATCGACGGTACGGCCGGGCTGGTCATTCGGACCCCGGTGGGAGATGATCAATCGCATTGGCTTCGTGAATGACGGGGCCCCAGGCCCGCTCGACCGAGGAGGCGCGGTGTACGACCCCACGCTGCTCGCGACGTTCCTCGTCGTGGCCGAGACCCGCAGCTTCACCCGGGCCGCCCAGCGCCTCGGCATCAGCCAGCCCACGGTCAGCCAGCAGGTCGGCCGACTCGAGAAGGCCGCGGGCCGCACGCTGGTGGCCCGCGACACCCGGGACGTGCGCCTGACCGACAACGGCGACGCCATGGCCGGCTTCGCCCGGACGATCCTCGCCGCCCACGCCGCGGCCGAGAGCTACTTCAGCGGCTCGGCGATGCGCGGTCGCCTGCGTTTCGGCGCCGCCGACGACCTCGCGATCACCCAGCTGCCGCGCATCCTGCGCCACTTCCGCCAGCTCTACCCGCAGATCAACCTCGAGCTCACCGTCAACCAGTCCGCGCCCCTGCGCCGCCGCCTCGCCGCCGGCCACCTCGACCTCATCTTCGTCAAGCAGACGGCGGGCGAGTCCGACGAGGGCACCCGGGTCGCCGGTGACGCGATGGTCTGGATCGGCCAGGACAAGCTCGTGGTCGAAGCCGGCCAGCCCGTCCCGTTGATCGCGTACCAGGCGCCGAGCCTCAGTCGGCAGATGGCCATCGACGCGCTCGAGCGCGCCGGCCGCACCTGGCGCATCACCTGCAACACGCGTGACGTCAACGGGGTGCTCGCCGCGGTGCGGGCGGGCATCGGCGTGGCCGTGTTCCCGTTCTCGCTCATCCCCACCGACCTCGTCAAGGTCAGCGACCGGTTCTCGCTGCCCACCCTCGGCGACGTCGACTACGTGCTCGTCGCCAACCCGGGCGCCGCCCGCGAGCCCGTCGACGCCCTCATGTCGGCCATCACGAGCCGGGGCGTCAGCCGCGCCGTCTGAGCGCCGCGCCGCGTCGCCCACGGCCCACCCCGGGAGGCGCGCGCAAGATGGTCCCATGAGCCACCGCCCCCGACGCCCCCCGAGGTCCGCCGCCCGTCGGGACGCCCGCGTCCTCGCCGCGATCCTGGGCGGCTCCGGCGTCCTCCACCTGGCCAGGCCCGCGGTCTACGACGCGGTCGTCCCGCGGAGCGTGCCGGGGCCGGCCCGGTTCTGGACGATCGGAGCGGGCCTCGCCGAGGTCGGCATCGCCGTCGCCCTCCTGTCGCCGAGGACGCGTCGGGCGGGCGGTCTGGCCGCCGCCGCCCTCTTCGTCGCCGTGTTCCCGGCGAACGTCTCGATGGCCCTGCGCGCCGTGCGGAGCGAGCGGGCCACGACGGTGCGCCGGGCCGTGACGATCGCCCGGCTGCCGTTGCAGGTGCCCCTGGTGACGCGCGCGCTCGGCGTGCACCGCGCCTCCTAGGCTCCTCCGACCTCGACGCGCACGGCGTCACCGGGCGGGCGGGGTCTGGCACGATCGGGGCATGAGCCCCCGAGTCGACCCCCAGGCCACCGCCGTGCGCGTCCGCCGCTCGCGCCTCCGGTTCGTCGTGATGGCCGTGGTCGGCGTCGTGGCCGTGGTCGGCACGTGGCCCTGGGTGCTGCCCTCCGTCGCCGTCGCGATCGGCTGGGCCGCGGCCTGCGTCGTCTACCTCGCCTGGGTCTGGCTCGCGGTCGGCCGGTTCGACGCCGACGACACCCGCCGCTGGGCGACCCGAGAGGACCCGTCCCGACCGGCCGGCGACCTCCTGCTCGTGGGCGCGAGCGTCGCGAGCCTGTTCGCGGTCGGGGTCGTCCTCGTCCGCGCGACGAGCATGGGCGGGGCGGCCGAGGACCTCCTCGCCGGGCTCGCCGTCGTCAGCATCGCCCTGTCGTGGTTCCTCGTGCACACGCTCTTCACCCTGCGGTACGCCGTGCTCTACTACAGCGGCGACGAGGTCGGTGGCATCTCGTTCAACCAGGACGCCCCGCCGCGCTACGCCGATTTCGCCTACGTCGCCTTCGGGCTCGGCATGACGTTCCAGATCGCCGACACCGACATCGGGTCGAGCGTCATCCGCGCCGTCGTGCTGCGCCACATGCTGCTGTCGTACCTGTTCGGGTCGGTGATCCTCGCCTCGACGGTCAACCTGATCGCCGGGCTCGGGGGCTGACCCGTCGACGGGGCGGACGCGGCGGTGCGCAGCGTTGCATCGTGCACCGCGCACACGGCCTATCCTGTTCTCTTCCCCCCACGTCCGATCCCACCGGAGACGCATCGCCATGGCCACGAACGCCCCCGCCACCACGCCACCGCGACCCGGAGTCGGGGGCACGCTCGACCGCTTCTTCGAGGTCACGCACCGCGGCTCGACCTGGGCGCGCGAGATCCGGGGCGGCGTCGTGACCTTCGTCACGATGGCCTACATCGTCATCTTGAACCCGCTCATCCTCGGCGGCTTCAGCGCCGACCAGGCGGCCACGGACGTGGCCGGCAACTGGCTGCAGAACGGTCAGGTGGGTGCGGTCACCGCCCTGACCGCCGGGGTCATGACGATCCTGTTCGGAACGGTCGCGCGCCTCCCGTTCGCCTTCGCGGCGGGTCTCGGCATCAACTCGTTCCTCGCCGTCAACGTCGTGCAGGACGTCACCTGGCCCGAGGCCATGGGCCTGGTCGTGATCAACGGGCTCGTCATCACCATCCTCGCCGTGACCGGCCTGCGCAGCATGATCTTCACCGCGGTGCCCGCGGCCCTCAAGACGGCCATCACGGTCGGCATCGGCCTCTTCATCGCCTTCATCGGCCTGGTCGACTCGGGCTTCGTCCGCACCAGCGGCACCTCGTCGCCGCCCGTGCAGCTGGGCGATGCGGGCTCGGTCGCGACGCTGCCGACGATCACCTTCGTCATCGGCCTGCTCGTCATCGGCGTGCTCATGGCCCGCAGGGTGCGCGGGGCGATCTTCATCGGCATCGTCGCGACGACCGTCATCGCCATCGCCCTCCAGGCGATCTTCCAGGTGCCGCCGTCGAACGGCCAGAACCTCGACGACTGGAACCTCAACGCCCCCGTCCTGCCGACCCAGATCGTGGCGCTGCCCGACCTCTCGCTGGTCGGCCAGTTCAGCTTCGGCGCCTTCGCCCGCATCGGCGTGCTGTCGGCCGTGATGCTGGTCTTCACCCTGGTGTTCACGAACTTCTTCGACGCGATGGGCACGATGACCGGCCTCGCCAAGGCGGGCGACGTCGCCGACGCCGACGGCACCTTCCCGCGCCTGCGCTCGGCCCTCATCGTCGAGGGCGTCGGGGCGGTCGCCGGCGGGGCGACCAGCTCGTCGTCGAACACGGTGTTCGTCGAGTCCGCCTCGGGCATCGGCGAAGGTGCCCGGACGGGCTTCGCCTCGGTCGTCACGGGGGCGCTCTTCCTGCTCGCGATGTTCTTCACGCCGCTGACCCAGGTCGTGCCCCTCGAGGTCGCCGCGTCGGCACTGGTGATCGTCGGCGCCCTGATGGTGTCGCAGATCAGCCAGATCGACTGGACCGACTTCTCGGTCGCCCTCCCGGTGTTCCTCACCGTCATCACGATGCCGCTGACCTACTCGATCGCGAACGGCATCGGCGTCGGCTTCGTCAGCTGGGTCGTCGTGGGGGCCTTCGCCGGGCGGGCGCGGAAGATCAGCCCGTTGCTGTGGATCGTCGCCGCCGGGTTCCTGGTGTACTTCGTGCGGGGTCCGATCGAGGCGCTCATCGGCTAGTCCTCGCCCCGCGGGCCGGGCGGCGCTAGCCTGTGCGGCACGGCGGCGACGGCGCCACCGGCCCACCACGAGGAGGCGCGCCATGCCCCGCATCACCCCCACGCTCTGGTTCGGTCGTGACGTCGAGACCGCGGCCGACTTCTACGTCGGCCTGTTCCCGGCGTCCCGCGTCACCGACGTCTCGCGCTATCCAGAGGACTTCCCCGACCAGGCCATGGCCGGTCGGGCGCTGGTCGTCGACCTCGAGCTCGACGGTCAGCCGTACCGCCTGCTGAACGGCGGCGACGGCGGCCCGCGGCCCACCGAGGCGACCTCGTTCTCGATCTCGGTCGAGACCCAGGACGAGCTCGACCACTACTGGGACGCGTTCGCTGCCGACGGCGGGCAGGAGGGGCGGTGCGGCTGGGTGACGGACCGCTGGGGCTTCTCCTGGCAGGTCGTCCCCACCGTCATGGACCGCTACCTGGGCGGGCCCGACCCCGAGGGCGCCGCCCGGGCCATGGCCGCGATGATGGGCATGAACAGGCTCGTCATCGCCGAACTGGCGGCCGCGTACGAGGGCGACTGACGCCCTCTCGCGCGCCGCGCCTCCTCGTCACCAGTCGTGGACCGTGCCGTCCGCCAGGCGGTTGTAGGGCAGGTACGCCTGGGCGTAGGGGTACGCCGCCGCGGCCCGTTCGTCCAGCTCGACGCCGATGCCGGGCTGCTCGCCCGGGTGCAGCATGCCGTCGACGAAGGTGAAGCTCTGCCGGAAGACCTCGTCGGTCCTCGCGCCGTGCTTCATGTACTCCTGGATGCCGAAGTTGTGGATGGCGAGGCCCAGGTGCATCGCGGCCGCCATGCCGACCGGCGAGATGTCGGTCGGCCCGTGCATGCCCGACTTGATCTGGTACTGCGAGGCGTAGTCGAGCACCTTCTTGAGGTGGGTGATGCCGCCCGTGTGCGTCACGGCGCTCCGCACGTAGTCGATCAGCTGCTCACGGATGATCTGCTGGTAGTCCCACACCGTGTTGAAGATCTCGCCGATCGCCAGGGGAGTGGTCGTGTGCTGCCGCACGAGGCGCAGGGCCTCGGGGTTCTCGGCCGGCGTGACGTCCTCGAGCCAGAACAGGTCGTAGGGCTCGAGGCTCTTGCCGAGCCGCGCCGCCTGGATCGGCGTCATGCGGTGGTGGCCGTCGTGCAGCAGGGGGATCTCGGGGCCGAACTCGTTCCGCACCGCCTCGAACACGGTGGGCACGTGCCGCAGGTACGACCGGGTGTCCCAGTCCTCCTCGGCCGGCAGGGCGCCGCGCTGCGCGGGCTCGTGGTCGTAGCGCACGCCGCTGTTGGCGTCGAAGGTGGCGTTCGAGGCGATCCCGTAGATCGATCGGAGACCGGGCACGCCGGTCTGGACGCGGATCGCCTTGTAGCCCTGCTCCTGGTGGTCGCGGACGCTGTCGAAGAGCTCGGGCAGGTCCTTGCCCGAGGCGTGGCCGTAGGTCAGCAGGCCGGTGCGCGAGGCGCCGCCGAGCAGTTGGTAGAGGGGCAGTCCGGCGACCTTGGCCTTGACGTCCCACAGCGCGACGTCGACGGCGGCGATCGCGGCCATGGTGACCGGCCCCCGACGCCAGTAGGCGCTGCGGTAGAGGAACTGCCAGGTGTCCTCGATGCGGGCGGGGTCGCGCCCGATCAACAGGGGGACGACGTGCTCGGTCAGGTAGGCGACCACGGCGAGCTCACGACCGTTCAGGGTGGCGTCGCCGAGGCCGGTGACGCCGTCGGAGGTCGTGATCTTCAGCGTCACGAAGTTGCGGTCGGGGCTGGTGACGATCACGTCGGCCTTGTCGATGATCATGCGGTGTCCTCTGGAGCTCGCGTCCGGCTGACGTCGATGTCACCCGGGCTGGTCCCTCCACTCTGCTGCATGCGTCGGCGTGAGGCGAGCCCAGGAGGCGCGGGTCAGCGCATCTCGAGCGGCACCCCGGTCGTCGGTGCGGGGAACGCCCGCTCGAGCTGCACGAAGGCCTGGTCGTCGAGGTCGATCGCCAGGGCGGCCGCGTTCTCGAGGGTGTGCTCGGCCGTGCCCGCCTTGACCGCGACCATGAGGTCGGGCACGAGGCGCAGCACCCAGGCGAGGGCCAGCTGGGCCTGCGAGACGCCGAGGTCGCCCGCGACCTGCGCGAGGACGGGGTGCCCGAGCAGCTCGCCGCCGTCGACGGGGGAGTACGAGGTCAACGGCACGCCGTGCTCGCGCGCCCAGGGCAGCAGGTCGAACTCGGGACCGCGACGGGCCAGGTTGTAGAGCACCTGGTTCGTCTGGACCTTGTCGCCCCCGGGCACCGAGAGCAGCTCGTGCAGGTCGTCGACGTCGAAGTTGCTGACGCCCCAGCCGCCGATCGCGCCCTCGGCGACCAGCGTCTCCAGGGCGTCGACCGTCTCGGCGAGCGGGTGACGTCCGCGCCAGTGCAGCAGGTAGAGGTCGAGGTGGTCCGTGCCCAGTCGATCGAGGCTGGCGTGACAGGCGTCCACCGTGCCCTGCCGCGAGGCGTTGCTCGGCAGCACCTTGCTGACCAGGAACACCTCGTCGCGGCGCCCGGCGATCGCCTCGCCGACGAGCGACTCCGACCGCCCTCCGCCGTACATCTCGGCCGTGTCGACCATCGTGAGCCCGGCGTCGAGCCCGGCGCGGAGGGCCGCGATCTCGGCCTCGCGCCGCCGGGGGTCGTCGCCGAGGTTCCAGGTGCCCTGGCCGAGCGCCGGGACGACCCGACCGTCCGGCAGGGCGACGGCGGGATTCGTGGGGGTGGCGGGGGTCGTCATGCCGGGGATGGTAGTCGTCGGGTCGCGTCCCCGGTCCCGAGCCGGTCGTCTCCTCCCCAGCTCGGCCGACGCCGACGTCCTCCACAGGCGGGCCGGCTGCGTGCCACCGTCGACACCGTGGCCGCCAGCCTCGTCCCATGACCTCCATCGACACCTACCCTCCCGTCCTCGCCCCCCATCCCACCGACGAGCAGCTCGAGGACTTCGTCCACGAGTTCTGCCTCGAGCCGTCCGACGACCGGGCCCTGCTGTGGATGTACCTCGGACCGGACGGCGTCCCCGTCGCTCCGCCCGTCGCCGTCGGCGGCCTCCCGGTCGAGCCCGATCGCGACCGGGTGGGCACGATCGCCCTCCGCATCGTCGAGGTGGCGGCCTGGGTCGAGGCCGCGTCCGTCCTCCTCGTGTGGCAGAGCCCCGACGAGTCCCTCTCGGCGACGTGCGACGACCAGCGGTGGGCCGCGGCGATCCTGTCCGTGATCGACCCCGGTGACCTGACGGTCCTCCCACCCATGCGTCGTACCCCGTCCGACGTCCGTCCCCTCCTTCCGGTGGGCTGAGGCGTGCGCGTCCGCGGCGGCTCCGTTCCCGTCGATGCCGATGCCGCTCTCCTGCGCCTCCCCGTCCTCGCAGCCGACGCCGACGACCGGGCCCTGCTCGACCATGCGACCCGCCTGTGCGCCGAGAGCTGCGAGCGCGAGGTCGTCCATTTCGCCTTCCTCGCCGCCGACGGCCGCCAGCTCGCCCCGGCGGGCCGGCTCCACGGCGTTCCGCGCCTGCCTCGCCGGCCCGACGTCGACGAACTCGTCGACCTCTGGCGTCACCAGGGCCTGCGGGTCAGGGCCCGGCAGCTGGTCTGCGTCTGGCAGACCGTCGACGACGACCCCGTCGACCGCGTCGCCGTCGACGTCTGGGCCTCGGGCATCGCCCGGTCGCTCGGTGCCGGACCGCTCCGACTGCGGGCCTTCTGGCACCGCACGCCCTCGGGCTTCACGGTGCCCGACGCGGTCCGCGACCGGGCGGGCGGGGCGGCCCGTGACTAGCGTCGACCGGGTGCCGCATCGACGCGGCACCACCGAGAAAGGTCGTCATGAAGTTCAGGTACCTCGGAAACAGCGGGCTCAAGGTCAGCGAGCTCACCTACGGCAACTGGCTCACCCACGGCTCGCAGGTCGAGAACGACACGGCGACGCGCTGCGTCCGTGCCGCCCTCGACGTCGGCATCAGCTCGTTCGACACCGCCGACGTCTACGCCAACACGCAGGCCGAGACCGTCCTGGGCGAGGCGCTGAAGGGCGAGCGTCGCGAGTCCCTCGAGATCTTCACCAAGGTCTACGGTCCGACCGGCCCGAAGGGGCACAACGACACCGGGCTCAGCCGCAAGCACATCACCGAGTCGATCGACGGGTCGCTCCGGCGTCTGCAGACCGACTACGTCGATCTCTACCAGGCCCACCGGTACGACGTCGAGACGCCCCTCGACGAGACGATGGAGACCTTCGCCGACCTGGTCCGCCAGGGCAAGATCCTCTACGTCGGCGTCTCGGAGTGGAACGCCGAGCAGCTCCGTGAGGCGCACGCCCTCGCCCGCGAGTTGAAGATCCAGCTCGTCTCGAACCAGCCCGAGTACTCGTTGCTCTGGCGCGTCATCGAGGACGAGGTGGTCCCCGCCTCGACCGAGCTCGGCATCTCGCAGATCGTCTGGTCGCCCGTCGCCCAGGGCGTGTTGACGGGCAAGTACAAGGTCGGTGCCGAGCTGCCTGAGGGCAGCCGGGCGACGGACCAGAAGGGCGGTGCGGGCATGATCGAGCGCTGGCTGCGCGACGACGTCCTCGACGCCGTCGCCCAGCTCGAGCCGATCGCGTCGGATCTGGGTCTGACCCAGGCCCAGCTGTCGCTCGCCTGGGTGCTCTCGAACGAGAACGTCGCCTCGGCCATCATCGGGGCGTCGCGCCCCGAGCAGGTCGAGTCGAACGCGAAGGCGTCGGGCGTCACGCTCGAGGCCGACGTGTTGTCACGCATCGAGTCGATCTTCGAGGGTCTCGCCGAGACCGACCCGCGCAAGACGCAGATGCCGAGCGGCCGCGAGGCCTGACGCCGTCGACCCGCGGGCCCGTGTCCGGCGGCCCGCGGGTCGGGCGACGGGACGCGACGACGCCCCGCCACGAGATCGTGGCGGGGCGTCGTCGCGTCGTGGCGGGGCGTGCGATCAGGCCGCGGGCACCTCGAAGGTGGCCGAGATGACGGCGCGAGCCAGGGTGTGGAAGTGCAGGTTGAAACCGAGGTACGCCGGGCTGGCGGTCTTGTCGACCCCGATCTTCTCCACGTCGAGGGCGTGCACGGCCACGAAGTACGTGTGCGGGCCGTGGCCCTCCGGCGGGGCCGCGCCGACGTAACGGGCCAGGCCCCCGTCGTTCTTCAGCTGGATCGCGCCCTCGGGCAGGCCGGACCCCTGGTCGTCGCCGGCACCCGACGGCAGGTCGGTCGTGTCGGCCGGCAGGTCGGCGACCGCCCAGTGCCAGAAGCCCGAACCGGTGGGCGCGTAGGGGTCGTAGATCGTGACGGCGAAGCTCTTGGTGCCCTCGGGGGCTCCGGACCAGCTCAGTTGCGGGCTGGCGTCGTCGCCACCCGGGCCCATGATGCCGCTCACCTGCGGGCGGCGCAGCTCGGCGCCGTCGGTGATGTCTGTGCTCGTGAGCTCGAACTCGGGCACGATGCCGATGATGTCGTAGGGGCGGGTCAGGTTGGCGTCGGCCATGGTGTCTCCTCGTCGGTGGTGGGGGTCGTGGCGGGGGGGGCCCCCCCCCCGGGGGGGGGGGCCCCCCGGGGGGGGGGCGGGGGCGGGCGGCGGGGGGGGGGGGGGGGCCCGCGGCTTTTAGTCGGCTGGCGCTCGGGGGGAACAATAG